>JAGXAY010000068.1 GCA_018971385.1 Acidobacteriota bacterium | reverse complement strand
GAGGGTGGGTCGACCCACCCTCCACTCCGTACTTTCAGTATCAGCTGCAGACGGGAGCCGTCGGACCCGGGGGCATCGACGTCACCCTCTGCGCGAGCACTCGACACCCCAGCCCCTGTTCCACACCCCGGGTGATGGACCTCGACCTCTACGGTCCAGACGGAAGGACGCCCAATCGTGCGGCGGTGCGCGCCCTGCACGCCCGCGGGGCGTACGCCATCTGTTACGTCGATGCGGGAACGTGGGAGTCGTGGCGTCCCGACGCCGGGCGATTTCCGAGATCGCTCCTCGGAAGGGCGAACGGGTGGCCCGGAGAACGCTGGCTCGACATTCGCCGAGTGAACCTCATTCTTCCCCTCCTCACCGCGCGCGTCGCGGCCTGCGCCCGAGCGGGATTTAACGGAGTGGAGTTCGACAACGTGGACGGATTCGAGAACACCACGGGTTTCGCTCTGACGAGCGCGGCACAGCTTCGATTCAATCGCGATCTCGCCGCCCTCGCCCATCGCTACGGACTCGCGGCCGGGCTAAAGAACGATCCGAGCCAGGTGGGCGCCCTCGCCACCACCTTTGATTTCGCCATCGACGAACAGTGTGAGGCGTACCAGCAGTGCGGAGCCTTCGCCCCCTTTATCGCCCGGGACCACTCCGTCTTCGACGTCGAGTACCTCGCCCTCTCGGCGCGGGTGTGCGACCCGTCACTTAAAGGACTGGTCGTCGTGACCAAGCAACTCGCCCTCCGAGCTCGTCCCTGGGGAGTGTGTGCCTAGCTCGTGAGCCCGAGGAACGACGCGAGAGTCTGATCGGAGGGTTCGGCCACGAACTCTCCCGACACCTTCACGATCGTCGGAATGATGCGCGGCCCACCGTTGAGGCGCTTCACTTCATCCGACGCCGCCTCGTCGGCGTCGACGTCGACCCAGGAGTACTCGATACCGCGGTCGTCCAAGAACGCTTTCGAACGACGACAGTCCGGACACCAGAGAGCTCCGTAGACGGTAAGGGTGTCGGTCACGACAGTCCCCCACCCATCATGGAGGCGACGCTGAGGCGAGCGTCGCCCGCGGGAATCGAGTCACGTTGTAGGTCGTCCGGGACCGTCTCGAGGGTCGCGAGAATGGCTCGAGCGAGGGCCTTCGCCGACTCGGCGTCCATTTCGAGGGCCACCCGCGCGCTCGGACCCCGATCAGCGTTTCGCACGTCAATCATGAGGGCGTGCCCCGAAGGGAAGTGCACCGGGTGATCGAAGTAGACGGTGGCCGAGGTCATCGCAGTCCACCCCTCGCGCGTCTTACCGCTCGCTCGAAGGGCGATGGTCTCCGTTTGGTACGTGCACATCAGCCGACCGTCCGACGGAGGAAGTCGAAGATAACGGCCCAAGCCTCCACGGCGCTCTCGGGGCGAAAACTCGGGCGGTCGGTATTAAAGAAGGCGTGGCCCGCCCCCTCGTACGTTCGGAAGTCGAACTCCTTGCCCGCCTCGCGTAGGGCACTGGCCAACGTCTCGTTCTGTTCCGGGGAGGGGTACTGATCGTCGGCTCCAAAGAGGCCGAGGACGGGTCCCGTCAGTCCACCCACTTCGCCAACAATGGCGGTGGCGCGAAGGGGTGACTCCGCGGGCGAGTCCACGACCGTGAACGCTCCGTAGCAGTCGATGACGGCGTCGAGGGGTAGACGACAACCCGCGAGAAGTGATTGGCGGCCACCGGAGCAGTAGCCGATCGAGGCAACCTTGCCGTTCGAGATAGGTAGTGCCTTCAGTGTCGCCATTGCTCCAGCGACGTCTCCGACCAAGCGCTCATCCGGTACTCCGCCCTGGGAACGAGCGAGCGCCGCCGCATCGTCCGGCTCGGCCCCCGGAGCTTCGCGGTGGTAGAGATTTGGCATGAGAGCCGCGAATCCGTTGGCCGCGAACTTGCGAGCAATCTCTTTCGTCGCCTCGTCGTAGCCCGGCAAGTGGTGAATCACGACGATGGACCCACACGTCTCGACGTCAGTGGGAACTGCCAGGTACGCCTCAATCTCGTCACCCTCGTGCCCGGACATAGTGATGGTGTCAGCTCGCAAATTATGCGTCACGTCGCGCCCTTTCTCTTGGCTTACCGGCTCAGCATACGGGGGCCCTCCGGCAGTGGGCTCACCCCAAGGGGTGGTCCTACAGTAGAGGAGTACTCGACGCGAGAAGCCACGGACTTTCGGGAATCGCACCGACATCGCCGGGGCGAGCGATGAGGAAACCTTGGATGAGGCGCACGCCCAACTCACCAAGGGTGTTTAATTCGCGAGGTGCCTCGACACCCTCGGCGACTACTTTCGAACCAACATCCGCCGCGAAGTGAACGAGAGCACGGGCCATGCTCCGTCGAACCGGATCGTGATCGATACCTCGCACGAGCTCTAAATCGAGTTTGATGATGTCCGGCTCGAGCGCGACGAGTCGTTGCAAACTCGAATACCCGCTTCCCGCGTCATCTAGCGACACTAGGATGCCGCGTTCTCGCAGGGGGGTGAGTATCTGACGCGTTCGAGCGAAGTCCTCGCATTCGACGTGCTCAGTAATCTCCAGAACAATGCGGTCGGGGTGGGGCCACGCGAGAAGTTCGTCGACGAGTGGGTGTTCGAGAAACGTGGGGCTCACGTTCAGAGACATGCGGCAGCCATCCGGCAATCTCTCGATGTCCGCGAGAGCCATGTCGGCGGCCGCTAGTTCGAGGGGCGCTCCGAGTCCGACGCGCCAGGCGTCCGCAAACCAACGATCCGGGGTGCGAGTCGAAGGAGCGTCAAATCGACAGAGCGCTTCGGACATCACCACCGAACCATCGACGACGTCCACGATGGGTTGGAACACCATATGAAAACGTCGGTGCTGAATAACGTCGCTCACCTCTCGAGCGAGAGCCACGTCGGCGACGGCGTCGGGTCTAAGGACTCGCTCGACAAAATCCTCCGTCGTGTGAGGCACCCCCTCTTCGGGCGGGGAAGCAAACGAGGTGAGATCACCGGGTGGGGAGTCACTCGTTGCCACAATCACCCCCGCCACGAACTGGGAAAGTCCCCCGAGGACGGCTACGTCGCGATCCGAAAAGGCGTCGTGTCGCGACGAACACACTTTGAGAACACCGACATTGCCGCGCGGAGAACGAAGTGGGACACAGACGAGAGAACGCGCCCCCACGCGCCGACAGCTCGCTCGGTCTACCCGGGGGTCCTGTTCCGAGTCAGCGCAATAGAGCGTCGCCCCCATCTCGACCGACAGACCCGAGAGGCTGCCTCGCGCCGGGAGCTCCAGCCCCACGTGCTGCTCGAGGGTGCCTCCCGATTGGACGTACACCATGGACTCCCCGCGGGCGAGCTCGACGGCGGCCCCTTCGGCCGACGGGATGAACTCCAGGGACGCGTCAACGATACGCGCGAGAGCCACAGATGGCTCCATTAACGTGCGTACCGCGAGCGAGAAAAGGTCTTCGGGCATATACCCCCCTCTCGGATTCACCCCCGAGGGGGTGACAACTCCGGCACTCCCAGCGTACCCACTAGGTGTGTTCTGAGCGAGAAAACTTATCGACCCGACTCGGAGTGACGCTGCGATCGGCTCACGATAAGTCGACTCACCACGAGAAGGGTGAGAATCATCACCAGCAAGATGAGCGATGCGTCGTAGGAGAGGTAGTGGAGAGAGGGAAACGGCTGATTCCAGTCGGTCCAGACGTAGTACGTGAGGTAGCCAATGGGTTGGTGAACGAGCTGCCACGTCGGTAGACCGTTAGAAATTCCCGCGGTGTAGAGCAACGGCGCGGTTTCGCCCACGGTGATGGACTCGGCGAGCAAGAGCCCGGTCACAATCCCCGGAAGGGCCGTCTTCAGCGTCACCTTACGCAAGCTGTACCCCATGCGCATGCCGAGGGCTTCGGCTCCCTCCCGGTACGTGGTCGGGACCTGACGAAGTGCTGTTTCCGTCGCCTTGGTGATGTAGGGAACCACCATCAAAGACAGGACGATCAAGGCACTTAAGAGAGAGAATCCCCAGTGCAGACCGACCGCGAGAGCCACGTAGCCGACGTAGCCCAGCACAATCGACGGGAATCCGGCCAGCACGTCGATACTGGCTCGTAAGACCCCTCCCCGTTCCTTGCCCTTGCGATTCACCGAAACGAACTCCGACAGAAATATCCCGGCAAGGACTCCCGTCGTTCCGCCGAGGAGGAGGACGCCAAACATGATGACGAGGGTACCGAGGATGGCGTTTTCCAATCCCCCGCCATTACCGAGCGGCACCGTCGTGAGAACACTCCAACTCCAGTGAGGAATCGCCTGGGCCGCCACGTTCACGAATAAGAGAATGGCCGGCCCCACCACGAAAAGTAGGGCTAGGTACGTGAGGGCCCGGAAGCCGTGAGCCTTGCCCCGACGCCAGGCGGTACTGACGCGAACGGTGTCGACGCCGCTCATCAGGCTCTCCCGAGGGGGGCGCGGTACTTACTCGTGCGCGACACAATGGTGCGGGCCCCGAAGTTCACGAGAATGGAAATCACCGCCAGAATGAGCCCGAGCTCCGCCAGGTTCGCGAGAGCGAAACCGGTGGCGTCGGTGAAGGATGAGTCGAGTTGGGTCACGATCGTGGCGGCAATCGTCGTCATCGTGCCGTAAATGTTGTTCGCGAGATGGCCCTGAATGGACCCCGACACCATCGCGACGGCCATGGTTTCCCCGAGGGCTCGACCGAAGCCCAAAATCGTCGCACCCACGATTCCCGAGCGAACCCAGGGAATGGTGATGCGGCGCGCCACCTCCGCTTCGGTGAACCCGAGAGCTTCCGCTCCTTCCTTCGGCAGAGAGGGAACTTGATTGAAGAGGTCGCGCGTCGTCGCCGCGATGATGGGGATGATCATGAATCCGAGAATCAGACCGGACGTCAGGAGACCCTCGCCTTGCCCCACGTAACCACGGAAATAGTTGAGCACCGGCACGTTAGGGACGTGATTGGCAACGAGAGGATAGACGTGGGCCGAGAGAAAGGGTCCGAGGACGAGTCCGCCCCAGAGACCAATGACCACGCTCGGAATGGCGGCCAAGATTTCGACGAAGAAGCCGAGGGGTTGAGCGATCCAGCGAGGCAAACGCTCGGTCAGCGCGAATGCAGTACCGAGCGAGAGGGGGACGGCGACAATCAGGGCGATAACGGAACTCTGTAGCGTGCCCGCGATAAGGGGCCACGCTCCGTAGTTCGCCCCCTGGGGAATCTCCACCCCGTGAATGTGTTGAATGCCGCCGTAGAGGTTTCCGATCTGCCAGGTGGAGCGGCTGAGGTACCCGGGACCGTTCACCTGAATAGCGGGCCAGGCTTTAAAGAAGAGGACGATGACCACAAAGGTCAATCCCACCAGGGGAATAGTGACCGCGGCGCGAGAGGATGCCAGCCACAGCCGATCCTCCCAGTGACGCGACGCTGCCCGGCGGGGACGAAGTCCCCGCCGGGCAGAAACGTCACCGGACGACGTAGAAGACACTGGAACCGACACGCCGTCCTCGAGTGACTAACTGTGGATGGTACGGATCAACTTGTACGAGCCCGCGACGTAGGCAGCCGGCAGCGGCAGGAAGTTGATCTGCGTCAAGAATGACGTCTTTCCACCGTTCATCGGGTCAATGGCCCACTCGAGAATCGAGCGCACCGCCGACGCGTTCGCCGCCGTGGACTGCTTCTGCTTCACGATAGCGTACTCGTAGTTGATGATCGGGTAACCGTTCTTCGCCTTCGCGTCAATCATCGACACCGCACCGTTGTTCACGAACTTCGTGAAGCTCGCAGCTTCGGCGGCCACACCGGCGAGGTTCCACGGCAGGTACTTGCCGAGTCCGTTCTCGAGGGAGGCGTAGGTCAATCCGCCAGCCAACACCGAGGTGAGGTAGCTCGCGCCGACGTAGGCGATGCATCCGGGGTGCGCCTGGCAGCCCGACACCATTCCACCGTTACCGTTCTCTCCGACGAGAGCGGGGTTGGACGGCCACGAAATCGAAGTTCCCGGGGCGATGGTCCAGCCCTTCTGGTCGTACAGGTAGGTCGAGAACAAGAAGGTGTCGCCACTGCCGTCGGTGCGGTAGAGGGGCACAATCGTCAAGTTCGGGAGGGGGTTACCCTTGTTCACCGCGGCGATTGCCGGGTCGTCCCAGTTGGTGATCTGACCGGAGTAGATCTTGGCCAACAACTGACCGTTCAGGTTGATGTGAGTGTGAACGCTCGGAATGTTGAAGACGACCATCTGCGAGGAGATCGCGACAGGAATGTTCAACAGACCCGGGTTCGCCTGCAGCTGCAGGGGCGACAGGTAGGCGTCGGACGAGCCAATCTGGATCGTGCCACTCGCGGCCTCGGAGATACCGAGTCCCGAGCCACCGGCTCCCGGAGTGATGTTGATGTTGTGGAAGGAGCGCTGGTAAGCGGGGGTCCACAAGTTCCACAACGGGTAAAGCAGCGAACTACCGGCTTCGGTGATGTTCGCCGCCTTAATGGGCTTTTCTACCTTAAGGGTGGCCGTGGGAACCGGCTTCGGCTTCGGCTTCGGCTTGGCCTTGGCGAACGCGGAGCCTGAGAGGCCCACGAGGGCCAACGACGTCGCGGCCGTTAGCGTCGCCGCGACGCGCGCAGTCTTACGGAAATTCAGATTCACTTTTATCCTCCTATTAGGGATGTCACTACACGTTAAAAAGCCCAAGTAATCCGGGAGTGACCCGTGGGTGAAGGTGGCTTTATTTCTTCGTTACCCTCCAGAGCACTTGGCGCCCTGAGAGTTAACCCATCAGTCCCTTCACGTACCGCTCAGTGTCGGCTTCGCGAGGGTGTTCGAAAATTTGCTGCGTCGGACCGTACTCTACGAGACGTCCGTCGTAGAAGAACATGGTCTGATCAGCGATGCGGTGAGCCTGGCCGAGGTTGTGCGTGACGATAATGAGAGAGATGGCCGGCGTCATCGTCCGCAACATCGACTCCACGGCTTCGGTCGAAATCGGGTCCAGAGCAGACGTTGGCTCATCGAGGAGGAGGACGTCCGGTCCGACCGCCAAGGCTCGGGCCAAGCACAGCAACTGTTGCTGGCCACCAGAGAGGCGATAAGGGGAGTCGTTCAGGCGATCCTTCACGGCATCCCAGAGACCCACCTGACGGAGGCGCTCCTCGGCCACCACGTTCAACTGGTCCTTGCCTTTCGCGATTCCGTGAGCCCGGACTCCG
>JAGXAY010000067.1 GCA_018971385.1 Acidobacteriota bacterium | reverse complement strand
CTCCTCGAGGGCGAGCCGGAGGGCGAAGGTGCAGGCCACGAGGTCGAGAACCACGGGGGGAGTCGGAGCGCCGTGGCGATCCCACCACCACCAGAGTCCGAGAACACCGAGGACGAGGGGTCCCGCCCGGGAGATCACGAGAGCGTGCCCCCCGTAGATACCGAACTGACCCATCCAGGTCGAGTAGACGGGGTTGTCGTTCAGTCCGGTGCCGGTGACGACGGCGTGGAGCGCACCCGGACCACCGAGGACCACGAGGGGTGTCACCACGAGGATCGCCGTCACGAGAGCCCCCGTGAGAAATCTCCGCCACGCCCGAGGGGTGGGCACCATCAAGAGCAGCACCAGGAGAGCGAGGGCGACGTTCTGCTGGCTCAAAAAGGCGAGGGCTCCGAGCACCCCGGCCAGTTCGAACCGTCGACTCTCCAGCGCGGCGAGAGCCCCGAGCAACGCCGCCAGGGCGAGGACGTCTTGGGGGTGGTAGTACTCGAGAAAGGGAAGAGAGTAGACGGGCCAGAGACTGAAGACGCCGACGACCCTCCAGTCGAGCCAGCTCGCTCCCGCCCGGCGAACACGGACGAGCCAGACTCCCGCCGCCGCGAGAAGGGGCCACACCACGGTGCCGAGCCAGAGAGTGCGGCGCGCGATACCCGTTCCGCTCAACCACGAGTTGAGGGCGGCGTAGTCGTGGCGACACCCGTCGAGCGCGACGAGTCCGCCGGGGTAAGGGTGGGAGAAGCCGACTCGGGTGACCCACTGAAGCCCCGTCTCGAGGAGGGTGAACAGGGGGGCGCTCATGGGGTAGTCGTCCGCGGGTGAGGGAACCCGGTAGGCGCACGACGCGCTGCCGTGGGCCATCATCCACGAGCTGTAGAGCGTGACGTGGTCGTCCCGTACGGTCGGACCCCCGCGGAGGTACAGGAGGAACAGAAAGACCAGCCATCCGAGGAGGAGGGCCAGAGCCATCTCCACGTTCGGGCGGCGAAGCCCCGGGGACCTTTGGCGGGAGAGCGTCTTCGCGGAACCCAAGGAACCTCGCGACATGGTTGGAGTGTACTCAGGCGCTATCGGACCGAGGGTGAGCCCCACTCAGTACGATGGGCGGCGGAGACACCGTGAACTACGTACTGCTAACGGCCGCGGCCGAACGACCCGACGCCCTGGCGCGAGCCCACGAGACGGCCGACGAGCTTCGTCGACGCGACGTTAACGCCCACGTCAGTGAACTGGAGCGACTCGGCGAGGCCGAGTTGCCCGACGACGCTCTCGTCGTGAGTTTGGGGGGAGACGGCACGTTCCTGCGGGCCGCCCGATTTGCCCACCGTTACGGGGCCCGCATTCTTCCGGTGCACTTGGGCCGAGTCGGATTCCTCCTGAACGTGCCGTCCGACGAGATTACGACGGCGGTCGAGGCCGCCCTGAGCTCGAGTGAATCGGTCAATCGCCTGGCTCTCTCCATCTGCGTGGGCGCCGACCCCGCGACGCACTTCGCACTCAACGAAGTCGTCCTCGAGCGCTACGAGGCCGGACGAATGGTCCGGGTCCTCACCTCGGTCGACGGGGAGGAGTACTTGACCTACACGGCCGACTCCGTCATGGTGGCGACGGCGACCGGGTCCACCGCCTATAACTTCTCGGCGGGCGGACCGGTAGTCGATCCGTCCCTCGACGTTCTCATTCTCACCCCGGTAGCGCCCCACTTCACTATTGACCGGTCCATCGTCGTGTCGGGGGAGCGGGTCGTCCGTCTACTGGTCACCGACCGCCCGGCGAACGTGGTGATCGACGGCCGACTGGCCGGTGCGTTGACCCCCGGGCAAGAGGTCACGGTCACTCGTCAACCCGAGCCGGTGCGGGTCGTCTACTCGTCCACGTTCGAGCTAGGACACCGGCTCCGCTCCAACCTGCGCGAGGGCCATGCCTAACTCGCTGGTGCGAGAACTCTACGTCGAGCGACTGGGCGTGATTGAGCGCGCCCACCTGGAGCTCGATCCCGGATTCGTGGTGCTGACGGGGGAGACCGGCACGGGAAAAACGCTGCTCGTGGGCGCCCTCGAGTTGTGTCTCGGCCGCGAGGGCGCCTCGGCCCGCCGGGGGGTGGGCGCCGACACTCGGGTCAGCGTGGTGGTCGAATCCGACGGCGTCGACATCGCCCTCGGGCGAGAATCATCCCCGTCGGGTCGTCTGCGGGCCCACGTCAACGGAGCGCCGACGAGCGCCGACGCCCTGCGCGCGGTCGGGGAGAGCCACATTGAACTCCTCGGCCAGCGCGACTCGTTGAAGTTGGCCCAGCGTTCCGAGGTGCTGCGCCTCCTGGACGAGTCCGGAGGGGTGCAGACCACGGAACTGGACGAACTCCGGTCGCGACGACGCGTCCTCGAACGGGATCTCGAGGAGTTCTCGACGGATCCCGCCGAGCGCGAGCGCCTGGTGGACTACCTCACCTTCCAAATCGAGGAGTTTGATGCCGTCCAGCCCCTTCGCCCCACGGAGTTGCGGGACGTCCTGAAGGAACTCGCCGACGTCAGTGAACTTCACCACCATCTCGAAACGGTCCAGGCGGGAGTAGAGAGTGTGGACGGAGACGACGGTGGAGCTCTCAGCCAGTTGAGCGACGTAGCGCGTCGCCTCGAGGCCATCGACGGGTTGTCGGGCGTGGCCGCGCGACTCCACGACGCCGTCGATCTCGCTCGCGACGCGGTGCACGACATGCGTCAATGGGCCGACCCCGAACGACTCGACCAGGAGCGACTCGCCGCACTCTCGGCGCGCGTCGAGGCCCTTCAGCGCCTCGCTCGCAAGTACGGTGGGCACTTAGAAGACGCCTTCGTGGAGATCGGCGCCGCCCGAGAGCGGCGCGACGCCCTTCTCGCGGGCGAGGAGGCGTGGTCCCAGCTACGTGACGAGATTCGCGCCGTAGACGAGGCCCTCGCGCGGGCGGCGCAGCGCGTGCTCGCCGCTCGTCGCGTAGCCGCCGAAGCGTTGAGCGCTCGAATCAACCACAACATGGCCCGCGTGGCCCTGGCGGGAGCCGAGATACGGGTCATGGTGGACGGTGAGGACGGGTCCAGTGTGCGCCTCGACTTCTCACCCCATCCCGGAGCCCCGTTTGGCCCCGTGGGTGACATGGCGAGTGGCGGTGAGCTCAGTCGAGTCTTGCTCGCCGTGTCCCTCGCGACGGCGCGGGGGGGAACGGTCGCGGTCTACGACGAGGTGGACGCGGGCATCGGGGGATCGGTGGCCCAGCACATCGGTGAGTGCTTGGCCGAGTTGGCTGAACGCCAGCAGGTCCTCGCCGTCACCCACCTCGCCTCCGTCGCGGCGAGGGCCCACCAGCACTTCGTCGTCGAGAGGACTCCCGGGGGCGTCGCCGCCGTTCGTCAGGTGGTGGGCGAGGATCGAGTGGGCGAAGTGGCCCGCATGTTGAGTGGGGAGCCCCACGACGAGCGGGCGAGATCCCTCGCCCGCCGATTATTGGGCGTTTCTGACACCTCCGAGGGTGAGGCGCCGGGCTAAGATGGGGGTCCGTGGAGACTGACCAAGGATGACGAAATTCGTGTTCGTCACCGGAGGGGTCTCCAGTTCGCTGGGTAAGGGACTGACGGCGTCCTCGCTCGGTCGACTCTTGAAGTCCCGGGGCCTCAAAGTGACGATGTCCAAACTGGACCCCTACCTGAACGTCGATCCGGGCACGATGAACCCCGGCGAACACGGCGAAGTGTTCGTCACCGACGACGGGGGAGAGACGGATCTCGACCTCGGCCACTACGAACGGTTCATCGACGAGTCACTGTCTCGCGGGTCGAATACCACCACCGGATCGATCTACTCCAAGGTCATCGCCAAAGAGCGCCGGGGTGACTACCTCGGTAAGACCGTGCAGGTGATTCCCCACATCACCGACGAGATCAAGGACCGTATTCGTCGTCTGGGCTCCCACGGGGCCGACGTCGCCATCGTGGAGATTGGCGGCACGGTCGGGGACATGGAGATCATTCCCTTTATCGAGGCGATTCGCCAGTTTCGTCGAGACGCGGGACGGGGCAACATCTGCTACATCCACCTGACGCTCGTTCCCTACCTCGCTCCGTCGGGCGAGCAGAAGACCAAG
This sequence comes from Acidobacteriota bacterium, assembly GCA_018971385.1. Lineage (GTDB taxonomy): Bacteria > Actinomycetota > Acidimicrobiia > Acidimicrobiales > RAAP-2 > RAAP-2. The sequence goes on along the minus strand of JAGXAY010000067.1, from coordinate 3,229 downwards.
CCCACCCAGCACTCGGTGTCCCAGTTGCGCAGTCACGGAATTCAACCGGACATCATCGTCTGTCGTTCCGATCAACCCATCTCGGAAAACTTGAAGCGCAAGATCTCGCTCATGTGCGACGTGCCCCACGAGGCCGTCATCTCCGCCATCGACGCTCCGAGCATCTACGACATTCCGCTCAACATGCACGACGAGGGTCTCGATCGACGGGTCCTCGAGACTCTCGGTCTCGACGCCGAGGAGCACCCCATCGACCTCGCCACCTGGCGTGGCGTCGTGGACCGAGTGCACCACGCCACGCGGACTCTGCGCATCGGCATTGTGGGCAAGTACGTCACCATGCCCGACGCCTACCTCTCCGTCGTCGAGGCGGTCCGCCACGCCGGCTACGCCATCGGTGCGCGCACCGAGATTGAGTGGTTGGAGGCCGAGCGGGTCCCGAGTGACGTCGACGCGGCCCGGCTGCGCCAACTGGACGGCATCATCATTCCCGGGGGCTTCGGGGAACGAGGCATCGAGGGCATGGTCGCGGCGACGCGCATCGCCCGGGAGAGCAACATCCCCCTCCTCGGAATCTGTCTCGGCATGCAGGTCATGGTGATTGAGTACGCCCGCCACGTTCTCGGCTGGCCCGACGCCCACTCCACCGAGTTTGACGTCACCACCTCCGCCCCGGTCATCGCGTTGATGGAAGAACAGGTGGACGTCACGGACAAGGGTGGAACCATGCGCCTCGGGGCGTGCACCGCCCTCCTCCGGGAGAACTCGGTCGTCGCGGGCCTCTACGACTCCACCGTCGTCTCGGAGCGCCACCGTCACCGCTACGAGTTCCACTCCCGTTACGTGGAGGATTTTGAACGGGCCGGACTGAGCTGTTCGGGTACCTCACCGGACGGGCGCCTGGTGGAGTTCGTGGAGCTACCCACCCACAGCTACTACGTGGGTACCCAGGCGCACCCGGAGTTCAAGTCTCGCCCCGACCGGCCCCACCCCCTCTTCCAGGGTCTTATTCGGGCGGCCGACAGTCGAGCCGAGGACCGTTCGCCGCACCTCCTCGACCCCCTCACCCTCGACGTCTCGTGAGTGAGTTTTCGGTCGTCTCGTCGGAGACGTTGCTTCGTTCCTACGTCTTCTCGGTCGAGCGTCGGGTGATCCGGGGGGAGAGCCAGGAGTTCACTCGCGACATCGCCCACCACCCCGGGGCCGTCGCCATGGTGGCCGAGGACCACGAGGGGCGCGTGGCGATGTTGCGTCAGTACCGTTCCACCTTCGACCAGGTGGTCTGGGAGATTCCGGCCGGAACGATGGAACCCGACTCCACGCCACTCGAAAACGCTCAACGCGAACTCGAGGAGGAGGTCGGGGTGCGGGCCGGCGAGTGGCACCTCATCGCCCAGAGCCTGATCTCACCGGGTTGGACCGACCAGCGCATGTACATCTTCCACGCCACTCGACTCACTGACGTGGGTCGGCGACCCGACGGCCCGGAGGAGTTGGCGGCCCGGGTTATCTGGATGACTCGCCACGAAGTAGCCGATCTGCTGCGGGAGGCGGAGTTCTTCGACGCGACCGCTCGTCAGGGTCTGTCCTACTTCCTGGAGAGCCCCGTTGGACGATGAGGATCGGGTTCGCGAGTATCTCCAGTGGCTCGCCGTCGAGCGGGGTCGCTCCCGCGCGACCCTCGAGGCCTATCGCCGCGACGTACGACAGTTCCGTGAATGGTGGAATCGTCCGCTCGACGAGGTAGGTCCCGACACCCTCGAAGAGTTTGCTCTGGTTCTGCGCGCGCGATGCGCCCCGGCGTCCGTGGCGAGGTGCCTCTCCTCCCTGCGGGGCTTCTTCTCCTTCCTGCGAGACGAGCGCCTTCTGGCGAGCAATCCCGCGGAGCGACTCCATCCTCCGGCGCGACGACGCTCCCTCCCCAAGCCGCTCTCGGAGTCCGACATCTCGCTACTCATCGAGTCCGTCCTGCCGGACGATCCCGTCGGGCGGCGGGACCGGGCGCTACTGGAGTTGCTCTACGGCACCGGCGTTCGGGTTTCGGAGGCGACGGGGGTGAACCTCTCGGACCTCGACTTCGACGAGGATCTGCTGCGAGTGACCGGCAAGGGGGACAAGCAGCGCTTGGTTCCCTTGAGCTCGCTCGTCCAGCGGGCGCTGCGGGACTATCTCGGCCCCGGAGGACGGAGTAACTTCCCGGGGGCGCAGCGTCACCAGCGACTCTTCGTCAACCAACGGGGCGGCCCGCTGTCACGCCAGGGAGTGGACCTCATCATCGCCCACCGGGCGCTGTACGCCGGGATCGATCGTTCCCGGGTGTCGGCCCACGTCTTTCGTCACTCCTGCGCGACGCACATGATTAATCACGGGGCGGATATCCGAGTGGTGCAGGAACTCCTCGGGCACGCCTCCATCTCCACGACCCAGACCTACACGGCGGTCGCCCTCTCCACGTTGAGCGACGTGTACGCTCACGCCCATCCCCGAGCCCAGGAACGCACGTGACCGGTTACTACCTCCTCGCCCTCTTCGTCGCCATCATCCTCCACGAGATCTCCCACGGGTGGGCCGCCCTGGCCTTCGGCGACACCACGGCGCGTGACGCCGGGCGCCTCACGCTCAATCCGATTCCCCACATCGACCCCGTCGGGACGATTCTCCTGCCGGTTCTTCTGACGTTGTCGGGGCTGCCCATCATCGGGTGGGCGAAGCCCGTGCCCGTGAACGTCTCCCGTCTGCGTCGTCCGCGGTCTCATGCGGTCTGGGTGTCCCTCGCCGGTCCCGCCACCAACGCGGTCCTCTCCTTCGTGGGCTGGATACTCTGCCGACTCGCCCTCGCGCTGTCGCCCGGCGCCTCCGCTCTCAACTACGGCGGGAGCTTCGTGACGGTGAACCTCAACTACTCCTGGCTCTTCAATCTCGGATTCGCCCTGGGTGTCGTCAACCTCTTCGTGGGGGCGTTCAATCTGATACCGCTCCCGCCGCTCGACGGCTCGGCTCTACTGGAGCGCCTCATTCCCACCCGAAACTTGGGCTCCTACTACCGCGTGCGCCAGAACCTACTGATCATCACCATGGTGGTCGTCCTCGTCGACTCCCAGACGACCCACCTCCTCAGTCACCTCTTCGTGACTCTCGAGTCGTGGTGGTGGAGTCTCCTCTAGAGACCCATGGCCCGGGCCGCGGCGTCGTAGACCTCGCGGGCGACCGCGGAGGCCTTCTCGGCCCC
>JAGXAY010000066.1 GCA_018971385.1 Acidobacteriota bacterium | reverse complement strand
GCAGGGGGAGTTCAACGTCACGCCCTTGCCCTACCTCGGCTGGGACATCGTGCTCCTCGTCATCGTCGGATTCGTCATCCACTGGGGAGTCACTATCTCGACGAGAACGCAGTTGGTCCTCGCCCTCGTCTCCTTCACCGTGGTCGGCATCTTCTCCCTCGTCGTGATTGTTCGTTCTGGGGGTCTGCACCACGTGTCGAGTGGCTTCTCCCCGTCGGGATCGTCGACCGGCTGGCGGGGTGTGATGTTCGGGGTTCTCTACGGAGTTCTCCTCTTCACCGGTTTCGAAACCGCCGCCAACTTGGGGGAGGAGACGGAGCGACCGGAGCGCAATATTCCGAAAGCGGTCCTCACGGCCGTCCTCGCGGTGAGCGCCTTCTACGTGATCGGCAGTTTCGCCCAAGTGGCCGGATTCCACTTTTCCCTGAAGGGCCTCGGTAACGCGGCCAATGCCGGACCCCTCTTCGTTCTCGCCGGCCCGAGTGCCGGGGGAGGATTCGGCGGGGTGGCCCTTCGCCGGGTGGTGGAGTTGGTGGTGGTGCTCGACATGATGGCGGTTCTCATCGGAACGGCCGTCGCCGCCTCACGGGGCATCTTCGCGCTCTCACGAGACGAACGACTCCCTCGGGTCTTCTCGGGAGTGTCGCGTCGGGGAACCCCCTTTGGTGCCTCCAATCTGACCCTGAGTGTCTACGTGATTGTCATCGCCGGCGTCCAGTGGTCGACCTGGTTCGCCCTGCCGAAGACCCCGGAGTACGTGTCGATGTTCTCGTGGATGTCCACCTACGGCGGGTTCGCCATCGTGGTCATCTACCTCCTCATCTCCGTCGGTGCACTCAAGGGGCTCCGCGATCACCCCAAACTCTGGGCCGTCGTGCTCGCCGCACTCGTGGGAATCGCCGTGACCGCGGCCGCCATCTACGGGTCCATCTATAAGGTCGGGGCGCCCACCAAGTGGGCTCCCTACAGCGCGATTGGTGTGCTCGTACTCGGTCTCCTCGTCGGTTTCTTCTTAAAACCCGCCCCGAGTGGTCACGGGGACTTCTCGCCTCTCGCGAGCTCGGAGCAGGGGCCCGTCAAACTCTGAACCTTCTAAACTCGGGCGGTGGATATTCGATCGCGCCGCGACGACGACCTTCGTGAACTCGGGGAAGTGCTCCTTCGGGTGCGCGACCTCGACGGGTACCCGGTGTACCTGCCGGGTGAGGATACGGCTCGCTTTCTCGCTCTTAAGGAGGGAGACCTCGCGTGGGTGGCGGTTCTCGAGGAGCGGGTGGTGGGCCACGCCGCCCTCACCGAGCGGGTGCGTGACTCGGTTCGGGTCGTTTTGGAGGGGGCCGGAGTGGTGGCCCCCTTCGCCCACCTCGTGCGACTCTTCGTCGATCCGGGAGCCCGGGGCCGGGGTGTCGCGCGGGCGCTCCTTGACGAGGTGGAGAAGGAGGCCACGAGGAGGGGTCGCGCTCTCTCGCTCGACGTCGTGACTCGGGATCACGCCGCCCTCGCGCTCTACGCCTCGCGGGGGTGGCGCCGGGTCGGAACCACGGTTCTCGACCTACCCGAGATGCCCCCCTTCGAGGAGTACGTCCTCGTGAACTCCTCAGACTGAACTCGGTCCCCCATCATTGCCTCCAGCGATAAATGGATTTAGAATGTTCTAAATCCACTACGGAGGTGAGCCGTGGATCGATACCGCTTTCACACCCCGGTCTACGTCGCGAAGGCCGACCTCTTTAAGGCCCTCGGTCACCCGGTGCGCATTCGGATTTTGGAGCTTCTCGTCGAGGCCGAGCGCCCCGTGTCCGATCTCATCACCTTGACCGGGGTGGAGGCGTCCTCTCTCTCCCAACACCTCGGCGTCGTGAAGCGCACCGGGATGGTGGAGTCTCACCGCGTGGGCAACACCGTCACCTACCGGGTGGTGGACGAGAGCGTGGGGGAGTTCCTGTGCGCCGCGCGCAGTGTTCTCGCCGTGACCCTCGGGCGAACCGAGTCGGCCCTTCATCAACTGGGGGTGACGGAGTGAGTACGTCGAGTCCTCGACGGAGTGTGTGGCGCGACCTCTTCACGTCGTCGCCGAAGAGGACGCCCCGGCGCAGCGACGTTCTCGATCTTCCCGGCCCGCGACGCTACGGGACGCTCCAACTGCGCCACGTGGACGTCGGGAGTTGCAACGGGTGCGAGATGGAGATTGCTAACGCCTTCGGTCCCGTCTACGACGCCCCCCAGTACGGGGCGCGACTCGTCGCCTCGCCCCGTCACGCCGACGGACTACTGGTCACGGGCACGCCGACGCTCAATATGCGCCAGCCCCTCGAGCGAGTTCACGACGCCGTTCCCCGACCCGCCCTCGTCATCGCCTGCGGCGACTGCGCCCTGGGTCGAGGTCCCTACGCCGACGCCTACGCCGTCACGGGAGCGGTCGGCGATCAGGTCGAGGTGCACGCGGAGATCCCGGGATGTCCTCCGACGCCCGAGGAGATCGTGGACGTGCTTCGCCGAGTGTCGGGGCGCTGAGTGATACTCAGCCTCGTCGGCCTCGGCCTCGTCCTTCTCGGGGGTGTCCTCGCGTTGGTACTTCCCCGCGTCGCGGGCGCTTTCTACCTCAGCGTGGTCCTGGGGTGCGCCGCGGTCGCTACCGCCGACGTGGGCGTTCTCGTGTCGGGAGGGACCCCGTCCTTTTCGACGCCGGACCTCTTTCTCTCCGGAGTCTCCCTTCGCCTCGACGCACTCGGGGCCTACGTTCAGGGTCTCGTCGCCCTGGTCTGTATGGTGAGCGTCATCTTCCTCGCCGGGTACGCGCGGGGGCGACTCGCGACGCCGGCCGCGCGGGGACTGGTCGCTCTCTTCGTGGTGTCCCTGCTCCTCGTTCCCGCCAGTGGGGACGTGGTGAGTTTTCTCTACGCCTGGGAACTCATGGCCCTCAGTTCCCTCGTGCTCGTGGCCCTCGACGTCGAGCGAGCGGCGGTGCGTACCGCCGCTCTCTGGTACGCCGGAGTGACCCAGGGCGGGGGAGCATTGATTATCGCCGGCCTGGTCACCGGGGACCGAGTCTTTGGATCCTCCTCCTTCTCCCACTGGAGGGGTGGTCACCACGGTGCGTCACTGGTGGCGATGCTGCTCCTCAGCTCCCTCGGCTTTCTCGCGAAGGCGGGCGTGGCGCCCCTGCACGTCTGGCTTCCGCGGGCTCACCCGGAAGCCCCGGCGCCGGTCTCGGCGATGATGTCGGGGGCGATGACCCTCCTCGGCGTGTACGGACTGCTCCGGTTCGACGTGGCCTTGGCGGGAGCGGTTGCTCCGTGGTGGTGGGGAGTTCTGACGGTGGTCTCCAGTCTGAGCGCGGTGTACGCGGCGATTCACGCCGCGAGCGCCAGTGACGCCAAACGGCTCCTCGCCTACTCCACGATGGAGGTGACGAGTACGGCGAGTTCCCTCGTCGGCCTGGCCGTTCTCGCGGGTGAGGGGAGTGCCTCGTCGAGGAGTCTTCTCGTGGCCGCCCTCGGACTCGTGGGGGCTCACGCTCTCTATAAGACTCTCCTCTTTCTCGGGGTGGGACGGGTGGAACGGCTCGTCGGGACTCGATCGCTCGACGAGTGGGGAGGCGTCCTCCGGGCTCATCCGCGCGCGGGGGGGCCGGTCGTGATCGGAGCCTTGGCCGCGATGGGACTTCCCCTGACGGTCGGCTTCGTGGGGGAGTGGTGGGCGCTGCAAAGTCTTCTCCGAGCGGTGAGTGAACGACGTTGGTCGCTCACGCTCGAGGCGGTCGTGGTTCTCGGCGCCCTCGCGCTCTCGGTGGGTCTCGTGGTCGTCGCGATGATGAAACTGGCGGGAATCGGCATCTTGTCGCGGGCGCGCCGCGAATGGAGGGAGACCCAGCCCCCCAGTGGGTGGATGGAGATCACCCTCGGGCTCCTCGCACTTCTCGTCGTGCTCGCCGGGCTCGTGCCGGGGTGGATGAACGCCCCGTCGCGGGCGGCCTGCGTGGTGGCGAGATGCCCGGGTTCGTCCACTCTGGACCCCTGGAGTCTCTCGGCGAGTGGCGGAGTACTGCTTCGGCCGGCCCTGCTCGCCCTCGGGGGTCTCGCCCTCAGTGCGGTGATCGTCTTCTCGCGTCGAATCAGTCACTCGGGCGTTCGCGCCACGATCGCGTGGGCCTGTGGTCGAGCGACCCTCTCACCCCGCATGCAGTACAGCGCGTCCTCCTTCGCCGAACCCGTCGAGCGCGTGTTCGTCGACGTGGTTCGTCCGGACCGCAATCTGGACGCCCTCGACGAGGTGCGAAGTGACCACGCCCTCGCTCTCGGGGGAGTCCGTGAGCACCGCGACGCCGTGGAGCAGCACCTCTACGAACCACTCGCTCGGGGTGCACGCGAGCTCGCCCGTCGAGCTCGCCCGGCGGCCAACGGGAGTGTCAACCTCTACGCCACCTACGGCCTCCTCGTCCTTCTCGCCCTCCTCGTGGTGGTCGGACGATGATTCTCGTCGGGGCACTTCTCCAGGTCGTTGTCTTCGCTCTCGGGGGACTCCTCCTTCAGGGATACCTCGCACGAATGCGCTCGCGCGCCGAGGGCCGCCGGGGAGCTCCGATCACCCAACCCCTGCGCGAGACGCTCAAGTGGTGGGGTAAGGAGAGTCTGCGCTCCGCGGAGTCCAGTGCGTGGACGATGGTGGCGCCCGTGATTCTCCTCACCCTCGCTCTTCTCGGGGCCGCGCTCGTACCCCTGGTCGAACTGCCCGGCTCGTCAGCCCTCTCCCTCGATCTCGTGGGAGGAACGCTCGTCTGGATGAGCGGATCGCTGATTCTCGTCCTGCTAGCCCTCGATCCCGGTACCGCCTTCGGGGGAATGGGCGCGAGTCGCGCGGTGACCCTGGCCGCCCTCGCCGAACCCGCCCTCCTCGTCGCGGTGGTGGGACTCAGTGTGGGGGCGGGTAGTTCCTCGTCCTCAGCCATTCTTCTCGGGGAGATTCACCACACGGCCCAGGTGGTCTCGCCCGCCCACCTCCTGCTCGGGGTGGCCCTCCTCGTCGTCCTGCTCACCGAGACCGGCCGCATGCCCGTCGATAATCCGGCGACCCACCTCGAGCTGACGATGATCCACGAGGCCCTCGTCCTCGAGCTCGCCGGACAGGACTACGCGCTCGTGAGTCTCGCCGAGAGTCTCCGTTTCGGGTGGATTCTCGGACTCGTCGCCACTCTGCTCGTCCCCTTCGGGGTCGCGAGTGGGGGAGGCGTCGTGGCCCTCATCCTCAGTGCCGGGGTCCTCGTGGTGAAGATGACGGTGCTCGCCACTCTCGTGGGGATCATTGAGATCTCGAGCGCGAAGCTGCGCCTCTTTCGGGTTCCCGAACTCCTGGCCGGGGGTGTGGTGAGTGCCGTTCTCGGGACGATCGCGACGGTGGTGGCCCGGTGAGTGGATCGTGGACGAGTTTCGCCGCCACCCTCGTGGTGGTGAGTGCGCTCGCGGCTCTGTGGCGCCGAGAAGTCTCCGCCCTGGTGCGCATCGTGGCCCTACAGGGGGCGAGTGTCGCCCTCGTCGCCCTCTCCCTCGGGATCTCTCTCAGAGACGGTGCTCTTCTCGGAGCCGGTCTCCTGGTGCTCGTCGTCAAGGCCGGGGCCGTTCCGTGGGTGCTCTCGAGAACCCTTCGTCAACTCTCGAAGGAACGTGAGATGTCGCCCCTAGTGAACGTTCCGAGCTCCCTCCTTATCGGTCTCGCCCTCGTCGGGGTGGCGGTCTTCGCCACCCGGAGCCTGGTGAGTCTCGATCCGAGTCGCGACGTCGCCCTCGTTCCCTTCGGGGTCGCCACGAGCGTTCTCGGATACTTTCTCGTCGTCTCTCGACGGCGCGCGGTCTCCCAGATCGTCGGGCTCGTCGTGGTGGATAACGGCATCGCGGTGTCGACGTTCCTTCTGACCGGCGGAGTCCCGACCGTTCTCGAACTGGGCGGTTCGCTCGACGTCCTCCTCATCGTGGTCATCTTGCGGGGCGTCCGACTGGCGGGATCTCTCTCCGACCTCGATCTCTCGGAACGACGGGAGTTGCGCGAATGATTCTCCTCGCCCTGCTCGTTACTCCCCTCCTCGGCGCGGCTCTCTCCTGGATACTTACGAACCTGCGAGCTCGACGAGTGGTGGCCGTGGCGGGACCGGTTCTCGTGATCCTCGTCGGACTGCGTCTCGTCGTCCTCACCCGCCACGGGGTCGTCACGACCCCGGCGACGGGCCGAGTGGACGCACTCAGTGCTCTGCTCGTGGTCCTCGTCGGGGTGATGGGGCTGCTCGCCGGACTGCGACTGGGCCGGGTTCTCACCGACAGCGAGCGCCGGGCCGGACGTCGCTACGGCGCTCTCGTGCAGCTCTTTCTCGCCGCCATGCTCGGGGCCCTCGTCACGGCCAATCTGGGCGTGCTGTGGTTGATGATCGAGTTAACGACGGTGGCGACGAGTTTTCTCGTAGCCCACCGGGGTCACGCGAAGGCCCTCGAGGCCTCCTGGAAGTACGTGGTGCTCTGCAGTCTGGGAATTGCCGTCGCCCTCCTCGGTCTCGTCATTATCTACTTCGCGTCGGCCCACGTCGCGCGGGGGGGTGCCCCCACCCTCGACCTCACTCACCTACGGGACCTCGGGACTCGACTGAACGGGCCGGTCGTACGACTCGGGGGAGCGCTCGCCCTCGTCGGCTTCGCGACCAAGGTGGGACTCGCCCCCTTGCACACCTGGCTACCCGACGCTCACTCCCAGGCTCCGGCCCCGGTGTCGGGACTGATGTCGGGGGTCCTGCTCGCGGTCGCCCTCTACGCCCTCATCCGGGTGAAGTCGGTCGTCGATGCCGTCCTCGGGGCGAGCTTTAGCCGGGACCTTCTCGTCGTTCTCGCACTCGGCTCGCTCGTCGTGGCCGTCACCTTTCTCCTCGCCACTCGAGATCTCAAACGACTCCTCGCGTACTCGAGCATGGAGCACCTGGCCCTCGCCACTCTCGCCGTCGCCGCGGGAACCCCACTCGCCCTCGCGGCCGCCCTCTTTCACGTGATGGGCCACGGCCTCGTGAAGTCCTCCGTCTTTCACAGTGCCGGAGAGATCGTGGACCGCGAGGGCACGAGCGACCTCGGAGCCCTACGAGGGATACTTCGCGGGGGCGACCCCGCCGGACGTCGTCTGGCCGTCGGAGTCCTCGCCCTCGCGGGCTTTCCCCCCTTCTCCCTCTTTCTCAGTGAACTGCTCATGACGAGAGCGGAGTTTCGCGCCGGACTCGGAGTGGTGGCGAGCGTGCAGGTGCTTCTCGCGGTGGGGGCGGGGGTCGTGACCCTCTGGAACCTCTGGCCCGTCTTCCTCGGTGAGCGCGCCACGGAGTCGGTGGTGGGATCGCGGCGATGGTCGGTGCCGGGAGTGAGCCTCGGCGCGAGTGTGCTCCTCGCCCTCGTAGGGGGCTCCTTCGGCGCCCTGCTCCTCCACGCCA
>JAGXAY010000014.1 GCA_018971385.1 Acidobacteriota bacterium | reverse complement strand
CTCGATCATTCGCGAGTTGGTCGAGGCGGTTGACGACGTCGTCAGCCGTGATCGAGCGACTGACATCGATCGCCAGGCACTCCCGGGTGAACTCGTCGATGATGTTGAGCATCTTGATCGTGCGAAGGTCGCTCGTCTGGTCGAACTGAAAGTCCATCGCCCAGATGACGTTGGGTCGAATCGGGCGCATCGCTCCGACCTGGACGCCGATGCCGGTGAGACGCTTCTTCTTCTTGCGATAGGGCACCTTCAAGCCCTCCTCACGCCACAGGCGCTGGACTTACTTGTGGTTGACGCGCCAGCCTTCGTCACGCAGGGCGTCATTGGCCCGTCGCCAGCTCCAGCGGGGGTGCTTCGTCGCGAACTCGCGCAGGAACGCGCGCAGCTGCTCGTCGATCTCGTGGACAACGACGGCGAGTCGTTGGGTGGAGCGGCTCTGGCCAACCACGGCGCAGGCCCGACGCTCAGAAACCCCGAACCGTGTCTCAAGCTCAATGACCGCTTGACGACGACGGTTCGGGGTCAGAATTTTCCCTCGGCGATGTGCCTCAGCATGTCGATGTCGAGCGCCTGGTTCGCGACGATGCGCTTGAGTTGGGTGTTCTCCTTCTCGAGCTCCTTGAGCTTCTTCGCGTCGTTGGCCTTCATGCCGCCGTATTGATTGCGCCAGCGGTGCCAGGTCGACTCGGTGATCTCGAGCTGGCGGCAGACCTCGCCGATGTCCTCACCGCGGTTGAGCAACTTCTCACCCTCGGCGAGCTTTCGGATCACCTGCTCGGGGCTGTGGCGCTTCTGTTTCATGCTGTCCTCCTGGCTCCATTTTGGAGCCTCGGGACTCGCACAACTAGTGGATCAGTTCAACGGGATCAGGCCACTTCGGGTCGAGTATGCGCGCGGCTGAGCGCCTCGCGAACTTCGATCCAGTCTCCGAATCCAGAGACGGTTTTCGCTCAGCAGACTTATAGCTTGGGAAACAACGATGCCTACGCAAGGTGCTACCTCCTCAAGTAGCACTCATTGAGGAGTCGCGTATGCAACGGACACCATAAGAGCAGATTCACTCTTTCTCCCGCCGCGGATGGTGAATGACCGGCGAAGTTGTTGGATGCCTTTGACTTTGACTCGTGGCGAGAATATTCCAATGATGAGGAGAACTCCGAGAGCCAGGAGCAGAATGACGACCAGAGCCAGACAAATGACAAGGATGACTATGGATGCCATTATGTTTCGGCAGTTCTAGAACGTCAGCGTGGGAGAAAGATGGGGTTCAGTGGCTTACCTGAACTCACTTGAAATTCCCAGTGCGTCTGAGCTGATGCCACCACCGCAAACGTAATCTCAGAGAGTTTCGGGTCCGTTGTCTGCCATACAGAAATTGGTCTATCGCACGGACCCAAGCCCATGATGTGTGTAAATTTCACGCCGCCGGGTCCATCGCAGCTCATGTAAAGGGTGAAGGACGTGGTGCCGACGGGCCGAAAACGAAACTCCTGAGAGTCCCCCTGGCCAACAGTCCACCGAACGTACACACGCGAGTTCTGCGGTTCGGTTTTGAGTACCTGTATTTTGGTCGGAAGAGTGTACCGATGAGGGCTCGCCGAGGGAGAGAATGCAGTGCCGGGAGGAAGAGTACTTTGTGCCATGGATTGGGCGACGCTACTACTCGCACCGAGTGCACGTAGTTCTGAATACGTCAATTGCGCAGCTTGCGTTTGCGAGTAGTAGCGAGCAATAGCTGATGGGGAAGTCGGTCCGGTACTCGACCAACACGAACCTTGAGAGCCTGGCTGGCCGGTACATCCCGCCGACACGCTACTTCCTGCCATGTCGACGACCGCAACTGAGCCTCCGGGAAATGTCCAAGACGTTTTCACTATCCCCGAGGCAACCACACTCTGAGACTGCAAGGTGAGGTTAGTTGAGCCCGTCATGAGTGGCGAAGCACTTAGAGTGCTCGCGCCACCAGGTAACGACATCGCACTCAATACCGTAGCGGTAAGGGCCACCCCCCAAGAGAGTACTTTTACTCGCCCCCTTTTGCTGCGCTCCATTTTCGACTCTGTTCCATTGAACATTTCATCCACACTGTAACGAGCCTCGATAGGTGCGTCAATCATAACGACACTAAGGAAAATCGCACTCGTTGGATTGTGGCTGTGCTCGGCTTCGTCAGTCTCGAGACGCGGCGAGTCATTCGCTATCGCCAGTCTCGCGCGGGAACCGTCGCGCCGAGAGCCAGTTGCTCCACGTGCTCGCCCAGCAGAGTGAGGGTCCCCTGAGCCCGCTGGAGAGTCCCCCGAATGAGGAGGGCGGGTGACGACGAAGCCACTTCCCGCCACCTCGCCCACGCGCCCTTGGAAAAAATCACGTTCACGTGTCCAGTCTCGTCCTCCACGTTGAGAAAGACCGCCCCACGAGCAGTCTCGGGGTGCTGACGGTGGGTCACGACTCCCGCTACCCACACACGCGTCTCGTTCGTTCCCGCGAGGTCCGCCGCCCGCGAAACCCCTCGACGGGTGAGTTCGTCGCGAAGGAGTTCCATCGTGGACGCCTCCGTCGTCAGACCGAGCGCCCACAGGTCGTCGGCCACTCGTTCAAACTCGTTCGGTCGAGCCAGATCGGGCGACCTCGTACCCGTCACCACGCCGGCTAGGCGGTCCGGCGTCGCCTGAGCGGCCGCCCCCGCACTCCAGAGAAGGGCCCGTCGACTCGACGAAAAGGAGTCGAGAGCTCCGGCACTCGCGAGCACCTCGAGGTGGTTCTGGCGGACTCCCGCACGACGAACGAGATCCTCCTGACTCGCCCAGGGTGCCCCCGTGACGACGCGCACCGCCACCTCCGCACCCATCCCCCGCACCGCCGAGAGTCCGAGTCGCACCGCGGGTCCCGTCGTCCCCCTTTCGAGTCGGGCCTCCACCCTCGAATGATTAACGTCGGGACGACGCACCTCCACTCCCCGACGCTGAGCGTCGGCGACCAGTGACTGGGGCGACCAGAAACCCATCGGCTGCGCGTTCAAGAGCGAGGCGAGGAAGGCCGCCGGGTAGTGAAGTTTGATCCACGCCGAGCAGTAGACCAAGTGAGCGAAGGACACGGCATGGGACTCGGGGAAACCGAAGTTCGCGAAGGCCGCGAGAGCCTCGTAGATCTGATCGGCCCGCTCCCCCTCGATCCCGTGGCGAGCCATGCCCCGGTAGAGGCGCTCCTTTAAGTCGAGCATGCGCGCGGCCGAGCGCTTCGCGGCCATGGCCTGGCGTAACTCGTCGGCCTCGGTCGCGGTGAAATCCGCCACCGCGACGGCCATCTCCATCAACTGCTCCTGGAAGAGTGGCACTCCGAGCGTTCTCTTCAAAATCGGTTCGAGTCGGGGGTGCAAGTACGTCACCGGCTCCTCGCCCCGTCGACGGCGGATGTAGGGGTTGACGGCGTGACCCTGAATGGGACCGGGACGAATTAGGGCGACCTCGATCACGAGATCGTAAAAACAACGAGGCTCGACCCGCGGAAGGGTTCCCATTTGGGCTCGCGACTCGACCTGAAACACGCCGACCGTATCGGCGGCGCAGAGTAGGTCGTAAACCGCGGACTCCTGGGGCAGAGTCCCGAGGTCCAGGCGTACCCCGTGATACTCCTCGATGGTGTCGAGGGCCCGGTGCAGTGCCTCGAGCATGCCGAGCCCGAGCAGGTCGAATTTGACGAGACCCGCCGCCGCGCAGTCGTCTTTGTCCCACTGCAGAACGCTGCGCCCCGGCGTGCGGGCCCACTCGACCGGACAGACCTCCACGACGGGTCGGTCGCACAGGACCATTCCCGCCGAGTGCAGCCCGAGATGGCGAGGTCGATCGAGGAGTTGTCGGGCCAGGTCGAGGAGGAGGGGTGGAACACCGTCACCGCGCGCACTCATCGTGTGTCGATCCACTCCGTCGCGTAAGGCGTTGGCTTCCTCCTCGGAGTATCCGAACGCCCGAGCCACGTCGCGCAGGGCCGATCGGGGACGATAGGTAATGACCGCCGCCACCTGGGCCGCGTGGTGACGGCCGTAGCGCTCGTAGACGTACTGAATGACCTCCTCGCGACGCCCCGACTCGATGTCGACGTCGATATCGGGGGGGCCGTCACGAGCAGGGGAGAGAAATCGCTCGAAGAGAAGGTGGAGCGACACCGCGTCGGCGTTGGTGATACCGAGTGAGTAGCAGACCGCCGAGTTCGCCGCCGATCCGCGGCCCTGACAGAGAATGTTGTGGGCTCGGCAGAACTCGGTGATATCCCAGACGGTGAGAAAGTACCCGGCGAATCCGAGCTGACCAATCACCGTGAGTTCGTGATCAATCTGACGCCAGGCCCCCGGCACCCGCTCTCCGTCGCGGGGCCCGTAACGACGAGTCGCCCCCTCCTCCACTAGGCGAGTGAGGTAGGCCTGCTCGTCCAGTCCCGCCGGCGTCGCGAATCGGGGCAGTCGAGGAGCGACCAACTGGAGATCGAACGCGAGGTGGCGGGCGAGTTCCACCGAAAGGTCCACCGCCCCCGGCCAACGCGCGAACCGACGACGCTGCTCACCCGGACCCCGGAGATGAGCGAGCGGGGAACTCGGCGTCCACCCGGCCATCTCCGCGAGAGTTCGTCGCGAGCGAATAGCCGAGACGACCGAGGCCCGGACGAAGTCCTCGGGACGGGCGTAGTGGACGTTCCCGGTAGCGACCACGTCGACCCCCCCACCGAGGGCGACCTCGACGAGGGCGTCGTTACGCGCGGCGTCCTCGTAGTGACCGTGATCCCATATCTCCACCACCAACCGATCGGCGAAGACCTCGCGTAGTCGGGCCAGTTCACGCCGCGCCGCCCGGGGACCCTCGCTCACGAGCGCCCGCGAGAGCGGCCCCTTACGACACCCGCTCAACACTCGCCAGTACTCGCGGTGGGGCGCGAGGTCCTCGAGGGTAAACCGTGGGGCCCCCTTACTTCCCCGATCCAGGTGACCCTCAGCGAGTACCCGCGAGAGTCGGCGATACCCCTCGGGTCCCTCGGCGAGAATCACGAGGTGCTCTCCGGGGGGATCGGCCACCCCGGTGCGCTCCCCCGCCTCCCCCAGGGTGATCTCCGCGCCGAAAATGGTCGCGAGTCCGAGAGACCGGGCCGCTTCGGCGAAGCGCACCACCCCGTAGAGACCGTCGTGGTCACTCAGCGCGAGAGCGGACAACCCGAGACGCGCCGCCTCGACGACGAGTTCCTCGGGATCACTCGCACCGTCGAGAAAACTGAAACTCGAGTGCGCGTGCAGTTCGGCGTAGTCCTCCACTAGTCGTACACCCCCGCCACCCACCAGCACCCCGCTTCGGCTCGCAGGAGATACGCCTCGTCGTGGTCGGCGACGACCTGGAGGTAGTCCCGACGCCGGGGGCTCTCCCACCACGTCTCGAGGGAGGGCCACGGTCCGGCGAACCACCTAATCGCCCGCACCGGACCCTGACGAAACGTCAGTCGTGCGGGGTCACTACTGAGGAACCCTCGAGAGTCCACCGTGACTGGTACGCCCGCAGCGTCCGTGAGCTCGACCGGCGTGGGTCGTCGAGGGGTACGCACCGGGGTCGGTGATCCCAGACGACCGGGCCAGGGGGCGTCGGGGGTCGCGCGGGGGGTCGGCGCGTCGAAGGGGACCAGGCCGTCACGATCCTCGGGGGCGCGCCCCGCCCGTAAGGACGCGACGAGAACTCCCCCCTCCCCCAGTCGGGAGCGGACCCGCCAGGCGGCGGCGAGAGCCCGTTCTTCGCGCGCCCCTCGTTGACCGAAGAAACCCAACTGCTCACCCCCCACGCGAGTATCCCGGCTCTCGCGAGTCAGGGCTCGCCCGAGACTCTCGTCACGTTGCCCCGGGGCCTCGCTACGTTCCCCGCACGCCACCCGGTGGAGTTCCACTACCGAGGCGCTGAAGCGTTCGGCGACCCGCATTCGGGGCAACTCGGCGAAACGGCCCACGGAGGAGATGCCCAGCCGACGAAGGGTGTTCGCGAGCTCCTTCGGCACCAGCTCATCAATGGGGAGAGCGGAACGAAACGCGTCGGACTGTCCCGTCGCGACGACGCGGTCTCGCCGCGCGGCGGCTTCGGCGCTAAAGATTCCCTCCGCGACGCCAACGTGGGCCGGGGCTAGTCCGCACCGCTCAACAATCTCGCCCAGCACCGTGAGCACCCTCTGCTCCGTACCGTAAAACCGCTCCGGGGACCGCATGGGAAAAAGGCACACCCCCCGACGCAGGGAGTCCACGAAGGGACAGAGTTCACCCAGGGCCTCCACGACGCGAAGAAACTCTCGACGAGAGGATCCGTCGGGGTGCTCCACCTCGAGTTCGGTGAAACACACCGCCACGAGCCGTTCCATCTACCGCGAGGCGACCCGCCCGCGCGGGTCGGGAAGAATCACCTCGTGAACGGTGTGGGTCCCGCGATCTCGGGAACCCACCTCGAGGCGGAGGGCTCGCGCGACCAGACGGGAGGTGGCCTCCCAGTGCGCCTCCCTCACGCGCAACGTGAGATCCACCGACGCTGGCCACGTCGACTCTCCCGCCACGACGACGAGTACCACCCCACGTTCGCGCACCCGGTCACTCAGGCGACGCGCGAGAGTACTCCCCGCCCGTCGGGGAGGCTGGACCACTAACACGTCTACTCCGTCGAGCAGATCAGCCGCCGACTCCGCCCAGGACTCGGCGGGACTCGGCACGAAGAGCACCCGTCGCAAATCAAGTCCGAGATCCACCATGGCCGCGACACCGGGGTCGCGCACCCCCACGACTCCCGCCCAGAGACCTTCGGTCATCGCCTCCGCGGCGAGCGACAGGGCGACACTCACTCCCCCCTGGGTCGACTCCGTCTCCACCAGCACCGTGCTGCCGCGTCGTAACTTTCCCTCGGGAATGACCTCGGACCAGGGACCACCGACGGCGAGAGTGCGCGAACGGGCGAGAATCGTGGGGCGTATTTTCGCGACGAGGTCAGCGGGGACGGGGGGACGGGGAGAGGAGAAAGCGAACATACGTTCGTAAGAGTAGCGACCCCCACTCACTCACGCCAATGCCGGCTATTTCTCCTCGTCACGGTCGGGATGGAGAAACGCCAGGACCTCCCGGCACGGCCTACGCTAAGGAACATGTGCGGTCGAGTCGCCCTCTTTAGCCCGCCGAGCCGACTCGCTCGTTTCACGCAGGCGCTCACGACTCTCCGTGACGACGAGTGGTCCCCGAGTTGGAATCTCCCTCCCCAACGCCCCCTCTTCGTGGTGCGCACCATCGAGAAGGAACGACAACTCGTGGCCCACACCTGGGGTCTCGTCCCGAGTTGGGCGAGGAGCCCCGCCCAGGGGGCTCGACTCGCGAACGCTCGCGCCGAAACCGTCGCGGAGAAGCCCTCGTTTCGCCAGGCCTTCGCCGAACGCCCCTGCGTCATTCCGGTGGACGGATACTACGAATGGCGGGTGGATCCCCACGGACTCAAACTTCCCCACTACTTCACCCGCCGCGACGGTGAAACCCTTCTCCTGGCGGGTCTCTTTGAACGGTGGCGCGATGAGCGCACCGGAACGGACCTCCTGACGTGTTGTGTCGTCACAACCGCCCCGAGCGAGGACGTCGTCGCGGTGCACGACCGCATGCCTCTCGTACTTCGTCCCGACGACCTCGACGGCTGGCTCGGGGGTGACGCGTCCGTTCGCCACGCCCTCCTGCACAGTGCCCCCGCCGGAACGCTCCAGCACCACGAAGTGTCCCGTCGAGTGAACTCCGTGCGCTTCGACGACGCTCAGCTCATCGCGCCGCAGAGCACCGCCACCCTCTTCTAGAGGACACCCTCAACGACTGGGCAACCGTTGATAGCGCACTGGGGATCGGGCCGCAGTGCAATCAGAGTCGTCGAGAGGGACGCCACGCGAGTGCTGAGCGCCACCACTTGAAACTCGTAGGTTCGACTCCGAGCGTGCGAACCAGAACTCTTGGTGGAGCCGGCGAACTGGAAGACCGGGATTTCGTACCCCTGACCATCCCGGCCGAGCACCCCCACGTACGTCAGCGAGAGCGTCGTCAAGGTCAGCGTGGTGGCGGTGGCCGGTGCCGCGTTCACCGACGAGGCGTAGAGCCGAGTGGTGTCGACGAAGGGTGTCGCGCAGATAACCGAGCCGGTCGCCCCGCTCGACGTCGTGGCGCACGAGGGTGTCACGACAACTGGCGTGGTGATGGGCAACTGACCGGTGGATCCCGTCACCCCAGTGGCTCCGGAGACGCCGGTTGAACCGGTCACGCCTGACACGCCCGACACTCCAGAGGCCCCCGTCGATCCGGTGACCCCGGTGACCCCGGTGACCCCGGTGGCTCCAGTCGAGCCGGTAGAGCCAGTGGAGCCGGTAGAGCCAGTGGAGCCGGTTACCCCTGTAGCGCCAGTGGAACCACTGGCGCCCGTGACCCCCGTCGACGCGACGGTTCCCGTCGGTCCCGAGACGCTCGTGGCCCCCGATGCCCCTGACGCGCCCGTCGCACCGGTCGGTGTGCTCGATAGCAAGACCGCCGGAATCGACGAGGTGGTCGCGTCGGGGCCGCCGTGGCGAGTTGTCGCGCTTAAGGTTCGGCCGAAGGTGTGGGGTGCTCCGAGCGAATGGCCAACCGAGTGCGAGGTGAGGCTCGCGACCGTTCCGAGGGCACCGGGCGTAATGGCGCGCATGGCGGTCGTCGCCGAGACGAGCGGGTAACTCCCGAGAGAGTGAAGGGTGTAGCTAAAGCCCGAGGCGGACGCCACCTGTCCGGAAGGACTAAAGGTGAACAGGAACGCGAAGTCGGACGTCTCACCGTTCACGAGCACGGGAACGGTGACCGTCGATCCGGTGGTACGCGGGGCTCCGAGTGACGCGGACCCCAGTTTCGACGCAAGGGAGGTGGCCGTGGAGATTGCTCCCGTCGGCAACGCGGCCGCCGGTTGGACGTCGGTTCGTACGACGGACCAAAAGGCGGCTCCGCCCGTGACGTGTACGAACGTGTTGGAGTTGTCCACGTTCGGACCCAGCCCGTAGACGTAACCCTCGTCCGACGTGGTGGACGTGACGTTGGCGCCCACGAGGGACGCCACGTGCGTCAAGAGGCCGGCGGTGTCCTCCGGAGCACTCACCCGGTAGACGGGGGCACTGGTCGCAACTGCGGCCGACTGATTAAAGAGGTGGAGCACCGCCGAAAGGCGCAGCGCCGGCAGCGAGACCTTCGGAGAGGTCATCAGCACCGTCGCTTGGGCGAAGAGTGGCGAGACACTCGGAGCGTTCGCGAATGCCAGCACCGGCAAACTCGATCCGAGTCCGGCCAGAGTACTCACTCCGGCCACCGACGCCGCAATGACTCCCGTAAAGGTTCCCGCCATCCGCCAACGAAACGTCCGCCAGGCCGCGCCCCGTTCGTGAACGGGTGTCGCGACAATCCGCGTCAGCATCTCGTCGAAGTGGGCGGGCTGATACCCCGCAGACGCCGGGTCGGCGTGGCGGAGGCGATTCTCAGGATTGAGCACGCTTACTCCTTGTCCTCACGGGGTCTATGTCCACAGGGCTCACAATTTCACACCTCGACTACAAGAGCCAAGTGAGTTCGAAACCGCTCCATGGCCCGGGAGAGTCGCACGGCGGCCGCGTTCGGCGAAATTCCGTACATCGTGGCAATCTCGGCACTCGAGAGACCGTCCCAGGCGTTCAGGGTGATGATTTCTCGATCGTCCTCACTCAGGTGGGCGAGGGCGTTGCGCACCGCCTCGTCGGCCACCACCCGGTCTTCGGCCGACGCGCTCGTGACCTCCACGCGGGTGCGTTGCAGGGCCCGTTCACCTCGGCGCGCCTTGCGCTGCGCGTTACGCAGTACGTTTCGGGCCACTCCCACCATCCACGCAATCGGGGCCTCGTCGGGGATGTCGTCCAGTCGTCGCCACGCAATAATGAGTGTTTCTTCCACCAAATCATCCACGTCACTAATCGGCAAGGGATAGATACGGCGCTGTAGATAGGCGCCCACGATGGGGGTCGCCTCCTGGGCGATTGTACGGAATCGCCTCTCCCGGGCCGAGGTCATGGTGACATTCTGTCGCGAAGCGCGACGTCATTACCGAGTTGTCACGACGAAGGCCCCGAGTGACCGGGAACTTTCGCTCTCCAGCCTCTCGGGGCCCACGCCAACTCGTCACCCGGCGCTCCGTGTCGGACGGCGCACCAGCTAACGGCGGCACTCCACGTTGCGCGCCGTCTCGTCAAACGGACCGAACTCCGTTCAACGCCGAAGAGCTCCTTCCCCTTGCGGGGCCCTCACCCTTCCACCACCGTCTCCTTACGGATCCGCCGGTGTCGGCAGGTACTTCGTGGACTGCGACATTCACTTTGCCCGTTCAATCACTCGTTCGCCAGAGCGGGCGGAGAAAAACACTAGTTATGCCCAGCGGACAGAAAAATAACCACCACTCCGCACGAGCTTTCCACTTACTGAGCCGGTGTTACCCACACTTTTCCCACACCCGCGATATTCGACAGTGGCGAGTTTGCCCCGGGATTGGGTCCTCGTTGTGAGGGAGTTGTGATGGGAGTCGTACCGTCGTGGCATCGGAGTTCGTGGGCGTGCCTCCCCCTCACCCACCCGCCCCGAGCGGTAAGAGGTCCCGCGGTGCCCCGACCCACCCCCGGGTCGGGGCGACCCGGACCACGAAGGCGGTTCATCATGTTGAGACGTGTGATCGCAGTAGCCGGTGCGGGACTCGTGACGGTCGGGGTGTGGAGCGTCCATCGAACCACCGAACTCACGAACGGGTGTCAACTCGCCGTTCCCGGAGGTCCGTCGTCCTCCAGTGGGGTGAACTCGGCCTGCGTCCAGACCCTCGCCCGTTACGGCGAAGGGGGTTCACTCGCCCTCGCCGGCCTCGTTCTCATGGTGATTGCGTGGCGACTCATCGCCAAGGAGCACCGACTGAATCGAGCGAGTCTCCTGTCCCACGTACCACGCCGACTAGTGGGACCGAGCGTGCATCGCCTGTCGGGCCAGGCCGGACTCCACGACTCACCCGTCGTTCCCGCCCGACCTTCCGCCACGGTGTCCGGTCACCATCGCTGATTCAGCGGTCCTCAAAATGCGGGGTTATTCCCGCTCGGCCACTCCGGAGAATCGACGAACTTCTACCCGGCGAGCACACGCCCGCGAACCCGCCTCAGCCAGTTTTCGAGCCTCGTCGTCCGAGTCGGCGCGAATGAGCCACAGTCCGCTCTGGTACGCGGAGTCGGAACCAAGAACGAGTCCCGCCACGGGCTCCGCTCGCTGCGGATCCACGACGTAGGCCCCGTCGGGCTCGGCGAGCCCTCCAGCGAATATCCAGTGTCCGTCTCGCACCAGGCCCTCGTTGAAGGCGAGGATAGCGGCCATCTCGTCACTGGTTCCCGTGTCGGTCGCCGAATCCAGCACAGAGAGTAGATACACCGTCACGATTCTCCCTACGACTCACGACACCTTGGTGGAGGTAAGGGGATTCGAACCCCTGACCTCTTCATTGCGAACGAAGCGCTCTACCAACTGAGCTATACCCCCAAGGGGACCTCAGTTTAGCCCATCGCCATACGAGAGACGTCGCGACGCGACGGTGAGAAGTCCTCATCGTACGCGCCCTCTCCCGACTGCGCCCACGGTTGATCGTTGCGGTACGCGAGACGCACGGGAACCTCGTCACGGCGCGGCGCAGCGCCGCCGAGGACGCCGGTCACGCGAGCGACCCCGTAGGCCACCCCGTACAGCCCCACGCTGAACCAGGCGAGATAGGACACGTCCTTCACGAGTGAGGAGGAGGCCACCTGATCGAGTCCGGTCGTCGCGAGCGCCGTCGCGCCGAGTACCGTGCCCGTCAATCGGCGACGGCGACGCATCGACATGGTCCCGATACGGCGCTCACTCGTGACGCGGGGCGCGACCTCACGATCCACGTAGTCGGGAGTGACGTCGCCGTGGGGCGCGTGGTGGTAAGCGGTGTAACGGTGGCGAACGGGTTCGTCACCGTCGTAGGGGCTCTGGAACAAGTCACCGTCCCAGGTGTTGTCGCGGTCCCACTCTTCCCAAGGGTCGAACTCCGTACGACGAGTGTCGTCGTGACCCACGAGTCGAAGAGCGGGGCGAGCGTTTGTCCTAGAGGGCTCGCCGAACTCTACGAACTCGTCGGATTCGTTCCACGTTGGTGCGTGGTACTGACTCACCGGTTCCCGGACCTCTCGGGGACGGCGCCACCGATCCCGTGGTGCGCGGGGCGCGAGATCGGTGGAGTACTCGTCGTCGACGTACGAGGGAACTTCGTCCAACCGGTGCGCCGGCGGCACGCTGTATCCCCGTCGACTGAGGACCTCGTGCTCTTCGTGAAAGTGGCTAATCGAGCGCTCTTCGCGACTCTCTCGCAGGCGACCGACGAGCCACCCGACGCCCACGGCGACCCACGCGAGAGCCAGAACCGCGATCACCATGTTCGCTCGCGGTCCCTAGCATTCAAAAGCATTGCTGTCAAAACTACAGCGATGTGGTTTATGAACGGTGGATAGTTACGCCTGGTGGAGACCGCACTCCATCTTGTTCATCCCCACCCAGCGACCGGAGCGCCGGTCGCCGTCGGGCGAGGGGGGCACCGTGACCGGTGCACATCCGATAGAGGTGTACCCCGACGCCCACAGCGGGTGCTCGGGAATATCGTGCGACGAGAGGTAGTACGCGATGTCGTCGTCCGTCCAGGTCGCGAGGGGGTTGACCTTCACCAACCCGAAAGCGTCATCCCAGGAAACGATGGGGGCACTGGCCCGCGACGGGGCGTCGACTCGCTTGAGCGACGTCAACCACGCATCGCGACCCTCGAGGGCTCGAGCGAGTGGCTGAACCTTGCGAAAGGTGCAACACTGCGCCGATCCGCAGGGCCACTCATGCGCCCCCTCGACGGGTGTGGTCCGGCGTAGACGTAGTCCCCACTGCTCCTCC
Organism: Acidobacteriota bacterium; assembly: GCA_018971385.1. Taxonomy (GTDB): domain Bacteria; phylum Actinomycetota; class Acidimicrobiia; order Acidimicrobiales; family RAAP-2; genus RAAP-2. The sequence goes on along the minus strand of JAGXAY010000014.1, from coordinate 22,060 downwards.
ATTCGAGCAGCGAACTCCAGGGTCTCGGGAAAGTGGGCCTCGGTATCGAGAAAGAGAATCTCGGCGTTCGGGTCGAGCTCGCGCACGAGGTGAACGAGCACGAGGTCCTCGAAGGAGCAGGCCACCGTAAAGGAGCCGAAGCGATCGAGAGTCCAGCGAATGATCTCGCTCGGCGAGGAGTGTTCGAAACGTTGGGTGACTTCGTCAAGTTCATGACGAAGATTGGGCGTGTCCAGGGAGGAATTCACACGTCGTCCTTTAATTCATTATTCTCTATTGGTTTTATAGACTATTATCGAAATCGAGATATGTCAACCGTTACCGCTTCCAGAGAGACCCAGCGTGATCACCTCGACCTGCTCGAAGCCCACGCCATCTACATCCTGCGAGAAGTCGTCGCCGAGTGCGAACGTCCCGTCCTCCTCTTTTCGGGCGGCAAGGACTCCGCCGTTCTCCTCCACCTCGCGGTGAAGGCGTTCGCCCCCCAGCTGCCTCCCTTCCCGGTGATGCACGTCGACACCGGACAGAACTTCGACGAAGTCATCGAGTTTCGTGATCGCACCGTCGCGCGTCTCGGGCTTCGACTCGTCGTGGCGTCGGTACAAGAGTCCATCGACCGGGGGCGCGTCGCCGATCCCGGCCCCCTCGGTTCTCGCAATCGCCTCCAGAGCGTGACGCTGCTCGACGCCATCGAAACCCACCAGTTCGACGCCGCCTTTGGGGGCGCACGTCGGGACGAGGATAAGGCTCGAGCGAAGGAGCGGGTCCTGTCCTTCCGGGACTCCTTCGGACAGTGGGACCCGAAGGCTCAGCGCCCCGAACTCTGGAACCTCTACCAGGGACGCGTGAATCCCGGAGAACACCTGCGGGCCTTTCCGCTCTCCGACTGGACCGAACTGGATGTCTGGCGCTACATCGAACGGGAGAACGTCGACCTCCCGTCGATTTACTTCGCTCACTCTCGCGACGTCGTCGAACGTCAAGGAATGCTGCTCGCGGTCACGCGATTCGTCGAACCCCAACCTCACGAGGTGGTCCGCCGCGAGTCGGTACGTTTTCGCACTGTTGGTGACGCCAATCTCACGGGCGCCGTCCTCTCTCGGGCCGGCACCCTTCAGGACATCGTGCACGAGGTCGCCACCGCCACGGTCTCCGAACGTGGGGCCACGAGAGGTGACGACAAGTTCTCCGAGACGGCGATGGAAGATCGTAAGCGGGAGGGGTACTTCTAATGGCGCCGAGTGATCTGCTGCGACTCGCGACCGTCGGCTCCGTCGATGACGGCAAGTCCACCCTTATCGGTCGACTCCTCGTCGACTCTCGTCAACTCTTCGACGACCAGTTAGACGCCGTCGCCGAGGCGTCGGAGCGTCGCGGGGTGGGAGACCTCGATCTCTCCTTCGTCACCGACGGACTTCGCGCCGAGCGCGAACAGGGCATCACCATTGACGTGGCCTACCGCTACGCCTCCACGCCCACGAGAAAGTTCATCATTGCCGACTGCCCGGGACACGTGCAGTACACCCGCAACATGGCGACCGGAGCCTCCACTGCCGATCTCGCCCTCGCCGTCGTGAACGTGGCCCACGGGGTGAAGGAACAGACTCGCCGTCACCTGACCATCGCCGCCCTCCTCGGCGTCCGCCACGCCGTCGTGGCCATTAACAAGATGGATCTCGTGGAGTGGGCCGAGGGGGCCTACACCTCCGTGGCCGACGAGGTCGAGACCCTCTGTCACGACCTCGGTTTTTCTCGCGTCGAGACCATACCCATCTCGGCTCTCTCGGGTCAGAACGTCACCGACGTGGACAGGTCGGGGTGGTACCGGGGCCCGAGCGTGCTCGAAGCCCTCGAGGCCGCGCCCACCCGGGACGAGGCTACGACCGGGGCTCGCCTGCCCATCCAGTGGGTCCTTCGCCAACCCGGTGGGGGGCGCACTTACGCCGGTCTCTTGTCCGGAGGCCCGCTCGCCGTCGGTGATGCGGTCACCCTGTGGCCGGCTGGCGTCACGACCACCGTCCGGGGGATCACCACTCCCGCCGGTCCGGTCTCCCGCGTCGAACCCGGACTCAGTATCGATCTCGATCTGGCCGACGAAACGGACGCCGGTCGCGGCGACCTTCTCGCCGTCGGTCCGGACCCGCGAGTAACCCGGGAGTTCGTCGCCACCGTGTGCTGGTTCGCCGACGCCCCCCTCCAGGGTGGGGCTCGCCTGCGACTGAAGCACACCACCCGATCCACGCGGGCTCGCGTGAGTGCCCTCGAGGGCGTCATGGACCTCGACGAACTTGCGGTGTCCCCCGCCGATCAACTTGCGACCAACGACATTGGCGTCGTACGAATTCAGTGCGCCGACCCCCTGGTCGTGGACGACTACCGGGACAATCGCGCGACGGGGAGTTTCGTCCTCATCGACGAGGTCACCCACGCCACCGTCGCCGCGGGACTCATCGGAGCGAGGGCTGAGAGTCGCTAAATTCCCTACCCGGCGTTGGGGCGCTCGGAGAGTTCGCTAGAACTGAGTCACCATCGCAATAAGGGCAACGGCGATAAGAGCGAGGGCCACGTCGACGGAGGCCACGAAGCGCTTGCCCATCTCCCGGGGCGTCTCCCCCGCCGCCACCAGACTCGCGATGCGTCGCTCGAAGGGCAGAGTGCGCGCCTCGAGGTGACCGGCAACGAGGAGGTAGCACAGCAGGCCCACCCCCACCCAGGGGCGGGAGAAACTCACGTCTTTTCCACCGGTGGCGGCCATGTAAATGCCACTCAGGGCGACCAGGTGAATAGCGCGGGCCGCCCAGTTGCGCCGAGGCGGGAACCGCTTGGCGAGCGTCGCGTGGTCGGCTCCCCTAGCGAGGGTCGACCCCGCGACGTGGAGCGCAACAAAAACCGCGATTGTCACCAGAGCTGCGGCTAGGTGAATAACGAAGACGAGGTCGTAGGCGACGGAGGTGGCGATCATGAGGTCCACAGTAATTGGCGGGCCGCCCGGTAGGGATCGAGGTCGCCGCGCGCCACGGCGTCGCGGGCCGAGCGAAAGGCCTCTCCTCCGGCGAGTTCGAGAACTCGCGCACCGATCTCATCGGCCATCACTCGTCGAAGGTCCCGGTCCGCGCGGGTCGTCACGCGCGCGGGGTTCGTGACACCGCTCTCTCGGCGTCGACGAACTTCGTCGTAGAGCGCGCTCACGCCCTCGCCGCGCGAGGCGACACACTCGAGAATCGGAACCTCCGAGGCTCGATCACCCAGAGCCTCGCGAAGATCTCGGCGAGTCGCGGGCACGCCATCTCGATCGGACTTATTGATGACGAAGACGTCCGCGATCTCCATGAGTCCCGCTTTCGACGCCTGAATCTCGTCTCCCCACCCCGGAGTCACCACGACCACGGTGGTATCGGCTTCGTCAGCCACGTCAACCTCCAGTTGACCCACGCCGACCGTCTCGAGCACCACGGTCGGGTACCCGGCCGCGCCGAGGACCCGGAGGTCATCGGGCACCGCTCGGGCGAGTCCCCCGAGAGCTCCGCGGGAGGCGAGGGAACGGACGAAACAACGTTCTTCGAGAGTGAGATCATCCAGACGAGCCCGGTCGCCGAGCAGAGCTCCCCCACTTCGCGGCGAGGTGGGATCCACGCAGACCACGCCCCAGCGGTCGGGGCTCTCATCCAGGGCCAGACGCACCAGGGCGTTCGTCAGAGTGGACTTTCCGGCCCCTGGCGCCCCGGTGAGTCCGACGACCCACGGAGCGGGAGCGGCGTACGCCCACGCGACCACCTCGTCGTGACGGGGCCCAGGAGACTCGCACAGAGTAAGGAGACGGGCGAGGGAGGCGCGGTCGCCCCCGGTCGCCCCCACAATGAGTGAGTGCGGGTCCCGTCCTAGTCGCGCCACGTGACTGAGGCCCCGAGGCTCGCGAGTCGTTCGGGCAGGTGGTCGTAACCTCGACGCACGTGGTTCATGCCGGTCACGATGGTCTCGCCCTCGGCGACTAAGCCGGCGAGCACGAGGGCGGCGGCGGCCCGAATATCGCTCCCGTGGACCTCGGTACCCACCAATTGGCCGACTCCCCGGATCATCGCGTGGTGCCCCTCGGTCGTCACGTGCGCCCCCAACCTCGTCAGTTCGTCCACGTAGCGGAATCGACCCACGAAGAGGTTCTCGGTCACGATCGACACGCCCTCCGCCACCGAGAGCACCGTCGTGATGAGGGGCTTGTAGTCCGTCGCGACGCCCGGATACGGCAGGGTCGCGACGTCCACCGCGCGGACTCTCGAGGGACCGAGGACGCGGATCCCCTCCCCCGCGAGGTCGACGGACGCTCCCATGTCGGACAGCTTGCGCAGCAACATCACCATGTGGTCGGGCCGGGCGTCACTGACGCGGACGTCGCCGCCGGTGATGACGGCCGAGGCCAAATACGTCGCCGACACCACCCGGTCGGGAATCACGTCGTGCTCGGCGGCGTGGAGTTGCTCCACCCCCGTCACGATGAGACGGGACGTGCCGAGTCCCTCAATGATGGCCCCCATCGCGCAGAGCTGACGACCGAGGTCTTCCACCTCCGGTTCGCGAGCGGCGTTCTCGATGACGGTCCGTCCCTCGGCGAGCACCGCGGCCATCAAGAGATTGTCGGTCGCCGTGTGGCTCGGGTACTCGAGGGTGATGTGACTAGCTCGTAGTCGCCCGTCACTCTTGGCCCGAATCCAACGAGCATCGTTGTGAAAATGAGCCCCCATCGAACTGAGTCCGTCGGTGTGGAAGTTGATGGGCCGCTGGCCGAAATCGTCTCCACCCGGAAGAGCCATCTCCGCTTCGCCGCACCGTGCGAGGAGGGGTCCGAGCACGACGATGGAAGCGCGCATCGCCTGAAAGAGTTCACCGGGCGCCTGGGTCGCGAGGTCCCTCGCCTCCGGCACGGTGATGCTCAGTCGGTGGTCCCCACGCACGACCGCGCAGCCGAGGGACTCGAGAAGGTCCGCCATGATGGCGACGTCCACGATGTCGGGAACGTTGGTGAGGGTGTGGGTGCCCGAGGCGAGGAGGCACGCGGCCATTTGTTTCAACACCGCATTCTTCGCGCCGAAGGCTCGAACCTCCCCGGCGAGCGGCCCGCGGGGTTGAATGAGCACGGAGTTCACCCCTCAAGTATGGCCTCTGCGCGTTCGTAACCCCACCGACACACCCCCCGGAGTAGCCTCAACATCGTGCTACGACCGAATAAACCGGATCGGAACCTGGCCCTCGAACTCATTCGCGTCACGGAGGCCGCAGCCATCGCGGCGGCGCGCTGGGCGGGGCGAGGCGATAAGAACGCCGCCGACGGCGCCGCCGTGGACGCGATGCGTTTCGTCCTCGGGGCCGTTCCCATGGACGGCATCGTCGTCATCGGCGAGGGCGAGAAGGACGAGGCCCCCATGCTGTACAACGGGGAGAACATCGGCAACGGGTCCCCGCCGGCCGTCGACATCGCCGTCGACCCCGTCGACGGCACCACCCTCACGGCGAAGGGTCTTCCGGGCGCCATGTCAGTGATTGCTCTCGCCGAGCGGGGCACGATGTTTGATCCCGGTCCGAGCTACTACATGAAGAAGATCGCGGTCGGTCCCCGGGGACGTGGCGCCATCGATATCAACGCCTCGGTCGCCGACAATCTCACCGAACTGGCGAAGCGACTGAAGAAGTCCATCCACGAACTGGGCGTGGTCGTTCTCGATCGCCCCCGCCACGACGAACTCGTGGGCGAGATTCGTGACGCCGGGGCCCGCGTCATCTCCATTACCGACGGGGACGTCGCCGGGGCCGTGGCGACGGCCTGGCCCAATTCGGGAGCAGACTGTCTTATGGGTATCGGGGGGACTCCCGAGGGCGTGATCGCCGCGGCCGCGCTCAAGGGCCTCGGAGGAGAGATTCAAGGAATTCTCCACGCGCGCAACGAGGAGGAGCGTCTTCGCGCAGAGGAGCTCGGATACTCCTTCGACACCGTGCTCACGACGGACCACCTCGTGGCCTCCGACAACTGCTTCTTTTCGGCCACCGCCATCACCGACGGCGAGTTCCTGCGCGGCGTGCGCTTCACGGACTTCGGAGCTACCACTCAGTCCCTCGTCGTGCGCTCTCGTTCCGGCACCGTGCGGACCATCGAGACGTTCCACCGTCACGACAAACTGCAGGAGTTCACCACGGGCCTTTAGGGTTCGTCAGTTACTTCACGAGGACCTCGGCGATCTCCTCTCTCGACGGATAGCCCCGCCACAAGCCATCCTCACCCCGGTAGAGGCGACACGACGCCTCCACCGGACCCTCGGTGGCGTCAAAGGGATCGCGTCCGTCGATGACGAGGGTGGGAGAACCGTGGAAGACCAGACGCTCCAGCTCGTTCGCCTCGGCGATATCCCGCGTCGTCACCGTCACATCGCCTCGACCACCGCACAGGTCGAGAACCTCGTCCACTAACGGCTGAACGTGAGGGCACCCCTCTACGTACAAGATGCGAATATCCATCATCCCTCCTCGTCCTCACCGCGAGATTGGTTAAACCAATCTCGCTCGTCGCAACGCAGTCTCCCGGCTTGGGAATTCCCGCACAAGGCCTTGCCCGGAAGTTCACGAGCGAAACGTTGAGAAGAACCTCACGAAGCCTTAATGTCGAGCCCCTACGGTAAGCCCGTTCGGTTGCCGCCATGAGGAGGAAATGACGTGAAAGTATCCCAGCTTCTTTCGACCAAGGGTCGCCAAGTAACCACGATTGACGAGAGTCGGCCCGTGCTCGAGGCGGTGAACGAGCTACGCGATCGCGGTATCGGAGCCCTCGTGGTCTCCGGCGAGCGCGCCCCGCTCGTGGGAATTCTCTCCGAGCGAGACATCGTACGGGCCCTCGCTAGTTCGGGCGCTCAAGCCCTCGACCTCCCGGTGCGCTCCATTATGAGCTCCCAGGTCGTGACCTGCAACGAGTCCGAGACGTTGGACCGGCTCATGAAGCTCATGACCGATCGGCGTATTCGTCACGTCCCCGTCGTCGAGGACGGGGTCCTCACGGGAATGATCTCCATCGGTGACGTGGTGAAGCACCGCGTCGAGCAACTCGAGAACGACAAGCGGGACCTGTTGGAGTACGTCTCGGCCCGTTAGGGCTCAGTGGGCGAGGGTGACGCGCAGGCGCAGTTCAGCGCGCGCCCTCGCCGCGAGGGCGTCAGCCCGGGTGATCTCGTCACAGTTCGGATCGGCGAGCGCCGCTTCGGCGTCGGCGAGCGCCTTCCGGGCCCGCTCAGCGTCCACGTCGGCCACGCATTCAGCGACCGACGCGAGGAGAGTCACCAGGGTTTCTCCGGTCGCCGGATCCTTTCCGACCTGCACGAATCCACCGTGGTTGCAGTACTCGGTCGACACCGATCCGACCCTGACCGTCACCATTCCGGGTACCGCGTCAGTGACGAAGTCGGCGTGGTGATCCATCACCGTGTACTCCCCCGCCGAGGACCGGGCGACGAACTCGTCCGCCGGCCCCGCGAAGAGGACCGCCTCGGGGGTCACGATTTCGACGCGCACGTGACTACCCCTGGGCGAGTTCCGCGGCGCGGCGCTCGACGTCGGCCGCACCACCAATGTTGAGGAAGGCCTGTTCCGGGTACTGGTCGAGTTCACCCTTGACCAGGAGTTCGAAGGACTCCACCGTCTCCGAGCGGGGCACGTTGATGCCGTCGATACCGGTGAAGATCTTCGACACGAACATCGGCTGGGACAGGAAGCGCTGGATTTTCCGAGCGCGCGACACCGTGACGCGGTCCTCTTCGGACAGTTCGTCCAGTCCGAGAATCGCGATGATGTCCTGCAGCTCCTTGTAACGCTGGAGGATCTGCTGCACCGAGCGGGCGACCGCGTAGTGACGGTCGCCGACTACTTCGGGGGTCAGGATGTTCGAGGTCGAGGAGAGCGGGTCCACCGCCGGGTAGATACCGAGAGCGGCAATCTGACGACTGAGCTCAGTGGTGGCGTCGAGGTGGGTGAAGGTCGTGAACGGCGCCGGGTCGGTGTAGTCGTCCGCCGGTACGTAGACGGCCTGTAGCGAGGTGATGGATCGACCTCGCGTCGACGTGATGCGCTCCTGCAACTCACCCATCTCGTCCGCGAGAGTGGGCTGGTAACCCACCGCACTCGGCATGCGTCCAAGCAGGGTCGAGACCTCGGAACCGGCCTGCACGAAACGGAAGATGTTGTCGACGAAGAGCAGCACGTCCTGGTTCTTCACGTCGCGGAAGTACTCCGCCATCGTCAGCGCGGCGAGGGCGACGCGCAGGCGGACCCCCGGCGGTTCGTCCATCTGACCGTAGACGAGGGCGGTCTTCTCGATAACTCCCGACTCCTGCATTTCGAGCATGAGGTCGGTGCCCTCACGGGTGCGCTCGCCGACACCGGCGAAGACCGACACACCGTCGTGCAACGAGGCGACGCGGCGAATCATCTCCATGATGAGAACCGTCTTGCCTACTCCGGCACCACCGAAGAGACCAATTTTTCCACCCTGCACGTAGGGAGCGAGGAGGTCGATGACCTTGATACCGGTCTCGAAGATCTGGGCGCGGGGCTCCAACTGATCGAACGCCGGGGCCGGACGGTGAATCTCCCACCGGTCCTCGACTCCTTCGATGGACTCGGTGTCGAGGGGCTGACCGATGACGTTGAAGACGTGTCCGAGAACAGCGTCACCGACCGGCACGGTGATGCCCTTGCCGGTCTGGCGTACCTGGGCGCCGCGGACGAGTCCGTCGGTCGGCTTCATGCACACGCAGCGCACCCGGCCCTCGCCGATCTGCTGGGCAACTTCACCCACCACCGTGATGACCTGACCGTCGATGGTGATGTCCATCTCGACGGCGTGGTTAATTTCGGGCAGAGCGTGGGGCGGGAATTCGACGTCGACCACCGGTCCGGCGATCGCGACGACGCGCCCGTGCTCCAGCGCACTCTTTTCAGGAGCCATGGTCATTGGTTACTCACTTTCCCGAGCGAAGCGCTTCGGCTCCGCCCACGATTTCCATGATTTCGGTCGTAATGGAGTCCTGGCGCGCCTGGTTCATGATGCGCGTCAAGTTCCGACTCAGTTCGTCCGCGTTCTCCGTTGCGGCGGCCATCGCCCGCTGCTGGGAGGTGTGGAAGGAGGCCGCCCCCTCGAGGAGGGCGGTAAAGATCTCGCTCTCGAGCGCGGTCGGCGCGAGGCGGGTCAGCAACTGCTCGACGTCCGGTTCGAACTCGGTGTAGCCGTGCAGACCCGGGGTGACGGGGCGAACGGACTCGTCGACCACGAGCGGCAGGAGCTGTTCCGTCGTCACTTCCTGGACTCCCGCGGAGCGAAAGCGTGTCGAGACGAGGAGGACCCGCTGGGCCTCCCCGGTGAGAAAGGGGGCCACCACTCCGGCGGCAATTTGGCGAGCGTCCCCGAAGGCCGGACGGTCCGCGAAGCCCTGCCAGGAGTGCTCGACGTCGAGTCCGCGGAATCGAAAGAACGGCGCGGCCTTCTTGCCCACGGTGAAAAGTCGCACCGCCGAACCCTGACTGCGCAGATCGCGCACGAGCCGCTCCGCCGTGCGCAGCACGGTCGAATTGTAGGGTCCCGACAGTCCCCGGTCTCCGGCGACGACGAGCACTACGGTCGAGGTCACCTTCTCCGGAAGGCTGAGGAGTTTCGCCGCCGCGCTCGGGTCACCGAGGGCGGCTTCGACCACGATGCGTCGCATACCGGCCCGGTAGGGACGATTCGCCGCAATGCGGGCCTGGCTGCGTCCGATCTGGGACGCGGCGATGAGCTCCATCGCCTTGGTGATCTTGCGAGTCGCCTGCACGGACTTAATCCGTCGACGGAGTACTCGCTCCTGACCTCCCGCCATTGCTCCTCCTCGTCCTCGTCCGCGACCTAGTTGCTCACCGCGAAGGTGTCCACGAAGGAGGTGAGGGCGGCGTCGAGGGCGCTGGTGTCGGGCAGCGTCTTCTGGGAACGAATGTGCTCGAGCAACTCAGCGTGCTGGGACCGGAAGTGGATCAACATCTCCTGCTCGAAGCGACGGACGTCGGTGACGGGAATGGTGTCGAGCCACCCCTTCGTACCGGCGTAGATCACGAGAATCTGCTCCTCGACCGGCACGGGGGCGTTCAGCCCCTGCTTCAGCAGCTCCGTGAGCCGATATCCCCGGTCGAGCTGCTGCTGGGAAGCCTTGTCCAACTCGGAACCGAACGTCGCGAAGGACTCCAGGTCGCGGAACTGGGCGAGGTCCAACTTCAACGTACCGGCCACCGACTTCATCGCCTTAATCTGGGCCGCGCCACCCACGCGCGACACCGAGTTACCCACGTTGATGGCCGGGCGCACGCCGGAGTAGAAGAGGTCGGACTCCAAAAAGACCTGGCCGTCGGTAATGGAGATGACGTTCGTCGGGATGTAGGCCGAGATGTCACCGGCCTTCGTCTCGATGATCGGCAACGCGGTCAGAGACCCACCACCGAGCTCGTCACTCAACTTGGCGGCGCGCTCGAGCAACCGGCTGTGCAGGTAGAAGACGTCACCGGGGTAGGCCTCGCGGCCCGGCGGGCGACGCAGCAGAAGGGAGATCTGTCGGTAGGCCTCGGCCTGCTTCGAGAGGTCGTCGTAGACGACGAGCGCGTGCTCGCCGTTATCCATCCAGTGCTGCCCGATGGCGCACCCGGCGTAGGGGGCGAGGAACTTGAAGGGCGCGGGGTCACCCGCGGAGGCGACGACGACGACCGTGTACTCCATCGCGCCGTGGTCTTCGAGGGTTTTCACCGTCTGGGCGACCGAGGAGTTCTTCTGGCCGACTGCGACGTAGATGCACTTCACGCCGGCGCCCTTTTGGTTCAAAATGGTGTCGATCGCGACGGTCGTCTTACCGGTCTTGCGGTCGCCGATGATGAGCTCGCGCTGACCCCGACCGATCGGCGTCATCGCGTCGATGGCCTTGATACCGGTCTGGAGGGGCTCACCCACGGGCTGACGCCCCATGATGCCGGGGGCCTGAATCTCCATGCGCCGCTCCGTCGCTCCTTCGAGGGGACCGCGACCGTCAATGGGGGCTCCGAGGGCGTTAACCACACGACCGATAAGGGCGTCGCCGACCGGCACGGAGAGGATACGTCCCGTCGAACGAACGACCTGCTCCTCTTCGATGCCGTCCACCGCACCGAGGACGACGCACCCAATCGTCTCCTCGTCGAGGTTCATGGCGAGACCGACGGTGCCGTCCTCGAACTCGAGGAGCTCGTTGACCTTGGCCGAGGGCAGACCCGAGACGCGGGCAATCCCGTCGCCGACCTCGACGACCCGTCCAACCTGCTCGGCGGAGACCGCCGGGTTGAAGTCGCTGACGTGGTGACGCAGCGCCTCGGTGATGTCGCTCGCACTGATGTTGAGCTCAGTCATCTCAGTTTCCTTCTTGTTAGTCGTTCTCGGAGAGAGCGGATTCGTAAAAGTGGCCACCGGCCACCATGTCGTGCAGCGCCGCGAGGCGACCCCGCATCGAGGCGTCGAGGCGCAGGTCGCCCACCTCGACCACCACTCCACTCATGAGGGCGGGTTCGAGGATGACTTGAAGGTCCACCGGGGCTCCGGTGAGACCGCTCAGCGAGGTACGCAACTCCTCCTCGGCCGCGCCCTCGAGGGGCAGGGCGGCGTGCACGCGAGCGACGCGCCAGTCGTGGGCCTGGGCGACGTAGTCAACGAGGTAGTCGAGAGTACCCACCACGTCTCGCGGGCGCCCACCCTCGACGACGTACCGGGCGAGAGTGAGGGTTGTCGCACTCACTCGATTCTCGAGAAGACGGTTCACCGTACCTAGTCGTTGGGCGAGCGGAGCGTCCCGGTCGAGAAGGACACGTCGAAGTTCGACGTGGGCCTCGACCACGCGAGCCCAGGAGAAGAGCTCGTCTTGAACGGTGCCGAACTCCTCGGTGGGTACCGCACTCAGCACCGCGTCGGCGAATCCGGCCACGCGACGGCGGGCGCCGAGCAGTCCCAAGGACTGGTGCTCGTACACTCCCGTTTCGTGGTGGACGAGAGCGCGTTGCGCCACCTCCCCAATGGCCGGAGCGACCTCCGGCGCGGGGGCGTGGGCGGCGGCGTAGACCGCGAGGCGGCGCGTGACGTCCCCTACTCGCCCCCGTAAAAGTTCCTCCACCACCGCGCCACGGGCCACCCCGGTCAGCGAGGTGTCAGCCAAGACTCCCCGCAACTCGGGTTGGGCCAGGATCGACCGCTGCAACGACGCGAGTTCGTGCGCCACCTGCTCACGCGCGGGCGCGTCGCAGGCACCCAGGAGCGCAGCGGTGAATCCTTCAAGGGCGGGCAGCATGAGTGGTCAACTACCCCTTCTGGGCCTCGACGTGCAGAGCGGCCACGGCCTCGCGTACGAGGTCCTGGTGGGCGTTCTGGTCCACTTCACGGCCAATAATCTTCGCGACGAGATCGAAGGTGATCTCCCCGATGCGGCCCGAGGCCTCGTCGATCGCCCGTTGGCGCGCCGCGCGGACCTCGTCCTGCGCCGCGGCCACGATGCGGTCGAACTCCTCCTGGCCCCGACCCCCGGCTTCCGACTTCACCTGCTCGGCGAGAGACTGCGCCGACTGCACGATCTCGCGGGCGTGTTCGCGCGCCTCCTGGAGGAGTCGAGCGCGCTCGTCGTCCGCGGCGGCAGCGGCGGCCCGCGCCTCGTCGGCCGCCAAGAGGGCGGTGCGAATCTTCTCCTGACGAGCTTCGATCGACTTGTTCAGTATCGGCAGCACGTACTTGGTCACGAAGAACAAGATGATGACGACAACCGCCAACTCGACGAACCACGTGCCGTTGGGAAGAAGAAAAATGGATCCTGTCATGGAAGAGACCTTCTGTTAGAGGGACCGACCGGGCGCCTCGACGTCCTCGTCCTAGTTGGACTTGAAGACGTAGACGAAGACGACCATGAACAGCAGGTTGATGAAGTACATCGCTTCAGCCAGACCGACGGTCAAGAAGAAGTACGTACGAGCCTTGTTCTCAATCTCGGGCTGGCGAGCGATCGCCGCGATGGTCTGCGAACCCGCGAGACCGTCACCGATAGCGGCACCGATCGCGCCACCACCGAGGGCCAGTCCGCCACCGATGAGTGCGCCCGCGTTGCGAACCGCACTCGCGATGTCGTTGGGATTGGTTGCCATGTTGCTCTTTCCTCCTGGGTTGATTTAGTGAGAGGCCGTCACCGCGTCGTGGCTCTCGTCGTGGCTGGTGGCCATGCCGAAGTAGAGAACCGCGAGCAGCATAAAAATGTACGCCTGGATGAGTCCGATGACGGCGTCGAAGGGCTTCCAGATGATCTCCCCGAAGGGCACGATGTAGATCGGGAGCAGGGTCGTCATGACCGCGATCATCAGTCCACCCGAGAAGAGGTTGCCGAAGAGACGGAAGGTCAGGGTGATGGGCTTCGTAATCTCTTCAATGATGTTGATGGGCAACATCGCCGCGTAGGGCTGGGAGTAGTGCTTCAGGTAGCCCGACACTCGACGGGCGCGAATGGACTCCACGTGAACCCAGACAATGACGAGGGCGGCCATGGCGAGGGGCAGATTGATGTCACTCGTGGGGGCCGGCAGAATTTCGCCGGACTGTCCGGGGTGCATCGCCGTCGGGAGAAAACCGAGCCAGTTGGCGATGAGGATGAAGAGGAAGAGGGTGACGCCGAGCGGCACGAAGCGCTTGCCCCGCTCGCCCATCGCGGAGGTGGCGAGGTCGGTGACCATTCCCACGATCATCTCCCACACCACCTGAACCTTCGAGGGCACGCCGTCGGTGGCCTTCGAGGTCATGCGCAGGGCGAAGAAGACGAAGATCAGGGCCGTGAGGAGAGTCGACAACACGATGTCGCCGTCAATCGTCAACCCCAAGACGTGAATCAGGGGGTGGACCCCCACCTCAATCGTCTTCACCCCGTACAACATCTAGTTCAAACCCCTCTGATTCGCCACCACGCCGTAGACGTTGAGGACAAAAACCACGTAGTAAATGATGAGCCCTGACACAATACCTAAGCCCAGAGCCCTACTCAGGAAAAGTGCACCAAAGACCACCAGAGTCACGATGCCGAGACGGCCGATGACCTTCGGGCGGAGCTGACGTCGAAGGGCCTTCACGTTGGGATCGACCTCCCCCGAGGCGCGAACTTCCAGGGCGGCGATCTGCTTGTCGGTCTGACGAAGGTTGAGGATGGCGAGCACGACGCCGAGGGCCTCGCCCAGTCCGGCGAGGGGCGTAATCAGTACGGCGACCACGAATCCCACCGCTCCCACGATGAGGGCGGACCAGACGGTGCGACGCAGCAGGCGAGGCAGCGCGGTGGGAGCGAGGTCGTCGAGCATGTGTCTTAGAGAAACCGCCGGATTTGCTGGACAATGCTCACCACGGCGGCTACGAAGCCTAACACGAGTCCCACGAGAAGTCCTAGTGGTGAAGAATGTTCAGCACTGTCGAACCACACCCCGAGACCCACCCCGGCACCCACGCTGATGGCCGCGGTGAGACCCATGGCGGCGAAGGCGGCGGTGGCGGAGAGGCCGGACGCCGACGAGGACCCCTGGTCACCGGAAGAGTCCGACGACGGATCCGGCGAGCTCACCGCCGGGCCTCCTCCTCGTAACGCTGGGCCTCTTGGCGTCGAGCCCGAGTTAAAAGTGGACTTGACCAGGTAAAAAGGCCCGCGAGCAGGACGGCGACGGCGAGGGGTAGAAAGACGTCGGTGCGCGGGTAGAAGAGGGGAAAGAGGACGAACCCGCACAGGAGGGCGGTCCAGAGCCACAAGATGACGACCGTCCGACGGTGCCCGTGACCGAGACGCATTAATCGGTGATGAATGTGGTTCTTGTCCGGCGTGTGAAACCCCTGGCCCGAAGCGGTGCGGCGAGCAAAAGCCCAAATGGCGTCGAGGAGGGGGACCCCGAGAATAAAGACGGGGATGAGGAGGGGCGCAAAGAAAAAGAACGTCACGCCGCTCGCGGGTGGGGTCCGGCCCCCGATCACCATGGTCGAGGCGCTCATCATGAGCCCCAGCATGAGCGATCCGGCGTCGCCCATGAAGAGTTTGGCGGGATGGACGTTGTCTCGCAAGAATCCCATACAGATCCCGAAGGTGACCGCCGCCACGAGGGGGCCTACGTTGGATACCGGGAGGAGTCCCAGTTCCTCCAGGCGCAGTCCGTACACGCAGAGAGTGCCGGCAGCGATCGCCACGATACCCCCGGCGAGCCCGTCGAGTCCGTCGATCAGGTTGATGGCGTTCGAGAGGGCGAACACCCACACCGCGGTGACGACCGGCAAAATGGAAGGTCCGAGGACGATGAATCCCGCGAAAGGCAACTTCAACTGGTACATCGTGGCGCCCGAAAAGTACAGAATCGTGGCGGCGAGAACCTGCCCGGCGACCTTGGCCGGGGCACTCATCTCTCGAAAGTCATCCACGACCCCCACGACGAACATCACCCCGGCGGCGAGGACGACTCCCAGGGTTTCGTGGGAGGAGTTGATGACCGCCCGACTCACCGGGAGAATCTCGGCGGTGAGAAAGGACGCGCTCAGACCCAGGAACATCGCCGCACCCCCGCCGTAGGGGGTGACGACCTGGTGGACTTTACGTTCGTCGGGTTGGGCCGCGTAGTTGAGGGCGAGAGCGAAGCGGCGGGCGAGAGGGTTCGCCACCAGGGTCACGAGACAGCCGACGAGGGCGATAATCCCGTAGGTCCCGAGTGCCTGCACGGGACGTTACCTCGTAAACGTGGCGTACGGGTTGAATCGACCGCAGAGCTCGGCCACTTCGGCGCGAATCGCGCTGACCTGAGCCTCGTCCTCGCGCTGGCGCAACGTGCGGGCCATGAGAGAAGCGATGAGAGCGAACTCCTCGGGACCCATGCCCGCCGTCGTCTGCGCCGCAGTGCCCACCCGAAGCCCCGAGGTAATAAAGGGGCTGCGGGGGTCGTCAGGAATTTGGTTGCGGTTCGTCGTGATGCCGGCTCGGTCGAGGACCTCCTGAGCCACCTTGCCCGTCAAGTCGTCGTCGAAGGCCCGAAGGTCGAGAATCACCATGTGATTGTCGGTCCCCCCGGACACGCAACGGAACCCCTCAGCGCTCAGAGCGCTCGCGAAGGCTCGCGCGTTAGTCACGACGGCGTCGGTGTACTCGGCGAAGGCTGGCTGAGCCGCCTCCCGGAAGGCCACGGCCTTCGCGGCGATGGCGTGCTCGAGGGGTCCACCTTGCTGGCCGGGAAAGACGGAGGCGTCAATCGCCTTGGCGTGCTCCTCTCGGCAGAGGATGGCGCCTCCGCGCGGACCACGCAACGTCTTGTGGGTAGTGAAGGTGACGACGTCGGCGTAGGGCACGGGACTCGGATGGGACCCTCCGGCGATGAGTCCCGCCACGTGGGCTGAGTCAAACATCAGCATCGCCCCCACCTCATCGGCGATCTCGCGGAAGGGAACGGGGTCGATGCGCCGGGCGTAGGCCGTCGCGCCGGCCACAATCAACTTCGGACGGTGCTCGAGGGCGAGGCGACGGACGTTGTCGAAATCAATGAGTTCACCGGGGGCCGACGGATCGTCGTGGCGCGGTGTCACTCCGTAGGAGACGAAGTTGAAAAACGTCGAGGTGATGGACGCGGGCGAGCCGTGAGTCAGGTGACCACCTTGGTCCAATCGCATGGCGAGAATGGTGTCACCCGGCTGAAGGAGTGCGAGGTAGACCGCCAAATTGGCGTTCGCTCCCGAGTGGGGCTGAACGTTGGCGTGGTCGGCCCCAAAGAGAGCGGTCAGTCGGCGACGGGCGAGATCCTCGACCTCGTCCACAATCTGATTACCGCCGTAGTAGCGCCGACCCGGGTAGCCCTCGGAGTACTTATTCGTCAAGATCGACCCCGTCGCCGCCATCACGGCGGGCGACGCGAAGTTCTCGCTGGCGATCAGTTGGAGGGTCGTCGTCTGGCGCACCCACTCCTGACGCAGGAGATCCGCGACCTCGTCGTCACGGGTTAAAAAGTCATCAAACGGCGACGACGTCATAGTGGTGGTCTCCCCTCATCAAAAATTTTGTTCGTCGAGGTCGGCAATCTTGGCGATGCGACCCTCGTGTCGCCCCCCCTGGGGCGAAGCCGCGAGCCACGCGGCGAGCGCCTCTTCGGCGACGGAGGTCCCGGTCAGCCGGGACCCGAGACAGAGAACGTTGGCGTGATTGTGCTCTCGAGCGAGGTGGGCCGAGGTCACGTCGTGGACGACGGCCGCTCGCACTCCGGCCACCTTGTTCGCGGCAATGGAGATGCCAATTCCCGACCCGCAGACCGCAACGCCGAGATCACACTCACCACTCGCCACGGCTCGACCCACGGCGGCCCCGAAATCGGGATAGTCCACGGACTCCGCGGCGCTCGTGGTCCCCAGGTCGACAACGTCGTGACCCCACTGGCGAAGAAGTTCACCGAGGTGCGCTTTGAGGTCGTAGCCGGCGTGATCCGCGCCGAGGGCAATCTTCACGACGTTGAGCCTACCGGTCGCCGTCGAGGAGCGGTGGCCCGAGGATCTCTGCGACCTGCTCCACGTCGACGCCGCCCGCTCGTCGCAGGCGCCACGACTCGCCCACCAACTCGATGACCGTCGACACCACGGCGTCGCAGCGACCCCCGTCGAGAACTCCCGCCAGGCGGGTGCCGGCGAAGGTGGCGAGCACCTCCTCGGCGGACCGGGCCGGTTCGTGTCCGTGGCGATTGGCACTCGTGACGGCCAGCGGACCGGAGAGGGCGAGGAGATCGAGGGTGATGGGGGCAGCCGGCTGGCGAAATCCGATTGATCCCTCGGCCCCGATGCGCTGGGCGAGCTCGGCCACCACGGGCACGGCCACCGTCAACGCGCCCGGCCACCACCGCTCGGCCAACCGTCGGGCTCGCTCGGGCCACTCCACGCCGAGGGCGGTTATCTGGTCCGACGTGGCCACGAGTACGGGGAGAGCGACGTCTCGAGGGCGACTCTTCAACTCGAAGATGGTGCTCACGGCCTCCGCGTCGTCCCAGCGAGCCGCGAGTCCGTAGACCGTGTCGGTGGGGAGGGCCACAACACGTCCCTCGCTGAGCGCCCTCCTCGCCGCTTCGACCGTCAGTCGTCGACTCATTGCCACCGCCCCCGGGCCATGCGGGGGAGCCCCGCGAGATCGACGAAGTCCGCCACGTCACTAAATCCGCGCTCGACGAGACGCTCCGTCACCGGAGTCGCCTGGTCGGCCCCGTGTTCGAGCACGAGCGACCCTCCTCGTCGCAACCACTGTGGTGCGCCGTCGATAAGGCGAGCCAGGTCGTCGAACCCCTCGACGCCGTCTCGGGGTGGCGCAACGAGTGCGCTCTCGGGCTCGTGGGAGAGTTCGATCTGCGCGCTCGCCAGATCCGCGTCGGCGACGTAGGGGGGATTCGCGACGATGAGGTCGACGCGCGCCGCGAGCGACTCGCTCCACGCGTCGAACCAGAAAGAATGAAGAAAAGAGACGGTCGTCAGTCCGTGTCGCCGGGCGTTCCCGCGGGCAACGGTGAGAGCGTCGAGAGACTCGTCCACCAAGATGACCTGGGCGCGTACGCCACGCTGTCCCAACTCCTGGGCCAGGGCTAGGCCGATCGCTCCACTACCACAGCCCATGTCGACGATGAGTGGGGCCGACTGAGCCCCGTGTACCAGTTCGGCCAGAGCCAAATCTACGAGCTCCTCCGTTTCGGGACGAGGAATCAACACGCGGGAATCCACGTCGAGGTCGAGCGAACGAAAGGGCCAGTGTCCCAGGATGTACTGCAGAGGCTCTCCGCGCAAGCGACGGCGGGCCGCGAGGTCGAGCGCCGTCTCCGCCTCGGGGTCGCCCCCGACGAGGAACTCCTCCACCAACCAGCGCGCCTCGTGGCGCGAGATGCCGAGCGTCGCGAGCCGCTCGAGGGCCCGGGCCCTAGCGTCCGTCACTCTCGGAGAGTTGTCGAGCACGCTGCTCGGCGAGCAGGGCGTCAACGTAGGGGTCGAGGTCGCCGGCCAACACTTGGTCGAGCGTGTAGGTCGTCAGGTTGATCCGGTGGTCGGTCACCCGATTCTCTTTGAAGTTGTAGGTCCGAATCTTCTCGCTGCGACCGCCGCCACCCAATTGACTGCGCTTGAGGTCTCCAATTTCGGCGTTCTGGGCGTCCTGAGCAGCTTGGAGGAGTCGGGATCGGAGAACCACCATCGCCTTCGCCCGATTCTGAATCTGACTGCGGTCGTCCTGCATCGAGACGACGATGCCGGTCGGGAGGTGGGTGATACGCACCGCGGAGTCGGTGGTGTTCACGTGTTGACCCCCCGCGCCCGAGGAGCGGTAGACGTCAATCTTGAGATCACCCGGGTCGATGTCGACGTCGACCTCTTCGGCTTCGGGGAGCACCGACACGGTCGCGGAGGAGGTGTGGACCCGTCCCTTCGCTTCGGTCACCGGGACGCGCTGGACGCGGTGTACTCCGGCCTCGTGGGCCAGTCGACTCCAGGCGTCGTCGCCCTTCACGAGGAAGGTCACTTCGTCCAGTCCCCCCTGCTCCGACTGGCGCTCCTCGACGACCTCCAGTTTCCAGCCCCGGTTCTGGCTGTAACGCCGGTACATTTCGGCGAGGTCGGCCGCGAAGAGATTCGCCTCCTCGCCACCTTCCGCCCCGCGAATTTCGAGGAGGACGTTTCGGCCTTCGTTCGGATCGCGGGGTAGCAGGAGTGTCTCGAGGCGCTCCTCGAGTTCGGGGAGACGGGCGTCAATCGCGCTCATCTCCTCCCGCCACATCTCGCGCTCTTCCCCCGAGGACTCGGTCATCATCTCTCGGGCGGCGACCGCGTCCTGGCGAGCACGCTTCAGTTCGTTCCAGGCGGAACTAATTTCGGCCAGCTGTTTGTGACGGCGCGAGAGATCACGCAGGCGAGCGAGATCCTGAGCGATGTCGGGTGAGGCCAGGGCCTCCTCTACTCCTCGCAACTCCTGTTCGAGGGCGGCGAGAGTGTCGTCGAGTGAACGCACGGCGGGGGCCCCGGCTTACGCCTTGGGACCGCGCGCCTTGGTCGACTTCTGAGCGTAACGACGCTGGAAGCGCTCCACGCGACCCCCGGTGTCCACCAGCTTCTGCTTGCCGGTGTAAAAGGGGTGGCACTCGTTGCAGAGTTCAACGCTGATCGAGGCCTTGGTGGAACGCGTCGTGAAGGTGTTCCCACACGAGCACGTGACGGAGGCGTCGACGTAGTTCGGGTGAATATCGGTCTTCATGAGGCTCCTTCGGTGCGGATGACTAGTGTAGCGGACTCTTAGCTAGTCGGTGCCGGGCCCTTGGCGATCTCGGCCAGGAACTCGTCGTTGGATCGGGTGGTCTTCAACTTATCGATGAGCAGTTCCAGACCCGCCGCCTCGCGACCCTCGTTGGAGAGGCCGTTCAGAACTCGTCGCAGGCGCCAGACTTGAGGCAGGGCCTCGCGGGCGAAGAGGAGTTCCTCGTGACGGGTCGAGGACCCGTTGACGTCAATCGCGGGGAACAGTCGCCGTTCGGCCAGTCGCCGGTCCAACTTCAGCTCCATATTGCCGGTCCCCTTGAACTCTTCGAAGATCACCTCGTCCATCTTCGAACCGGTCTCCACGAGGGCGGTCGCGAGAATGGTGAGCGATCCCCCCTCCTCGATGTTGCGAGCGGCCCCGAAGAACTTTTTCGGGGGGTAGAGCGCCCCCGAGTCCACACCACCCGACATGATGCGCCCTGTCGCGGGAGCGGCCAGGTTGTAGGCCCGCGCGAGTCGAGTGATGCCGTCCAGAATGATGACGACGTCGCGCCCCTGCTCGACCAGTCGCTTCGCGCGTTCAATCACGAGCTCCGCAGCGTGAGTGTGCTCGTCGGCCGGACGGTCGAACGTCGAGGCGACAACTTCACCGGAAACCGAACGGCGCATGTCGGTCACTTCTTCGGGCCGTTCGTCAACGAGGAGCACAATGAGGTGGACCTCGGGATTGTTCGCCTCGATGGACTGAGCGATCTGCTTCATGATGGTCGTTTTCCCGGCCTTCGGGGGCGAGACGATGAGTCCTCGTTGGCCCTTGCCGATTGGGGCGAGCAGGTCCACGATGCGGGGAGTGAGTTCACTCTTCGTCTCGGATTCGAGGCGGAGTTTCTCGTCGGGAAAGAGGGGCGTGAGATCCTCGAAGCGGGGGCGAAGCCGGGCCACCTCGGGATCGAATCCGGCCACCGCGTCCACTCGCAACAACGCCGGGTACTTCTCGTTCGACGCCGCCGGGCGGAACGCACCCTTGACGCTGTCACCCTTTCGCAGGTGGTAACGACGCACCATGTTGATGGACACGTAGACGTCGGAGGAGGAGGCGTGATACCCCCGGGTCCGGAGGAATCCGTAGCCGTCGTCGCGTAGGTCGAGTAGACCTTCCACCTCCACGAGCTCACCGGAGTAGGGCTGGTCCGCGTTCGGGAGTTGTTCGCCGAAACGCTCCCGGCCGTTGCGGTTGCGACGGTTGCGACTCTTTCGGCCACCCTGGTCGTTCGAGAACTCCCGATTCTGACGATTGGTGTTGGGGGCACCCGCGGAACGGGGGGGGCGGTCAGCGGAACGAGAGTCTTCGCGCGGCTCCTCGCTCGTGGGAGAACTACTAGAGGAGCCCTCTCTCGGAACTCGCTCACCGGACGTCGGTGGCGGTGTGGGGGTGGGCGTCTCTCGGGCTGCGACCTCGGCGTCGGCCGTGAACTCGTTGATGAGGGAGTCGAAATCGTCGGGCGGAGTCGCCACCGTACGGCGAGAACGAACCGCCCGAGTCTTCGGAGGATTATCCGTCACGGGGGCTGAACTCTCGGCGGACCCGGCGATGGAGTTAATGAGAGCGGCCTTAGTGGCGCGAGCGGGGATGGCCGCTCCGATGGCGGTGGCCATCGCGAGGAGGTCTTCGCGGGACTTACCCTGAAGAGACTCTCGGCTCACGGTGGGCTGAGTCGACATGACTGTCCTTTCTCATCTCCGGTTCAT
>JAGXAY010000190.1 GCA_018971385.1 Acidobacteriota bacterium | reverse complement strand
TCGCCCACCCACCTCATCGATGACGTGTCGTCTTCGGCGCAGCGACTTCTCGGCTGGACCCCAGAGACCCTCGTGGGGCGCGGACTAGGTTCCCTCGTAGCTGTGGACAGTTTGACCCCCATGACGTCGTGGCTGACGTTGACGGAGTTTGGCTCCGACGTCCCCCCCCTCGATGTGGCCCTCCAGCGAGTGGACGGGTCGCTGAAGTGGTTTTCGGCCAGCGCTCGCCGAGACGCGGAAAACTCGGCCTTCATAATCGTCTCTCTCGACGATGCCACCCGGCTCGTCACCACCCAACAGGCGTGGCGCACCGTGGCCGCCGCTCAGCGTGCCATCACGGAGTCCGAGAATGAGGCGGAGTTGCTACGGGCCTACTGTCAAGTTCCGGTCGATCACGGAGGTTACGCCTTTTCGTGGTTTGGACGCAAGGTGTTGGACGAGAACCAGAGCGTCGACATCGTGGCCGCAAGTTACCAACATCACCACTACCTCGACGACATGGAAATTTCCTGGTCGGATCGTCCCTCGGGCATGGGTCCCTCCGGACGAGCCATCGTCACGGGGCTACCCCAAATTCGGCCCGACGTCCTGCAAGACCCTCAATTCGGTCCCTGGCGAAATCGCGTGGCACAGTTCGGTTTCCGCTCGTCGTTCTCCATTCCGATTCACGTCAATGGCGAGGTTTACGGGGCGTGGACCATTTACGCCACGACAATTGGGGCCTTTGACGGTAGTCCCCTGGAGTCACTCCTCATCGCCGCCGAAGACCTGGGGCGCGCCATCGAGAGATTCCACACTAATCAGGAGCGACGCCAACTTCGTCGTGATCAACTGGCCCTCTCGACCGCGATGGCTCAAGCGTCGGAGATGGTTATCATCACCAACATCGAGGGTCGAATCACCTACGTCAATGACGCTGTTCTCCGCACTACCGGATACGAACGAGATGAAATTATTGGGCAGTTTCCCCGCCTCTTGCAGAGTGGGTACCAATCACGGGAGTTCTACCTCACCCTCTGGCACACCCTGACCCGAGGACACACCTGGCGTGGAAATTTCGTCAACCGCAAGAAGAACGGTGAGCACTACGAGGTGGCCGCCACGTTGTCGCCGACTTACGACGACGACGGTAATCTCACGGGCTACCTAGGGCTCTCCCACGAGATCACCCTGGTCAAGCAGTTGGAGAGCCTCGTGGACATGGGGCGCCTGGACCACTCCTCGCTGACGGCAGTCATGAGAGACGTTCGTCAGGAGTCAACCCTGGAACTCACGGCTCGCGCCATGTGCCAAGCGGTCCTCAAGATTCGGGGCATTACCGAAGCCTGGTTCCTTCTCTTCGACGAATCAGACTCGGTCATTCCGCTCGGAACTTCACGAACCGAGATGGATCTCGAGATATTCCAAACCCCCGAGATGATGAATCACAGCCGCGAGATCCGTCGACGGGCCGGCGAAGGTCCGTG
>JAGXAY010000065.1 GCA_018971385.1 Acidobacteriota bacterium | reverse complement strand
CTCTCGAGCGCGCGTCGCCTGGGCTTCACCACGGCCGCCTGCGCGTCGACCGGGAATCTCGCGACATCGGTGGCGGCTCACGCGGCCTTCATTGGCTGGCCGAGCGTCACGATTATTCCCGCCGACCTCGAGAAGTCGAAAATTGCGATGGCGGCCATCTTTGGCGGCACCGTTCTCGGCGTCGAAGGCAACTACGACGACGTGAACCGCCTCTGCGTGGAGCTCGTGGCGGAGCACCCGGACTGGGCGTTCGCCAACGTCAATCTCCGCCCCTACTACGCCGAAGGATCGAAGACGCTGGCGTTCGAGATCGTGGAGCAATTGGGCTGGCGACTTCCCGATCAGGTCGTAGTGCCACTGGCGTCGGGATCACAGTTCACCAAGGTGGCGAAGGGTTTTCGCCAGTTTCGAGAGTTGGGGCTCGTCGAAGGCGAACAACCTCGACTCTTCGGCGCCCAGGCGACCGGATGTTCGCCGATCGCCACCGCGTTCCACGAAGGGGCCGACGTCGTCACTCCGCAGCGTCCGCAGACCATCGCGCGCTCTCTGGCTATTGGTAACCCCGCCGACGGCCCCTACGTTCTCGACGAACTCCGCCAAGGTGGCGGAGACTGTGGCTCCGTCAGTGATGCGGAAGTCCTGGAGTGCATCGCCCTCCTCGCCGAAACGGAGGGCGTCTTCGCCGAGACCGCCGGAGGCGTGACCATCGCGTCGCTGCGGCAGATGGTGGAGCGGGGCACCATCGATCGAGACGGGTCCATCGTGGCGATTATTTCGGGCCACGGTCTCAAAACTCTCGACGCGGTCGCTGATTCCGCTACCGTCACTCACACCATCTCCCCGTCCCTCGAGTCCGCGCAGGCGGCGCTCGGCTTTAGTGAATTGGTAGCCGCATCATGAGCGTCATCGTTCGACTCCCTTCCCAACTTCGAGCCCTCGTCGGTGGAGCCGGCGAGGTCGCGGTCGAGGCGACGACGGTGCGCGACGCCATCGTGGCGGTGGACGCCAGCCACCCGGGCATTGCCTTCCGCGTGCTCGACGACAAGGGGAACCTTCGCCGATTCGTCAACGTATTCGTGGCCGACGAGGACGTTCGATTCCTCGACGGTCTCGATACGGTGCTCGAGTCGGGCCAGACCGTCTCCCTCGTACCGGCGGTGGCGGGCGGGGCCTAGCGTTAGCACTCGGTTAGGGTGAGTGCTAGAATAACGAACGCACCTAATCGTGGTGCTACGTCGCACTAGGAGGATTCACCGTGGCGAAGCTGATCGCTTTCGATGAAGAGGCCCGTCGCTCACTGGAGCGGGGCATGAACAAGTTGGCCGATGCCGTGCGGGTGACGCTCGGCCCCAAGGGCCGTAACGTCGTGCTCGACAAGAAGTGGGGAGCACCCACCATCACGAACGACGGCGTGTCCATCGCTCGGGACATCGATCTCGAAGACCCCTTCGAGAAGCTCGGTGCCGAGTTGGTGAAGGAGGTCGCGAAGAAGACCGATGACGTCGCCGGTGACGGCACCACGACGGCGACGGTTCTCGCGTGGGCCATGGTCCGCGAGGGACTGAAGAACGTCGCGGCCGGCGCCAACCCGATGTCGTTGAAGAAGGGCATTGAGGCCGCCGTCGAGGCCGCCATCGCCTCGCTCCACGAACTGGCACGCCCCGCGTCGACGAAGGAGCAGATTGCCCAGGTCGCGTCCATTTCGGCCGCCGATACGGAGATTGGCGCCCTCATCGCCGACGCCATCGACAAGGTCGGTAAGGACGGTGTCATCACTGTCGAAGAGAGCCAGAGCTTCGGTATGGACATGGACCTCGTCGAGGGAATGCGTTTCGACAAGGGTTACATCGCTCCCTACTTCGCGACTGACGCGGAGCGCCAGGAGGCGGTTCTCGAGAACGCCTACATCCTGCTCGTGAGTTCCAAGATCGCGTCGATTCGCGACATGCTCCCGGTGTTGGAGAAGGTCATGCAGTCGGGTCGTCCACTCCTCATCGTGGCCGAGGACGTCGAGGGCGAAGCGCTCGCGACGTTGGTCGTGAACAAGATTCGCGGAACCTTTAAGTCGGTGGCGGTGAAGGCCCCGGGCTTCGGCGAGCGCCGCAAGGCCATGCTCCAGGACATCGCGATTCTTACGGGTGCCACGGTGATCGCCGAAGAGGTGGGTCTGAAGCTCGAGAACGCGTCGATGGAACTGCTCGGATCCGCGCGCAAGGTGGTCGTGACCAAGGACGAGACCACCATTGTGGAGGGTGCGGGTTCCGCCGACGAGGTCGCCGGCCGTATCGCTCAGATCAAGGCCGAGATCGAGAACACCGACTCCGACTACGACCGGGAGAAGCTCCAGGAGCGTCTCGCCAAGTTGTCCGGTGGGGTTGCCGTTATCAAGGTGGGCGCCGCGACGGAGGTCGAACTCAAGGAGAAGAAGCACCGCATCGAAGACGCCGTGTCGACGACGAAGGCGGCGGTCGAAGAGGGTGTCGTGCCCGGTGGTGGCGTGGCGCTGCTGCGCAGCCAGGCCCGCGTGCTCGAAGTCGCGGAGAAGTTGTCCGGGGACGAAGCGACCGGTGCTCGACTCGTGTCGAAGGCTCTCGAGGCTCCCCTGACTCAGATTGCCGTGAACGCCGGACTCGAGGGCGGCGTGGTCGTGGAGCGGGTGCGCTCCCTGACCGGTACCCAGGGTCTCAACGCGGCGACCGGTGACTACGAGGATCTCCTCGAGGCGGGTGTCATCGACGCCGCCAAGGTGACTCGTTCCGCTCTTCAGAACGCGGCGTCGATTGCGGCGCTGTTCTTGACGACGGAGGCGGTCATCGTGGACAAGCCTGAGGAGAAGGCTCCGGCCATGCCGAACGGCGGGATGGACGACTACTAAGCCGTTCTCCAACTCGCGAGTGTGACGAAAGCCCGGGGCGCTGCCCCGGGCTATCGTCACGTCATCGACGGGCCGTGAAGGAGATTCGGGAGAGTTCCTAGGATGGATTCATGACCACACCGCTCACGCCTTCGAAGGGGCTCAACGTCCTCCATCTCTTCTGCCACGTCGCGGGACCGGTGGACCGTTCCGTACTTCACCAGGCTCTCGATGACGCCCTCGCGCGGAATCTCCAAGTCGTGACGGCGGCCATCATGGGGGCGAAGGCCGACCTCTGCATCATGGTGCTCGGAGAAGACCTCTGGGATCTTCGTCGCCTTCAAACGAAGGTTCAGGCGGCGGGTCTGGTGGTGAGTGAGTCGTACGTGTCGGTGACCGAGGTGTCGGAGTACGCGGCGGGAATGCCGGAGCAGATGCTGAATGCCCGCCTCTATCCGACGCTACCGCCGTCCGACATGACGGCGTTTTGCTTCTACCCCATGTCCAAGCGACGGGGCGAGGAGCATAACTGGTTTGCTCTCGACTACGACGAGCGGGACCGCCTGATGCGAGAGCACGGCTCGTCGGGTAAGGCCTTTCGGGGAAGGGTTGTCCAACTCGTCACGGGGTCCACTGGCCTCGACGACTGGGAGTGGGGCGTCACCCTCTTCGGTGTTCGCCCTGACGATCTGAAGGACTGCGTGTACACCATGCGCTACGACGAGGCGTCGACTCTTTACGGTGAGTTTGGCCCCTTCTACTCGGGATTTATCGGCGACCTCGACGAAGTGCTCGACGCGACGAGTCACTAATGGACGTATCCGAGGAAGATCTGTACCGGTGGGTGGAAGCCCTCTCCGGAGTCGCTCGCACGGGACTCGCCTTCACCGACTCGCAGTTTGAGCGGGAACGTTACGAAGAGATCCTTCACGTGGCGGCGGATATTCGACACGCCGCCGACGGGCGAGGAGAGCCGGACCCCACGGCGGATCACGTCGAGCGCTGGCTGGACTGGGTCGAACCCGGAACCCCCGGGTACGTCACCCCCAAGGTCGCCGTGGGCGCCATTGTGACGAATGAGGCGGGCCAGCTGTTGCTCATCCAACGGGCCGACTCGGGAGTGTGGCTCTACCCGACGGGTTGGTGCGACCCCGGATACTCCGCGCCCGAAGTCGTGGTGAAGGAGGTCCGCGAGGAGACGGGGATCGAGGCCGAAGTGGTTCGACTCATCGGTGTGCTCGACGGGATGAGGCTCGGGACGTCCAAAGTGGCCCTCTACTCTCTGATTTTCCTCTGTCGCGCCACGGGTGGGGAACTGGCCCCCCACCCCCTGGAGTGTCTCGATGCCGGATGGTTCGATGCTGACTCTCTCCCGGTGGGTACCCTCGGGGCGGATCGGTGGGCTCCGCCCATCTTTCGGGCCATCCGGGGCGAAGAGACGGACGTGTTTTACGATGACTTGCGCCAACCAGTCTGGAGGGGTGAACCATGATTCGTATCTATCCCGCAACGTACGCCAACGACTCCACCTTGGCGGCCGTGAACTCCCTTCTCCCCCAACTCAGCTCGTCGGCGCCCGCGCTGGACCACGAGGGGTTACAACGAATGCTCGAATCGGACGCACTCACGTTGTTTCTTGCCGAAGTGGAGGGTCGAGTGGTGGGCATGCTGACTCTCGTTGTCGCCCCCATCCCCACCGGAGTGCGCGCGCTCATCGAAGACGTGGTCACTGATGAGAGCGCCAGGGGTCAAGGAGTTGGTGGTGAACTCGTCACCACCGCGCTCGATCACGCTCGTCGTCTCGGCGCCACGACGGTCGACCTCACCAGCCGACCCGCGCGCGAGGCCGCGAATCGGTTGTACGTTCGCCTGGGTTTTGTTCAACGAGAGACCAACGTCTACCGTTATTTGGTAGAACCCTGACCTACTCCCCCAAGCTGAAGGTAATTCTTGGGTTCGGCAGCAAGGTGAGATAACGGGGGGAAAGTCACACCGCCGAGGCATAATGGCGGGATGGCAAAGACGGGTCGACCGAGAACGGCGTCAGGTAGCGCGAGGTGTCTGAAGCACCCTGGGTCTAGGGTCATCTCGAAGGAGATTCGCAGGACGAAGAACGGCGTCGTTCGCCGCTTCTCGTGTACTCCGGCGCTCGGATCACCCCACACCTTCTCGGTGCCGGTCGTCGATACCGACGTACCAGCCACACCCGTTGCCTGGGCTCCGCCACCCGCGTGCCCGGACCACTCTCGCTCCACGGTCGTTCGCAACGGCACCTACGGCAAGGCCACGCCGAAGCCCCGACAGCGCTACCGATGTACGCCAGCCGACGGAGCCAAGGCTCATTCCTTCACCCCACCACTCCCTCGTGACCACGTCCACTCGGGGGAAGAGCACTGCGAGCATTGCGACGAGCTGCGAGGCATCCACCGCGGCGAGACCGCAGTAGCTCGTCGGCACTCGTGGTCGACGCGTATTGTCGCCCGTGGTCTCGAGCAGCTGGCCAATGGAGCCACGTACGCGGACGTGTCCCGATGGGCCTTGCGCGTCACCGGCACCAAGCGCTCACGCATCCCCCCACGCCCGAAGGCCACCAAGCGCAAGGGGAAGAAGGTCAGCGAGCGCTCGAAGGAGAGCCGCAACGCCTGGCACATCGCCGCCGACTGGGTTGAGGCCTTCTCACCGGTCATCTACGGACCGATCGACCAAGACCTGCGTGAGCGAGCCCTTGCGCGGCGAGCGGAGATCGACCGACTGAAGGCCCGCGGTGAGGTAGTGGACCGGCCCCAAGTGGTGCTCGTTGACGAGGTGCCGGTGTGGGGACGTGACCTCAACCGGAAGAAGAAGATGCGACGCGACGCGGGCTACTACGTGCTGGCGCTCGCCGAGCTCTACTGGCCCGATGAGGAACTCGACGATCCCTTCTTGGTCGTTGCCCCTCCCGTGGTGAAGTTGCGCCTGGTTCGAGCGATGGCCAACACCAACGCGGTGTCGTGGCGCCTTCTCTTCGACGAGCTCGGCTACGCCCCCGACTATGTCGTGGCTGACGCGGGGACCGGCATCGGTGCGGCCGTCCGTGCGCACTTCGACCCGAAGAAGACCCGGTTCATCCCGTCGCTGTGGCACCTCGCCAAGACGGTCGAAGCCGCATTGGCCGACACCGCCGGGGCGATGACGGTGACAACTTCAGGTCGCACGCTCATCAAACCACTCGCCGATCACGTCCACCAGCTGTCGAGGGGCTCTGGCGTGTTGAGTAGCGCTGCCACCTGGACGAAGTGGTGGGACGACCTGTTCGCGATCCTCAAGGCCAACCAGCTGCCCTCCGAGGAGGTGCGGAAGCGCCGCACCAACTACGAGAAGGCGATGGCGCGGGTCATTGGCGACATCGCAGCCACCCCCCACATCCCCGTCTCGACTGGTGGACTCGAGACGCTGATCGCCAAGCACATCTCACCGATGCTCGCGATGCGGCGTACCTCCTTCGCCAACATCGAGCGTACCAACCTCCTCTTCGACTTGGTCGTCGCTCGCAACCACGACGCCTTCGACAACCTCGGCGAGGTCGCCCGACTACTTCGCGTCGACAGCGAGCAGCACCAGGGCTGGTCGGTGCCACTACGTTCCATTGCCGACCCCCGTCCCGAAGGCGGGGTCTACTCGTCACTGCGGGACTCGACCCTCCTCTCAACGCTCGCCGCGCAGCGAGGTATCCAGTGAGCCAGGTCGACGCCGTCACGGACCAGGTGGCCATTGCCGCCTTGTGGGGCGGAGTGCGCCTCGTCGTGATCGACACCGAGACGACACGCTCACCGGGTGGGGGCGGACCGCTGCGCGTCGTGTCGATCGCGGCGGTGACCTGCCGGGGCGGGACGGTGCGCGGCAAGTGGCAGACACTCGCCAACCCCCAGGTGCCCATCGATCGTGAGTCCCGCGCCATTCACGGCATCGCCGATGAACATCTCGTAGGCGAGCCGATCTTCGCCGACGTGGCCGGGCTGCTGATGCCACTGCTCACCCCGCGCGATGGTGAGAAGTTGGTGCTCTGCGCCCACAACGTCGGCTTCGACGTGGGCGTGCTGCGCCACGAACTGGAGCTGGTCGGCCTCGAGATGCCGGACCTGCCGGTGCTCGACACGATGGGCAAGCTCGCGAGCTTCGTGGGAGTCCAACCAGCCAGCGGCAAACTCACGGACCTGATCGCGGCGCTCGGCATAGTGAACAACCGTCCGCACGACGCGATGGCTGACGCCGTGGCCTGCGCCGACGCGGCGGTGACCTTGCTGAATCGTGCGGCCAGCCAGGGCCACACGAACTTCGACGAACTGCTGGCCGCGGTGTCCGGGACGGCATCGACTGGCAGTATCCGCGCCAGTCGCTTCTCAACCGGCGGTGAGCGTGCTCGCGCGAAGTCGCTGCCAGCCGAGCACGTCCACGGTCACGCCACCGTTCTCTCCAAGCGTGCGGGGGTGAAGTTGGTGGCGGCGTGGCGCGAGCAGGTGGCCGAGTGTGCCCATCTGCGGTGTCGCCACCTCGACGCGCGCGTCAGCCAGGCCGAGGCGCCGTACCTAAAGCGGATAGAGGCGCTCGAGGCGGTGCTTGAGCAGCTGTGCGCCGACGGCGACACCGCCGGCGCGGCCACCGTGGTCGGTGCGATGATCCCGCTGCTGGAAGTGATCGACCCGTACCAGACACG
>JAGXAY010000189.1 GCA_018971385.1 Acidobacteriota bacterium | reverse complement strand
ACGCGGTCGTTCGATACGGTGCCATAACTGCGCTGCATGGGATTTCGTTCAACGTTGAGAAGGGTGAGATCGTGACCCTGCTCGGTGCCAATGGCGCGGGTAAGACCACGACCCTTCGAATGCTCTCGGGCCTACACGCTCCGGCTAGTGGGTCGATTGAGTTCGAGGGCACTGACGTCACTAAGACGAAGGCACACGACTTCACCACCTTGGGGATCAGTCACGTCCCCGAGGGTCGTCGCATCTTTCCTTCGATGACCGTCGAGGAGAACCTTGAGATGGGCGCCTTCAATCGAAAGGGTTCCTTCAGCGACGATATGGAGCGGATGTACAGTACGTTCCCGATCCTGAAGGAGCGGCGAAAGCAATTGGGGGGCAATCTCTCGGGAGGCGAGCAGCAGATGTTGGCCATTGGGCGGGCCCTGATGAGCCAGCCTCGCCTCTTGCTGCTTGACGAGCCCTCCATGGGCCTGGCGCCAATGATTGTCGAAACTATTTTCGGCATCATTGGGGAGATTCGAGACAGTGGCACGACAGTCTTCCTCGTAGAGCAGAACGCCTCGACGGCATTGCGGCTGGCCGATCGCGGCTACGTCATGGAAAATGGACGAATCGTGTTTGGCGACAGCGCACAAAATCTTCTCCACGACGCCCGTGTGCGAGCCGTGTATCTCGGTGAGACGGTCGAGGGCGACTGATTAGAGATGCTTGGCACTCAGGGGCTTCATCCGAGTGCGCTGGCTGTGGCTCAGGAGTTGGAGCGTCAAGGTGCCAAGGGCCCGGTGCGACAATTCTCGGCGTCCACCAAAACGGCGAAGGACGCCGCCACGGCGTTGGGGTGTGACGTTGGGGCCATCGCCAGTTGTCTCGTCTTTTTGCTCGACGGGGACCCCATCGTCATAATCAAGAGTGGAGCATTTCGGGTTCAACCAGATCGCTTCCTACAGTTGACGGGCGCGCAGTCGTTGTCCAGGGCCAACGCCGAACAGGTGAGGGCCGCGACTGGTCAGCCGATAGGTGGTGTCTCACCGGTGAACTGGCCCGGTCCGCTGCGGGTGTTCATCGATCGATATCTTGCAGAGTTCACGGAGATCTGGGCGGCCTGTGGTACGCCGAATGCCGTCTTCGCCACACATTTCGAAGAATTGATAACGCTGACCGGAGCCCAAGTCGTTGACTTGGGTGCACCGTAACTGGTGGGGAAGTCCTAGACGATGTAACGCTGTGTGCGTGGTAGTCGCTGACGCGAGATGGTGCCGCGACTTCGTACAGCCATCGAGGCGTAGGAGAGGGGCTTCGCCGGTACACCAATAGAGTGGTGCCATGTCGCCGGGCCGGATGGAAGCGTTTAGTGATGGCGTGCTCGCCATCATCATCACGGTGATGGTGCTGCAGCTCCGTCAGCCGAACGGGGCATCGTGGAAGGACCTCGCCGCGACAGCGCCATCGCTGCTGGCGTACGTGCTGAGTTTTGTG
>JAGXAY010000188.1 GCA_018971385.1 Acidobacteriota bacterium | reverse complement strand
CGAACTCAGCGTCGTCGTGAACGTAAACGGTACGCTCGCACCGGGGGCGACCGGAGTGGAGAGGGCGAGCGGGGCCGCTCCAGCGAGAGACGCGGCGGTCCCGTCAAAGATCGTGGTCGTTCCGCTCGTAATCACCACGTCGAGTTTCGAGCAAAAGTCGGTGGCCGATCCGTTGAGTGCCCCGTTCGTCGACTGGGTGCATGTTGCCCCGGGGGTCACCGTGAAGGAGTTGGCGGGCACGGTACCCGCGTTCTTAATGGTGACGGAGGTCACGACCGGAACTCCGGGAACCATGGTCGTACTGCCACCGAACTTGTTGATGGTGGAACAGGTGGAGGAGTTGGTCGACACGGTCCCCCCATCGGTTGACGTGCACGTGACCGTTCCCGCCGCGTTGGTCTCCTGCATGACGAGGACACCCGACGCCGCCGAGTTCGTGCTGTTCGTGATACTGGCCGCGAATCCGGCCAGCGAGCCGGACAAGGTGGTGAACGACAGTGCCGCAACTGCCAATCCCGATACGAGGGTAAAGGGCGCAACTTTTCGGCTAATTCTCCGTCGGCGACGAGAGGATGGCACAACAATCTCCTTTGATTGAGGGGTGAAAATATGTCAGGGTGTAACTTCAAGCGCTAGCCTAAGTGACACTCAACTAAGAAAACGTCATTTGATGAATATTTGTTCAATAGTGCTCGCCCACCTGAGAAGCACTCTCAGATAGGCGAGTTCAGCGCCATCCTGCGACGAGAGATCCGCCAAGGTTGAAAATTGAGCGCTTCTCAACCGTCGGTCCTCAATGGTCCTGGTCAGGTTCTCCAACCCCCCACTGCCACATCCGCTATGTCGCGTTGCAAAAAATGAGTCTTTCATCAACGCGGAAATGTTGAACTAAATTCAGTGTTTCGACACCGTAAACGCTTGCCGAACCGTCAGGGCCCTGTTGTTGTTTCCCACGACACCCGATGTCCCAATCTTGCGGGCCCCAACCTCGCCGAGAAGCTGACGGAAAGTCTTGGAGTGGACTCGCGTCGGACCGAAGTCGTCGTGGGGACACCTCGCACGACTGCTCCGTCCAGCGGTCTCCGTCAGCCGGCCGCAGTGCAGTTGGTTCAACGTCGTTGACTACATTGACGGGGTGAACTCTTGGCGTCGCACCCTCACGGGCCTCGCCGGCGTCCTTCTCGGTGGCATGGTGGGAACGCTTCTGCGTGACCTCGGCCAGCAACTCGGGTATCACCCCAACGCCAACAACCCGTGGGCCCGAGTGATGTGGGCGCTCATCTTCATGAATACGGTCGGCGTGTGGGTGGCCGTTCACCTCTTGGCGGGACGTCTTAACCGTCACGACCCGGATGATCCGTGGCGGCTCCTCCTCATCACCGGTCTCCTCGGGGGTTTCACCTCCTACTCGAGCCTGGTCGCGAACGTGCACGCCGTCTGGGAGCGAAGCGTCGGGGTCGCGCTCGCGGAGATCGTGGTGAGCGGTGCTCTCGGACTGGGTGC
>JAGXAY010000187.1 GCA_018971385.1 Acidobacteriota bacterium | reverse complement strand
CCTACCGTGGCTCTCCATCATGGCGGCAACTCTCACTCCATCGGTTCGTTATCTGTCTCCATGGATTTGGCCCGCCATATTGTTCAGCATGTTGCCGCTGTATTTGGTGGCCGATATGGGGTTGGACTTTGTCTACGCTCCGCGCCTGGGAGACTTCGCGGTGGAACGGCTCTTTGAGACGACGGCTCCGATCGGCTCGTCCCTCGTTACCATTGGTGCGCCGCAGAACGACTCGGCGAATATAACTTCTCGCTTTGACGTGGTGAATGAGTATGCGTACGCCAATGTTCTGGGTTTCACTTCCGCGGCTCACACGAGTCCTCACATCGCCTTCCGTCAGTTCATGGCTCGGCTGCCTGGCGTACTTCAATCGAATTATCAGCGAATTGTGGCCCCAGGTTCTCGGGTGTACGTAGATTTCACACAGCAAGAAGGGGCTTACCTAGCGGCCTACAATTTTGCGACTCTTCGCCAATACCAGGAATTTCGTCAGCAATTTGTCGAGTCTCCGCAATGGAAATCTGTGGCGTCGACTTCCACTGCGCAGCTTTTTATCTTGACGTCCAAGGCGTAGCCGAGGGGCGGAGTCCCTGTACTCCATATTTCTCCTGATGAGAGCAATCTCCGAGATATCGGAGTTGGGGGTGAATTGAGAAATCCTTGTCGGCACTGTGAGTTGGTCCTGACACAGTTGGACCGTGAAACAAAACCCACAGTCTGCTCACCGGCACGACTACCGAGCCACCAGTAGGCTACCTCCGGAATATTCGTTTCTTGAGAATCCTCTTATGTTGATACGAGGTATTCCTTATTTCTCGGTTGACTTGTACCCGTCACTGTGTCACGATTTTTCTCCCCCGGTGTATCGATGAAGAAGGATGCCATGAAGACGGCAGCCGTTGAGCTACCCCCGTGTCCGGCGCAGTCTGGCGACCCAAGTTACGGGGCCGCTGGGCGCGCTACTGTCACCGTGATTATCCCTACTCTTAATGAAGCGGGGAATCTTCCCTACGTTTTGGAAACCATTCCGGACTGGGTTGATGAAATTTTGCTCGTGGATGGGCGTTCGACGGACGACACGGAACGCATTGCTCGACTACTTCGACCAGGGGTCAAAGTCATCCACGAAATGACACCAGGAAAAGGCGCAGCTCTTAAGGCGGGAATGAAGGCGGCCTCTTGCGACTACTTAATTGCCCTGGATGCTGATGGCTCGATGGACGGGAGTCGAGTGGGAGATTTTTGCGACGCCCTAGACCGTGGAGCGGATTACGTGAAAGGAAGCCGCTTTGCCCCTGGAGGAGGATCGGCCGACATCACCCGTATTCGTCGGTTTGGTGACTGGGGAATCTGTTTCCTCATCCGAATCCTTTTTGGCGTTCAATTCAGTGACGATTCCTACGGATACTTTGCGGTGAGGGCTTCGCGGGCTGACGATTTACACATTGACACCAATGGTTTCGAAGTGGAGACCTTGATTAATATCCGAGCTCATCGAGCGGGCCTGG
>JAGXAY010000064.1 GCA_018971385.1 Acidobacteriota bacterium | reverse complement strand
GAGCGCCGCGTCGTTCTCGATTGACGGGAGTCGAAAGTGGTCGATGGTGGGGTCGTTTAAGTACGAGAAGAGGTCCGTCGGACTCTCCAGCGTTCGAATGACCGTTCGGATCCTCTCGGCGACGTAGTGCAGTGACGAGAGACCGACCGCGCCCACCAGATCGGCCGCCGAGAGCCCGACGGTGTTCACCACCTCCACGATTCGTTGGGGCATTTCGGAGGTGAAACTGCCGATGGTGATAATTCCCGGAGGGAGTCGACGCACGATGTCGTGGGCCGTCGCGACCGACACTTGACGGGGGGTCGGTCCGAACTCCATGGAGATGGCGTTAGCCCCCATGCCGACGGCGAGGAGGGCCTCTTGTTCGTCGGTCACGCCCGCGACGACCACCACGAGGCCCTCGGTGTCGAGGATCATCGCGCTAGAGCCATTCCCCGGTGCCGCCCATGACCTCGAGCGAGACCGTTCGGTGGGCGAGGGCGAGCGCCGACACCCCAGTGTCCGAGCGCACCACGGTCGTGATCTGGCTCCTCCGTTGGGCCTCCGTCTGCCAACTCTCCTCCCAGGCCGCGAGGGCTTCGAGAGTGGGGACGCGCAGGCGAACCAGGCGAAAGGGCGCCGATCCGCCGCGGGCGTCCAGACGTCCCACCAACTCCTGTCCGGTGAAACACCCCTTGGTGAAGGAGACGCGAGTCGAGACGAACTGCTCACCGAAGGCCTGGGGCACCGCACCGACGGCGAACTCACTCGCCCCCGGCGCACCGAGGTCCACTTGGGCTGCCCGCGTCGCGTACGGCGGACTCGGACACGGCGCCCACTCGAACTCGACCGCGACGCGAAGACGAAATCGGCGCAGGCGACTCTCCGTGACCTCGGCGCTCTCGCTCGGTACGTCGAGGGCGACGGCGTCTCCAGCGAGGCGTTCGGCGCGCGGGGCGCTGACGACGGTGCCGTCGGGGTGAAGTAGCGCCCCGTCCACGGGCGCGCCCCCCTCGTTGGGCACGACCTGGGACCACTGGCCGTCGAGAAAGGTGACGGCGTCGGGACCGCGCAGAACGAGGCGGGACCACGCCACGACCGAGTCGGCGTCCTTCACGAGGGATGCATCCATGCCATTACGCTAGGCCGAGCCCGGCTGCGGGGCGCGTCAAGGAGATCCATGTCCAGTACCGCGAGTGAACTCTCCACCATCACCTCGAGTCTCGAGGAGCTGTCCCGTCGGTTGAGTTCCCTCGTCGAATCTCCCGACTCCCCCCTCGAGTCCGAGGTGTACGCCGAACTGGTAGCCGCCGAGAGAACGGTGGGAACACTGCTCCGGCGTCTCCAGCGAATCTCTCGTCGGGCCCGATCATGAACGACGTCTGGAC
Source organism: Acidobacteriota bacterium (assembly GCA_018971385.1). GTDB lineage: Bacteria > Actinomycetota > Acidimicrobiia > Acidimicrobiales > RAAP-2 > RAAP-2. The sequence goes on along the minus strand of JAGXAY010000064.1, from coordinate 6,547 downwards.
GATCACCCGGCGTCTCACTCCCCTGCGCCGTCTCGCCGTCTTGGACCTCATCAACCGCACCGAGGTGGAGTTGGGACGAGAGGCTCTCGACGAAAACCGTCGCCGGGGCGTCATCCACGACTGGCCCGGTGAGCACTGGTTGAAGGAGGACGGGGGCCTTCGCGGGTACGCCCACGTCACCGACACCCAGGTTCCCTGCGTCGAAATGTGCGGGGGCGGACTCGATCAGGACCTCCTCGCCGGAGTTCTCGCCGTCCACCCCGTCGTGGACTGGTGGCTGCGGGACTCGCCGGGACACGCCCACGCCATGCGCACCATTCGCCTCATGACCCGCCCCCTACCGGCCCCCCGCGTGGAGGTGCCCGAGGGTGCTCGCATTCGCCACTTTCGACCCGGGCTCGACGACGAGGCGTGGCTGGCCCTCAACAACGCCGCCTTCCCCGACCACCCGGAACAGGGTGAGTGGAGCCAGGAAGACCTCGAGGCCCGCACCCGGGAGCCCTGGTTCGACCCCTCGGGATTCGTCCTCCTCGAGATCGACGGCGAGCTGGCCGCCTCGTGCTGGACCAAGGTGCACGAACTTCACCCCGACCGTCCGGGCGAGATCTACGTCATCTCCGTCGATCCCCGCTTTCAGCGCCGGGGGCTCGGGCGCATCATCTTGTCCGAGGGCCTCGCGACGTTGCGTTCGAAGGGCGTCTCGACGGCGATGTTGTTCGTGGACGCGAGTCACGAGAGCGCCACCAGCCTCTACGAACACTTCGGCTTCGAGGTCGCGCGAGAGGACCAGATCCTGCGCTTCTACGCCTAGTGACCGACGAGTCGACCGATGCCGAAGGTGACCGCGGCGGCCAGTCCGGTCACGGCTACTTGACGTAGGGCCCAGGCCACCACGCCCTTGCGGGTGAACTGACCAATGGCGCCCCCGACGGCCGCCGAGCCGGCCGCCGCCATGATCATGGACCACCAGACCTCGTTGCCGTTGGAGGAGACCAGCCAGGGCAGCAGGGGAACGAAGGCCCCGACGGCGAAGGCGAGGAGGGACGACCCGGCCGCGGCCCAGGGCGATCCGGTGGCCGAGGGGTCGACCCCGAGCTCCTCGCGGGCGTGAGTCTGCAGGGCGAGCTCCGGGTCACTCATCAGGTCGGTCGCGAGACGACCGGCCAGTTCGGTGTCGATGCCGCGAGCCTCAAACATGGCGCGCAGCTCGGCCATCTCCTCCTCGGGATTCTCGAGGAGCGCCTTTCGCTCGACCTCGATCTCGTACTCCAACAGCTCCTTCTGGGCGCGCATGGAGAGGTACTCCCCACTGCCCATCGAGAACCCGCCCGCGATGAGCGCGGCCACGCCGGCGAGTCGCACCACGTTGTGACTGGGGTTCGCTCCGGCGAACCCGAGGATGAAGGAGGAGTTGGTGACGAGTCCGTCCGAGATACCGAAAATCGCCGCCCGAATCCACCCGTCACTTACTTGGCGGTGGTGTTCGTCGTGGCTCTTAGTCATGCCGGAAAGTGTAGGTGAGGTGGCCACGTTCCATCGGCGTATCACTAGGCTAAACGGGGAGGTATTACCTGGTGATTGCCGAATTGTCACGAACCGATTACGCACAGTGGCTCGGTCACTCCTTCGGACCGGGACACCCCCGAACGATTACTCAGCCGGAGGTGGATGAGTTCTGTTCCCTCACCGGTGACGACCAGTGGATTCACGTCGACCGCGAGCGGGCGGCCGCCAGCCCCTTCGGCTCCACCCTGGTGCCCGGACTCTTCCTTCTCTCTCTTCTCCCCCAGTGGATCACGGACCTCGTGCGCGTCACCGACGACGCGCCCGTTCTCACCGTCGGCTACGACGAGGTCCGATTCCTCGCTCCCGTGAGCGTTCCGAGCACTCTTCGAGCCACCGTCACTCTGGTCGAGGGCGAGACCCGCGGCTCACGACTGCGCACTCGGTGGTTGAGCGAGGTCCGCCGAGACGACGAGCTCGTTCTCCGCGCGACGGCGGTACTCCAGTGGTGAACCGGGACCTGCCGACCGGGGAGGCGAAGACCGTCGCGGTGCGTCGCATGTTCGACACCATCGCTCCCCGCTACGAGATGGTGAACAAGGTCATGACCTTCGGTCTCGACGGCTGGTGGCGTCGCCGAGCCGTCCGGGACCTCTACCTCGCCCCCCACTCGGTGGTGCTCGACGTGGCGGCCGGCACCGGGGACTTCGTGCGGGAGTTGGAGCGCCAGGGTCACCGGGCCATCGGCGTGGACCTCTCCTTCGGCATGCTGGCGGCCGGTCACGGCATGGACCGACGGGTGCAGGCCGACGCGTCCCAGCTGCCCTTTCCCGACGGAGCCTTCGACGGGGTGACCTGCGGGTACGCGCTGCGCAACTTCACCGATCTCGCGGCGACCCTGCGCGAGATGGGTCGAGTGGTGCGCCCCGGCGGCCGATTGAGTTTTCTCGAGGTGGCCGAGCCGGAGTCGGGTCTCCTCAAAACGGGCTTTCGACTCTGGTTTAGGCGCCTCGTGCCCCTCGTTGGTTCCGTACTGTCGGATCGTGACGCGTACTCGTATCTTCCCCGGTCCACGGCGTACCTTCCCCCCCGAGCAGATCTGCTCGACCTGGTTCGCGCGGCCGGATTCACCGCGGTCAATCATCGTCGAGTCATGGGTGGACTCAGTCAGCAGATTGTGGCCACGAAGGAGGGTGCGTGAAGATTCGCGCCATTGACGACCTGCCCCTACGGGCTCTGCGTACTCTCGGGGCCCGGAGGGGGTGGCTCCTCAGCGCTCCCGACTCCCTGCGGGTCGGCTTCGGGCGCTGCGTCGCTCGCATCGAACTGCCCTCCGGAGTCAACGACGTCGCCTCCGCCCGACGGGAGCTCGACGCCTGGTCGGGGGACCTCCCGGACCACGCGCCGGTCGCGGTCACGGCCTTCGCCTCCCTGCCCTTCGACCGCTCCGCCCCGGGGGTCCTCGAGATCCCCGAGTTCGTCATCGTGGCCGACTCCTCGGGAACCTGGCTGATGAGCGAGTCCGAGGACGAGAGCTGGCGCGCTCACCTGGAGGACCTCGACGACGCCGATCAGGAGGTTCAGCTCGCCACCGAGATGATCTATCGCCCCTCGGGCGAGTCCTACGCCCACTCCGTCGCCGTGGCCGTCGAGCGCCTGCGTCGTAAAGAAGTGTCGAAGGTCGTCCTCGCCCGCTCGGTGAGCGGAGCGACGAGTGCTCCGATCGATCCCGCCTCGCTCGCTCAGCGCCTGCGCGTGCGTGAGCCGAACTGCACCATCTACGCCCTGCCCCTTCCCGACGGGCGACGCTACGTGGGGGCCTCCCCCGAGTTACTCGTCCGACGACTCGGGACGAGCGCCCTCTGTCACCCCCTCGCCGGCACCATCGCCCTGCCGCCCCACGTCGACCCCCAGGACTACCACGCGTGGCTGCTCGGGAGTTCGAAGAACTTGCACGAACACGCTCTCCTGGCTGACGAGGTGGTCGCCACTCTCGCCGACCACTACGACCAGGTGGAGGCTGATCCCACGCCCTCGATCGTGACGCTGCGCACCGTGGCCCACCTCGGGACCTGGATACGGGCGACGGGCGCCCCGGAGGAGTCCGCGCCCCACGGTCTGGAGCTCTTGACCTGGCTCCACCCGACGGCCGCCGTCGGGGGACTACCGCGCGCCGAGGCCTACCGGACGATTCGCGAACTCGAACCCCTCGACCGGGGTCACTACGCCGGCCCCGTCGGGTGGGTGGACGCCCGGGGCGACGCCGAGTGGTGGATCGGCATCCGGGGCGTCCTCGTCGACGGGCCCCGATTCGAAGCGTGGGCCGGAGCGGGGATTGTCCCCGAATCCGACCCCACCTCGGAGCGCGAGGAGACGCGGGACAAACTGGCGAGTGTCCTGTCCTCCGTCGTCGTCGACCGGATTTAGCGGGTCGGGCTACCCGAGGGGCGAAACGCCAGTTTGGTCACGAGCCAGAGGGCCTCGGAGACGATGTCGGTGCTCATCTTCGAGACTCCGTGGACCCGGTCGGAGAACGAGATCGGCACCTCGCGAATGCGTAGCCTCGAGCGCTTGGCCCGGAAGGTCATCTCGATTTGGAACCCGTACCCGTCGGCCGTGACGCTCTGGTAACCCATGCGCTCGAGGGCCTCGCGGGAGTAGACCCGGTACCCGGCGGTGGAGTCCGCGACCCCTAAGCGCAGCATCACCGAGGCGTACTGGTTGCCCCCGCGCGAGAGGAGTCGACGAGAGAGGGGCCAACTGGGAATGGACCCGCCCTTGACGTAGCGCGATCCGATCACGACGTCGTTCGACGAGGCCGCCTCGAGGAGACGGGGCAGGTCGAGCGGATCGTGGGAGAAGTCGCAGTCGATCTCTACGAAGTGGGAGTAGTCCCGCTCCAGTCCCCAGGCGAACCCCGCCCGGTAGGCGCCACCCAGGCCCGACTTCTCCCCGCGGCGAAGCACGGAGATGGAACCCAACTCCTCCCCGAGGCGCTCGGCGGCCTCGGCCGTGCCGTCGGGGCTGGAGTCGTCCACCACCAAAACGTCCGCGTGGGGCACCGTCTGGCGCAGGGCTCGCAGCATCGCCTCGACGTTCAAAATCTCGTTGTACGTGGGCAATACCACTAGAACACGCATTTAGGGAAGTCTACCCCCCAGGGCCTAAAGTGGACGTTGTGCAGGTCCCCGTCGTCGTCTCGTCGTGTCACGCGAGGAACGGACGGACCCTCGCGTGAGTTCACCCGAGAGCGGTGGTCGGCGCTTTCGCCTGCCCCGCGAACTGCGCATCATTCTGAGCCTCGGATCCCTCGTCTTCGTGGTCGAGTACCTGGTGATTCCCCAGTTCGCCTCCGCCCGACGTTCCCTCTACCTGTTGTCCAACCTCAATCCCGTCATCGTGGCGCTGGCCGTCGTTCTCGAGATGTCGGCGATCTACGCCTACGTCGAACTGACGCGCACGGTGCTCTACCCCTACGCCCCCCGTCGCTTCGACGTGTTGCGGGTCAACCTGGCCGGACTGGCCATCGGCCACATCGTGCCCGGGGGTGCCGCCCCCTCGGGGGCGCTCGCCTTTCGAATCTTTGACGAGCTTCACGTTCCCCGCGACACCAACGCCTTCGGCATGGCGGCTCAGGGAGCCGGCTCGGCGGTGGTGCTGAATCTCCTGTTCTGGGTGATGCTCGTCATCTCCATTCCCCTGAACGGCTTCAACCCGGCCTACGGTTTCGCGGCCCTCGCCGGGGTCTTTCTCCTCCTCGGCTTCTTCGGGACGATCTACCTCATCACGCGGGGTCAACGGCGCGCCGACGCCTGGATACGGGCTCTCGCGAGACGGATCCCCACCCTCAATCCCGACCGGATCGCCCAGACTCTCGAGAAGGTGGCCGAGCGGGTTACCCTGCTCATCAACGCTCGGCGCAACCTCTGGTGGGCCTTCACCTGGGCCGGGCTGAACTGGCTCCTCGACGCCGCCTGCCTCTGGGTCTTCGTGTGGGCCTTCGGTCACCTGGTCTCGCCGATCGACCTCCTGGTCGCCTACGGTCTCGCCAACGTGCTCGCGGCCATTCCCCTCACCCCGGCGGGCCTCGGCGTCGTGGAGGGCACCCTCATCCCCACCCTCGTGGGTTTCGGGGTGCCCCACTCCCAGGCCATTCTCGCCGTTCTCTCCTACCGCCTCGTCAACTTCTGGATCCCGATTCCCATCGGGGGCGTGGCCTACGCCAGCCTCCAGTTCCGACGCTCCCCTAACTCTCCGCCCGCCGGGCCCGCTCCAGCGCCCGAGACTTAAGTTCGCTCTGAGCCACGACGCCGTTCACGCTCTGGAGACGGCGCCAGCGCCGATCGGAGCCGAGGATCCAGGTAAAGACGTCGTCCGACCAGGTGATGTCGAACGCTTCGAGGAGATCGGCGCGCATGGAGGGGTTCTCGATCGGCACGATGGCCTCGACTCGCCGATCGAGGTTTCTCTCCATCAGGTCCGCCGAACCGAGGTACACCTCGAAGTCGGGTTCACCGGGACGGGAGAAGATGAAGAGACGGGAGTGTTCGAGGAACTCCCCCACGACCGAGTGCACGGTGATGTTCTCCGACAGCCCCTCGATACCGGGTCGCAGGCAACAGAGGGTGCGGACGATGAGACGAATCTCGACCCCGGCCCGCGAGGCCTCGTAGAGGGCGTCGATGACCGTCGGGTCGGTGAGTCCGTTCACCTTCACGAGAATGCGCCCGCGCGCGCCCCGCTCGGCCTGGGCCCCGATGAGTTCCACGACGCGGTCGCGCACTTGGGCCGGGGAGACGACGATGCGACGGTACTCCCCGCCCTTCGAGAATCCCGTGAGGTAGTTGAACAGCTCCCCCACGTCCTTCGCGACCTCGTCGTTACAGGTCAGAATGCCGAAGTCTTCGTAGACCCGGGCGGTCTTGCCGTTGTAGTTACCACTCGCCAGGTGCACGTAGCGGCGCATCTCCCCCGCCTCCTCGCGCACCACGAGACAGACCTTGCAGTGGGTCTTTAACCCCACGATGCCGTAGACCACGTGGAC
>JAGXAY010000063.1 GCA_018971385.1 Acidobacteriota bacterium | reverse complement strand
CGTTCGGTGCGTGAACGACTCGACGATCTCGACGCACGGACATTTCACTCCTTCGCGGCCCAGCGCCTGGGGTCGGCGCGCGGAGGATTGGGTGATCCAGATCCCTATCTTCGACGCGCGGTACGTGAGGTAGTTGCGCAGTGGGCCCGAGATGATGGCGGAGAGTGTTCCACCATCCTCGACGAGTGGGAAAGTGACGCCCCTCAGCGTCTCGACACGATTTATCATCTCGCCCGAAGCCTCTACGACGCGGGGTGGACTCGCCACGCCCACACAGACGTCGTGACGGTGGTGGAGCCCGATACTCGGGGAACCGCGGTGGACCGGGATGCCTACCATCAGAGCCGTCTCGCGCAGTTGACGGTGGAACGAGCGCGAGAGTTAGCGCGACGCGACGGCGTGGTGTCGTACTCTGACGTTCTCACCATGCTGCTGGACCGGGTATCGAGTGAGGCCGGGGCCGGTTTACTTCATGAACTGCGTTCCACCTACCGCGTCGTCTTGATTGACGAGTTTCAAGATACGGATCCGATTCAGTGGCGCATCATGGAGCGAGTGTTTCGGGATGCTCCGCGCACGCGCCTCATCATGGTGGGAGACCCGAAGCAAGCGATTTATGGGTTTCGATCAGGGGGCGTGGACACTTATCTCGCGGTGCGTCACTCGGTGGGCTCCCGCGGGGCGGTGACGTTTCTCGAGAACAACTACCGCTCCACCCCCGCCGTGGTGGCTGGAATCAACGATTTTTTCTGTGGGGCTCACCTCCATTACGAGGTGGACGGCATTGATTCGACGACTCAGTATCACGAGGTGTCGGCGATTCGACCCGACGTCGAGGAGCCGTCCCCCATTGATCCCGTGAGCGGGCGTCGAGTGGTGGTGCGTATAGCCAATGGACCCGACGCGAACGTGCTGGATGACGTCGTGGGAGTCCTCGGGCAGATTCTCGCGACCTCACCGGCGACTCTTCGAGATATCGCCATTCTGTGCCGAAAAAATGAGGACTGTCGTGTGGTACTGCGCCGATTGCGTAAGGCGGGAGTCGCCGCCGTCTCGGAGAGCTCCCATTCCGTCCTGGAGACCGAGGCGGCGTTTCAGGTCGCTCAACTGGTGGCGGCCCTCGACGCCCCTCACGACGTGGGCCTCGCGAATGTTCTTCGCTTGTCGTGGTTTCGCGATATCGACGAGGGGGATGTCTCGGGCGCCCTCGCTCGCCTGCGCGTGGAGGGTGAACGACGGGGCGCTCGAGCGCTGGCCCGGTTTCTTCGGCGAGGCGACGTCATTCGAGTGGTGGCGACTACCCGGGACCCCGAGCGTCACCTGACGGATCTCTCTCACGTGGCAGAGTTGATCGCTCGAGAGGCGGGTGGAGTCAGGTCGTGGCGTCGACTCGACGAGTGGCTGCACGACTCCTCCCGACGGGGTGACGGCGCGGTGGACGAGAGTGCCCGCCGCTTAGAGTCGGACCGCGATGCGGTACGGGTTCTCACGGTGCACCGGTCGAAGGGTCTCGAGTTTCCGTACGTTCTCGCCCCGTTCTTGAGTTATACGCCACCCCGAGAATTGCCTACCGGGTCGCGAGCGGTGAGTCGATGGACGGAAGCGGGGGCGACGGTCGTGGACGGAGGTTCGGGTTTTCGGTGGGGCGAGGACGCGGGGGAACTTCGTACTCTTCGTAAGAAGGCGCAGATGGCGGGGGAACAGCGACGGTTGCTGTACGTCGCGATGACCCGAGCGGCGGAGGGGTTCGTCGGTTGGTATCAACCGACCAAGAACACCCCGATAGCGAATGAGGCGGCCCGTCTCCTCTTTGATCGTGACCCGGGTGAGATGGGTGTTTGGACGGTGAGGGCTCGCACGTATCGGGAAATTCAAGAGGTGACGGGGGCGAAGGCCACTCGTCGACGAGAGCCAGAGAAGCAGGTGATCTATCCGGAGGACGTGCGGGGGTATGTCGACTGGGTGGACGCGTCGAGTGGCGACCCTCTGCGGATCGCGCAATTAGCCTTCGCTCGGTCCGCCGTGCGGGTGGACGAGGTGAGTGGTGGGGAGATGAACACTGTCTCCATCCCCAGTGTTCCTCCACCGGCGTGGGAACAGCGTCTCGCACCTCGGCGGGTGAGTGCGTGGCGCCGATGGTCGTACTCGAACGTGGCGTATCGCCTCACGGAGAGTGGACATGGAGCTCTCGAGGATGGTCCAGGATTTGACGAGACGAGAGACGTCGGGTCGGGGGTGTCCTCGAGTGTGGCCGGAGTGTTTGGGTCGCTGCGGGGTCGAGAGTTGGGCGTCGCCGTTCACCGTGCCCTGGAACTCCTTCTGTCGGGACAGTGCGAGTCGTCGGGTGACGCGGTGAGCCAGGCGTTCGAGGAGGCACTGAGTGGGTTCGTCGATGATGAGACGGTGGCGATGGTGGCCACATCGCTCGACCGTATTCGGGCCCGCACAGCAGCTCCGTGGATGGACCAGAGTCTCGCGGAGTTTGGTCCGGACTCCGCCATTGCCGAGATGCGTTTCACCCTCGGACTCGGACAACACCGGGATGATCGTCTCCGGATTCTCGGGGAGAGAATGGGTTCCCTGGTGGAGGGTGGCGACTTCGGGGACTACTTTCGCACGTCAGTGGTGTCGGCTCTCGACGAGGGCTGGATGGTCGGATCCCTCGACGCGGTCTTGCGTACGTCGGATGGGCGATTTCGGATTGTGGACTACAAGACCGATCAAATTCCCGGATCGCCTCGTCCGTATCGGCGAGAAGCGTTGCGTCGCCACATGATTGAACACCACTATCCGTGGCAAGCCCTTTTCTACTCGGTCGCCCTTCATCGGTTCTTGAGTGAGCGCGTGGCTGACTACGATCCGGCACGCGATCTCGGCGGGGTGGATTACTACTTCGTTCGCGTCGTCGGTGACCCCACCGCTGATCACGACGATGGTGTGTTTACGTGGAATCCTCCCGCGGCGGCTGTCGTGGCTGCTCACGAGATTCTGGGGGCGACGTGACCCAGACTTCGAGCGAGACCATGACGTCGTTCCTGGTTCGTCGGGGCCACGTCGACGACGAGACGGTGCGTCGAGTCGTGCACCATCTCTGCGAGCGCGTGGTGGATGACCACGTTGCCGTCGATATTCGGAGCGTGGGGGCCAACGACGAGGAAGTCGGTGCCGAGTCGCCCGCGGACGTGCTGGAACACCTAGCGCGCTATCCGAACCTCGTGGAGTTCCTCGGGTCGTCCGTGGAACCCACGACGAGTGGTCCACCCGTCTGCGTCATCGACGACCGGTTTCTAACGTTTCGACGCCTCGCTCACGCCGAGTGGCGCGTCGCTCGAGCAGTCCTCGCGTCGCTCGAGGGCCCGGTGGAGTGGCCCTCAGGGTTTCGTCGTCCCGACGATCCGGAACTGCTCGCGGCAGCCGAGCGGATACTTACCCATCGATTATCACTCGTCGTGGGAGGACCCGGAACGGGTAAAACGACTCTCGTCACGCGGGTGCTGTCGGCACTCGATCGCGGGTCCGCTCCTGGAGCGGAGCTGTCTGTTCTCCTCGTTGCCCCAACCGGTAAAGCTGTCGTTCGATTGACGGAGGGGGTCACGGCGCGGGCGGACGAGGAAGGGTGGCGCGCGGTACGTATCGACCGGTCACGGTCGGGGTCCCTCCACCACGTCCTCGGTGTGACTCCGGAGTCCACGCGGGCGCGCCACTCGGTCGACGCCGACATCGTTGTTGTGGACGAGGCGTCGATGGCGTCCCTCGGACTCGTGAGCGAACTCGTTCGATCCCTCTCTCCGACCTCGCGCCTCGTTCTCATTGGAGATCCTCACCAGTTGGCGTCCGTCGATGAAGGGTCGGTACTGGCCGACCTCGTTGCGGCGTCACCCGTGACAGACGACCTCACGACGACACTCTCCCGGGTGCACCGCACGGACTCCCACGGAATCTTGTCGGCGGCGAGGGCGATACTCGAGGGTGACGTCACGTCATTACGAGCTGTGGCGACCTCGTCTCCCGACGTTCGACTCGAAGAGAGTGTGTCACCAGACCTACTCCATCGAGTTGGTCAGCAGGCGCTGCGGGTCGGTCACGTGGCACTCTCCGGTTCGCCCGACGACGCACTACGCACTCTTCGAGATCTCGTCGTGCTCTGCGCACACCGGGAGGGGGTGGGTTCGACGAGATGGTGGCGGGAGCAAGTGGGGCGATACCACCGTCTCGACTTCCCAAGGATTCTGGGTGCCCCCTTCAGTATGGGCGAGCCGGTGATCGTCACGCGGACGCAGCGTCACCTGCGAGTCGTGAACGGAGACGTGGGGGTAATTCTGCCCGGACGGGGGCAACCGCAGGTGTACTTCGGAGATGGTCGCACCTGGCCTCTCGCGGGAGTGGGTCACCTGGAATCGGCCTGGGCTCTCACCATTCATAAGTCACAGGGCTCGGAATACGGCGAAGTGGTGGTCTCGCTCGGGGAAAGAGAAGAGTCGGCGCTGCTCTCCCGAGAACTGGTCTACACCGCTCTGACCCGGGCCCAGCGGTCCGTGACCATCGTGGCGGATCCTTCCCTTCTCTCGAGCGCGGTGGCGCGGCGCGTGTCGCGGACCTCGGCCCTCGCGTGGCGATTAGGGGTTCGGTAGGCGACCACCCGGCGACCGGAGGCCGCCGGGTGGTCTTAGGAACTCCTTAGCGACGTTCCACCGCACCTTGAAGATGGAGTGACAACGTACCTGAGGTGTCGCAGAGAGGCTGCGGTCACTTCGAAGGAGATTCCATGACTCACCGTAGTCTTAATTCATTGAAGGGTCGAGTAGGCGTTGTCGCCGCGACCTCCGTGGGCCTCGCCCTCGTCGGCAGTATGGCCGTTGCTCCGTCGGCGTTCGCGAAGACCACGAGCCACAAGGCCACTCATCACGTCATCACGAAGAAGAGGGACGTGAAGACCGTAGCGAAGAACAAGAAGAGTCACTCGGGCACCATCATGGTGGGCGGTCCGTTGGCCGGTGGATCGGGCATGGGTGAGGGCGAAGGCTTTGGTCACCACATGGGTGAGGGCCTCGTCGGCACCGTGAGCGCCGTTTCGAGCACCAGCATCACCTTGAGTGAGCCCAATGGTTCGTCGAACACCTTTGCGGTTGACCCGTCCGTCACGGTCACCGAGAACGGTGTGACCAGCGCTATTGGAAGCGTTGCGGTCAACCAGCGTGTGGCGCTGACTCTGTCGACCACCGTATCGAATGACGTCACCGGCATCGCTATTGCCCCGGCGGGCCTGGAGGGTACCGTCGTCTCCGTCGGCACGAACTCCTTCGTCATCTCCGACGAGGCCGGCTTCTACCGCACCGTGAACACCTCAGCGTCAACTACGTACACCAACGCGGGCGCGACGGCTACTTCGAGCGTGGTGGCGGTGGGCGCAACGGTTATGGTCCAGGGTGAAGTCGACCAAACCGATCACACCTCGCTCGACGCCCTCAGCGTCAACGCTGGCTCGGCGACCGTCGGAGTTCCGATGGGCGGCGGCCAGGGCGGCTTTGGCGGCGGCCAGGGCGGCTTTGGTGGAGGCGACCACTAACCCTTCCGCGAGTTTCACTCGACGTACTCAGGCCCCCGGGATGTCCCGGGGGCCTGAGTCATGAGGAGGCACCGTGCGCGATGACGCGTAGTCGGCCGTCGACGAGACCGAGAGCCCCGGCATCGCGACGAAGTAGATCGAGTTGGTCCCCAAAGGCGTGTTGACGCCAAGCGTGGTCGAGTCGGCTCGACATCCCCCGCTCGAAGCGAACGAGATCGCGGTGGGTGGCCATCGTGGCGGGAGAAATGGTCCACTCGTCCGCCACCTCCTTTGCCACGAGGCGCATGAGGGAAAGGCGTCGTCCGCGATCGCCGTCCGTTACGTCGGCGTCCGCGGGCCAGAGATCCGCGAGGGATGCCTGGTGAGCGTGGCGGAGGGCGTCCTCGAGCGCTTGTGTGAGTTCGTCGTCTCGGGTGACTTCGTGGGACCCGAGAAGTTCGGGTCGAAAAGCGATCTCTACGAGGTCGTCGTCGCTGAGGATGCGCCCACGCCCGAGATCACGTCCGCGGGCGACGTCATCACGGGCCCCGCAGAGGAACTGTCCCCGTAGGCGGACCTCCTCGGGCGCGCGGAGAAGTCCCTTCACGCGCCACCACAGAGAGGGAGCGTCATCGGCCGAGTCGTGAAGAACGGCCGCGGACTCCTCTCGCCACGCCGCGTCACGACCACAACTGGCTAAATCTTCGGCCAGTCGCTCGGCGAGTTCAACCAGGTACGCCACGTCGTCGGCGGCGTAGCGCAGGGCACGTTCGGGCAGTGGACGGCGCATCCAGTCCCGGGTTTGTTCGGTCTTGTCGAGACGGATACCGAGGTAGTCGCGGACCATCGCTGCGAGAGAGGTTCGGGGACGTCCGAGAAGTTGACCACCAATCTCAGTATCGAGGAGATGACGGGGCGCAACGCCCACCGCAGCGCTAATTAAGTCGAGGTCGTTGACGGCCGCGTGCAGTACGGCGGTGGCCGATGAGTCGAGGAGGACGCGCAGGGGAGAGGAGTCCACACTCAAGGGATCGACCAGGGCGACTTCGTCGTCGCAGCCCACCTGGAGGAGGGCGAGTCGGGGGCGGTAGGTGGTGCGGTGTTCAAACTCGGTATCGAGGGCGTAAGTCGAAACGTCTCGGTGCCGATCGACGAACGCCTCGAGATCGGCTGTGGTTTCGCAGAGGACGAACTCTACCGAGGAGTCACTCACTAGCCGAGTCCGCCGGGATTCCAACTGCCCCACTGGGCGACAGCTCCGGCGATCACGATGCCGACGAGGACCGCGAGGGCCACCGTCCACGCGTAACGTCGAGCCGCTCGTTCACCGGCTCGGGAGACGTAACGAGCGATTTCGGGCAGGTGGCCGAGCACGTGAATCGCCATGGCACCGAACCAGAGGACGAAGCTGGCCTTGTGAACGAACAGTGCGAGGGAGTCCACACTCCGCCAGCTCGGCACCATGAGTACCACCCCGGAGACGAGAACCACCCACGTGAGTAGTCCGACGAAGGGTCCGAGAAGCCTGAGGACCAGTGGGGGTGGACCTTTCTCCACGTAGGAGCTTTCTCCGAGGTAGTAGTGAATCATGCGCCACGCCGTGGAGGCGCTCTTCAGGGCGACGGGCCCCATGAGCGCCGCACCGAGTGCGGCGTGGAGAGTGACCGATCCCGGGAGCAGGGGAATGGTGAGTCCTTCGGCGAAGAGGGCGAGGAGCAACAACACGGCGGTGGCGTTGGTGATTCCGGAGTTAGTAGCGGGATCACGCCGGGAGGTGGCCAAGTGGCGGGGGGAAGACACCGAGCCATTGTAGAGAGGTGGCCCCCCGAGTTAGGAGGGAGAAAACTTAAGAAAACTCTCCATGATGGTCCAGCCCTGTTCCGGGGAGATCTCCCCCGCGTCGAGCATGTCCCAGACTCCCCAAAGGGCGTAGAACACGGCCCAGATTCGTGCTCGCACTTCGGGGTCACGACGATGGTCGGGATCAACGGCCTCGGCCCACCGATCGACCAATCGCTCTCGTACGAGTTCTGAAATTCGCTTGGACTCCTCGCTACGCGAACGCGGCGAGAGAATCTCTCGGAGGAACTGGCGGTGGCGCGGGTCGAGGTCGAGCACGAGTTGGAGCTGCTGGAGGGCCGCGTTGCGCGGGTGTACCTCGGCGCGATTCGCGTCAAAGTGACGGCGAAGTTCGTCGAATCGGCGCATTGTCATTGCGCTGACGAGGTCGGTCACGGTCGGAAAGTGCTGGTACACCAACTGTCGAGACACTCCGGCCCGCTCCGCGAGAGTAGCGATGGTGAGTCCGTCGAGACCTACCTCGTCGAGAAGAACGTCGGCGTCGTCGAGGAGGGCATCTCGCCGAGCTCCCTGTCG
>JAGXAY010000186.1 GCA_018971385.1 Acidobacteriota bacterium | reverse complement strand
TCTCCCTCGGACATCGTGGGTCGTCTCGTCCTCCACGTACCGAGTGTCGGAAAACTCGTCTCTACTCGTACGGGTCGTGACGCCGGACTCGCCCTCGTCGGCCTGTCTATGGTGGGGGTCGTGGGAGTCCCGACCGTGAGCGATCGTCGCCGTCGACGGGAACGTCGCCGTCGCGAGTCGAGTGGTGGGTCGGGTGCCGCCTGGCGGGCACCCGTCGGGGCCCAGACGTCGTGGGGAGTACTCGGAGTCCCGGGCCAGGTGACGGCAGCGCTCTTCATCATCGTCGCCCTCCTCGCCCTGCTCGTGGGCGCTGACGCTTTCACTCACGCTCCGACCTCGCGCTTGACGACCTCGACCCCCTATCAGCAACGGGGGGTGTGGAGCTACACGGCACCCGCCTCGGGCACCGTCTACCCCGGCCAACTTGCGACCACGGGAGATCCGCTCTACGAAGCGGTGGCGCCGGTCGCTCACGTCGCTTTCTCCTACTCGCTCTCGGCGACCGTTCCCGCCGCCGTCTCGGGAACGGGATACCTCACGGCCGTCGTCGGAGCGTCCGACGGGTGGTCCCACACGATAAGCGTCGGTGGTCCGAGCACCCTGACCTCGAGCGGGGGAGTGCTTCGGGGCGTCGTGAATCTCCTCTCGGTCAATCAGTACCTCGCGGGAATCGTGGCCCAGACCCGACAGTCGCTCGGTTCGGCGCTGACCTACACGCTGACGCTGGTGCCCCACCTCGACCTACGGGGAACGGTGGCCCTCGCTCCCGTGACGCTCGGTACCTTTGCGCCACCGCTGGTCTTCGATCTCTACCCCAACGAGGCGCAGTTGGTGGTGAACGCGCCGACGTCCTCGGAGTATCTGGTGACTCATCCGAGTTTGAGTGGCAGTGTCGCGGGTTTCACAACCCACGCCACTCCGCTCGTCATTCTCGGACACCACACGACGGTGACGCCCCTACGTCGGCTGGTGCTGTGGATTCTCGGCGTCGACCTCGTGCTACTGCTGGCTCTCGGCGTCGCGGTCCGTCGGGCTCGTCGCGGTCCGGAGATCTCCCAGATTCTTTCCCGCTACGGTGACGTGGTGCTCTCCGTGAAGGGTTCACCCTCTTTCGACGAGGGGGGGGTCACCGACCTGGCGTCGATGGAGGATCTCGTGCGCCTCGCTGAACTCCAGGGGCGACTGGTGCTCTTCGCGCCCGAGTCACACCCCCCCGTCTTCTTCGTGCGCGATCTCGCCATGTCCTACCGCTACGTGCCATTCGACAACCACGCACCCGTCGCGTCACCGGCTCGGGATTCCGCTGTTGACTCCTCGCCCTCAAGTCACCCGGTCGGTGCCGAAGGAGCCTCGTGAGGCGGGCCGTCTCGGTGAGCGTGTTCGTCGCTCTCGCGGCGATTGGGGCGGGTGTGGCGAGTGCTCGCACCGCGAGCAACGTCGTACCTCCGACCTACGCCGGAGTCACTCAGATGACCTTCTCGGTTCCGGAGTCCCACGCTCTCGTGCAGGAGGAACCCTTTGAGGTGGTGGAGCGATC
>JAGXAY010000185.1 GCA_018971385.1 Acidobacteriota bacterium | reverse complement strand
CCCGCCTCCACCAGACGGGCGAACACTCCGTCGAGATCGGTCGTCGTGAGGACAATCATGGCGTAGGAGCCCTTGGCCATCATGTCGAGAATCATCTGACGCTCCTCCTCGCTCACCGAGGGATCGACGACGGGCGGCGAGAGGACGATGGAGGTGTCCGGCTGATCCTCGGGGCCGACGGTGATCCAGCGCATTCCTTCGTAGCCCACGTCGAGACGGACCGAGAAACCGAGCACGTCGCGGTAGAAGTGGAGGGACTGCTCGGGGTCGAGGTGGGGCAGAAAACTGGACTGAATGTGCACGCTCATGCCGGAGAGAGTACGCCCGACGAACTCTCCGGCGCTTCTCCGATTCTGACCGGACGCAGGGCGCCCCGAGCGACGCAGCCGGGGACAATCGGGTAGTGGCGTTCTCGACGACACGCCGACGGGGTGACCCCCACCCACTGACGAAAGCGCCGTGAGAACGTGCCGAGACTGGAGAATCCGACGGCGAAACACACCTCGGTCACGCTGAGCGACGTGCTCTGCAGTAACGCCATCGCCCGCTGGAGTCGACGAGACGTGAGGTACGCCACGGGACTCTCCCCGAAGGCGCGAGTAAAGGACCGGGTGAAGTACCCGACCGACATGTGAGCCGTTGACGCGAGATCGGCGACTCGAAGGGGAGCGTCGAAGTAGCGATCGATGTGGTCCCGGGCGCGCCGGAGAGCCACCAGGTTCTCATCGAGCGCTACTCGAGACTCACTCACGGGACCACGTCACGTGGGTCGTCCCGCTCTCGGCCACCTCGGTGACGACCCGGTACTCCTCTCCCCATCCCCGCAGGCCCTGCCACAGGTTGATACCTCGTCCGAGAAGAACGGGGGCGATGGCCACGTGGAGTTCGTCAATGAGCCCGTGGCTGAGAAACTCTCGCACGGTGCTCGGCCCGCCCCCCACTCTCACGTCGAGACCCCCCGCGGCCTCGCGCGCCAGGGCGAGAACCTCACGCGGCGCCAGCGAACAGAACGTGAAGGTTGTCCCCCCGTTCATCTCCCGCGAACCCGTGCGCTGGTGGGTGAGAACGAAGACGGGACAGTGAAACGGCGGAGTATCCCCCCACCAACCCCACCACTCGCTCGGTTCGGGCGCGGTGTGAAAGCCGAACATTCCGGCTCCCATGATTTCGGCCCCCACGCCCTCGAAGTAGTGGGCGGCGTAGTCGTCGTCGAGTCCCGTCGTGCCCGCTCCCGACTGGTCACCGAACACGCGAGCGCGAAACGTTCGGGTCGCGACGTAGGCCCCGGTGATCTTCTCCCAGTCCGGCCCCATCGGATTGTCCGGGGTCCCGCCCTCCGTGGTGGCGAAGCCGTCGAGGGAGATGTTGAGATCGGCCCGTACTCTCACGCGTCCTCCCAATAGTTCGTGGCCCTCGTCGCGCTCACCCTAAATCCCCTCAACCGGAGGGACGAAGAGACGCCAGTCACCCTCGGACACCACTCGGACATCGTGACCCTCGACCACGACACCCGAGTTGTCGTCGAGAGAATAGGTCGGC
>JAGXAY010000013.1 GCA_018971385.1 Acidobacteriota bacterium | reverse complement strand
CCCCGTTCGCGAAGTCGAGTAGTCCGAGGCCGTTCGTCACGGGACGAAGTTCGGGACCGTACGAGTCGGTCGTTCCCCCGGTGTGCCAACAGAGCGATCCCGCCGAGACGCCCGCGAGAATAGTTCCCGACTCCCAGGCCGCCCGCATGGCGTCACCGACGCCGTGGAGGGCCCAGAGGGCGAGGAGGTTGGCGACGGACCCACCACCGACCCACACGAGGTCCGAGCCCACCAGGCGTTCCTCAGCCGGTCCCGAGGGTTGAGGGAAGAGGCGCAGGTCGGTCACGTCACACCCGGCGGCGTTGAAGGCTTCGTAGAGTGCCGCGTAGTAGTTGACGTCATCTCCCGACGCCGTCAGAACCAGACACACCCGGGGACGGGTAGCTCCGGTGAGCGTCAACGCCTCGAGGAGCATGTCGCCGAGGCGCACGGATCGCTGTACCGGTCCCGCGACGAATCCGCCGGAGGTGGCGAGGATGCGCCGGGTCATTGGAAGATGGGACCGACGGTGCGGGTCCGCTTGATCTCGTAGAAGCCCGGAGTCGACGCCACGGCGAGCACGCCGTCGAAGAGTCGCCCGGCCGCCTCACCCTTGGGGGCGGGAGTCACGACGGGACCGAAGAAGGCGACCTCGCCCACGTGGATCACGGGTGTGCCGACGTCCATGCCGACGGCGTCCATGCCCTGGTGGTGACTGAGGGTCAGGGTCTCGTCCCACGCGGTGTCGTCGAAGGCGTCGATGAGCTCGGCGTCGAGACCCGCGGCCTCGAGGGCCGCCACGGAGGCCTCGCGAAGATCGTCGCGGTGGCCCCCCACGTGGTAGTACTCGCCGAAGGCGTCGTAGTAGGCCCGAAGAGCCGACTCACCGTGTTGACGGTCGATCGCCACCATCACGCGCACCGGACCCCAGGCCCGTTCCATCAGGGACACGTACTCTTCGGGCAGGTCCCGACCCTCGTTCAAGACGGCCAGGCTCATCGTGTGAAAGCGCACCTCGAAGTCGCGCGCCACGCTCGCCTCGAGTAACCACCGGGAGGTCATCCAGGCCCAGGGGCAGATGGGGTCAACCCAGAGATCGACGGGGGTGTTCATTGGGCGCCTCCAGAGTGTGAGAGAAGATGGGCGAGGGCGTTGATGAGGTTAACGGTCGCCTCGAGGTTGAGCATCTCGTCGATGCCGTGAGCGTTGGACTCGGGCCCGAGGACACCGGTCGCGATGAAGGGGGTCTCGGGGAAACGCTGCCCGAGTTGGAAGAGGAAGGGGATCGTCCCACCCTCACCCGTGAGGGCGAGGGGTCCACCGAAGGAGTCCCGCGACGCCTCGTCGAGAATCCGTCGGAGATCCTCGGGCAGTTCGCGGGCCGCCCACCCACTCGCCGCGGAGGTGATGGTCACCTCGACCTCGGCGCCCGAGGGCGGGTCGACGGAGAGAACCCTCACGAGGGCCTCGCCGGCCGCGCGGGCGTCCGCCAGGGGAGGCAAGCGAAGTGAGAGGGTCACGGTGGTGGAGGTCCGAAGGACGTTGCCGGCCTGGCGCGGTTCGGGAGCCCCGGCGAGGCCGATGACCGAGAGGGCCGGCTTCCAGGTGCGGCGCACCAATCGATCGGCGCCGTCTCGACCCATTAACTCCAGGCCCTCGACGACCGGCATCTCCTGGGCCACGACGTCCCCGAACTCCTCGGCGACGCCCCGGGTGGCACTCTCGACCCAGTCGGGAACGGCGCAGTGGGCTTCGGGAAGAAGCACCTCGCCGGAGGTGGCGTCTTCGACCCGGTCGAGCAGTTGGCGGATGATGCGAAAGGAGGAGGGGACGACGCCTGACGCGGTGCCGGAGTGTTGAGCCCGCTCGAGCACGCGCACCGTGATGTCGACGTTTACGAGACCGCGCAGTGACGAGGTCACCCAGAGGCGGTCGTAGGAGAGGGCGCCGGAGTCGAGACAGATCATGAGGTCGATCCGGCCGATGCG
The DNA here is from genome assembly GCA_018971385.1 of Acidobacteriota bacterium. Taxonomy (GTDB): domain Bacteria; phylum Actinomycetota; class Acidimicrobiia; order Acidimicrobiales; family RAAP-2; genus RAAP-2. Next base: position 34,621 of record JAGXAY010000013.1, on the reverse strand, counting down.
TTCGGCGAGGGCGTCGAGGTAGGCCTCGAGGTCGGGCGAGCCACTCTCCTCCGAACCCTCAATGAGCAGAACGCAGCGGGGGTGAGTTCCTCCGGACCGGCGAACCTCCTCGAGGGCGCTCACCGCGGCGAAGGTGGCGTAACCGTCGTCCACCGCACCGCGAGCGTAGAGCCGATTGCCCCGGCGCACCGGAGTAAAGGGGGCGAGGCCCTCACTCCACTCCCCGAGGGGCGGTTGCTTGTCAAAGTGTCCATAGAGGACGACAGTGTCCGAACTCGTCTCCCCGTGGGCCGGTACCTCCACCCACAGGAGGGGAGTACGACCTTCGAGGCGCTCCTCTCGAACGTCGGCCTCGGGCAGACGGGAACGAACCCAGTCGGCGAGGAGCTGCAGGGCGCTCTCGAGGTGTCCGGAGGTGGTCCAGTCCGGGTCGAAGTGGGGTGAGAGGGCCGGGATGGCGCAGTAGCGCTCGAGGGTCGGCGTGACGTTCGCGTCGAGGTCGTGAAGGGTGAAGGGCACGGGTTCGAGGCTACCGTTCCCGGCGCCGGTCCACCTCGGCCCAGCAGTAGCGGGCGGCGAGCGTACGCAACCCCGTGAGGTGATCCGCACTACGACGCAGATCGCGCTCGCTGATCGTCTCCGGGAGATCGTGCAGGAGACTCCAACCGACCCGAACGCCGTAGTCCCCGGCCGGCCAGACGTCGGCGCGCGCCAGGCAGTTCATGAGGTACATCTGGGCGCTCCAGGGCCCGAGTCCCTTCACCGCCGTGATCTCGGTCACCACCTCAGCGTCGCTGCGTCGACCGTGGGTCTCGGGACGCAGGCGACCCGACAGAGCGGCCTCGGCGAGACGAACCATCGTCTCGGCCTTCGTCGTCGAGAGTCCGGCTTCGCGCAAAGTCGGCGCCCCGACGGCGAGCACTCGCTCCGGCGTCACCTCGCCCAGGCGTTCGACGACTCGGGTGTGAATGGTGTTGGCCGCCGCTCCGGCGAGGAGTTGGTAACTCACGGTACGCAGCAAGAACGCGAAGCGTTCCTTCACCGGCGTCGTTCGCGAGCGGGGGAGGGGCCCGCGGTCCGCCACGACGACGCGAAACGCAGCGTCGCGCTCGAGGAGATCCTCGATGTCCGGTCGGGTTCTCACGAGAGGTAGATCCCGGCGGGGGCGTTGGTGGTGCCGGCGACGACCTGACTCAGGAGTGTCGAGATCGCTCGAACGGGAGCGGCGGGAAAGCCGAAGCGCCGCCGGGCGAGACAGACCCGACGTTGCGCAATACCTTCGATGGGATTACCCACGAAGGTGACGCGCAGGTGGGGAGTGAGCATCGTGGCGGGAAGAATGGACGCCCCGTGACCGTCGAAGGTCAGCGAGGCGATGGTGCGCAGTCCGTCCAACTCGACGAGGGGATGAAGTGACACTCCTTGGGCCGCCGCGGCCTCGTCGATCTCTCGCCGTAGGGGAGTGCCGGGGTAGGGCAGGAGGAGATCGATGGGGGCGAGGTCGTCGAAGGAGACGCTCTCGCGGGTGGCGAGGGGATGCTCCCGGTCGACAATCAGGACCAGGTCCTCGGTGAAGAGGTCGGTTCCCGAGAGCTCCGGAGCCTCGATGGGCCAGGCCAGCACCGCGAGATCGAGTTGGCCCGATACCAACTGGGGCTCAATCACCGAGTTCGTCCCCTCGGTGATGCGCAGGCGAATGTGGGGATACTCACTGCGCAGCGCGTGGAGGAGGAGGGGCACGATCCAGCGTCCGGCCGTGCCGATCATCCCGAGAGCGACGTCCCCCCGCACGTCGGCGTTCAGTTCCGAGACGTCGGAGGCGATGGCCGCGACCTCGGCCAGGATGCGCCGGGCTCGCTCCACGACGATGGCGCCCGATTCAGTAAGGTGGCCCGTGGCGCGCTCCACGAGTTCGGCGCCGAGTTCGCTCTCGAGGCGGGCGATGCGCGACGAGATGTTGGACTGGACCGTCCCGAGTGCTTCGGCCGCTTTCGAGAAGGTGTGGTGTTCACCAATCGCCACCAGGGCTTCTAGGTGACGTATCTCCATGTATCAATTATACAGATGGAAACTATCAAGTCAATACCGTTGCAAGATAGCGAACCGACCTGCATACTTGTATCAGCATGTTTCACCGAACCCCCCCTCGGTGAAGCATCGGTTTGACGAAAGGGCCGCCCAACCCCCCCAGGGCGGCCCTTTCGCTTTTTCTTTTTGGGATTTCTCCCCTCCATCTGCGCGGTTAGCGTCGAGGTCGTGAGTTCACGACTATCCCCCCGCTCACGGGCCGCCCGTTCGGCGGTTCGCCTGGTGAACACGCTCTCTCGTCGACTCGGGCGGGGCGAGGGGAGCGTCGTCGGCGGCTGGGTGGGACTGGCCATCGACCCGCAACTGGTCCGGGCGCTCTCGCGAGGTCGCGAGATGATTCTCGTGAGCGGGACGAACGGCAAGACGACGACCGCCGAGATGCTCCGGCGAGCCTGGGGCGACGACACGGGAGGCAATCGCACTGGGTCGAACATGACCCAGGGTCACGTCGCCGCGCTCGTGAACGATCCCTCCCCCCGGATGGTTCTCGAAGTGGACGAGGGCTACCTCGGAGAGATCGTGGCCCAGGCCCAACCGCGAGCCGTCGTGCTCCTTAACCTCTCCCGCGATCAACTGGACCGCGCGGCCGAAGTGCGCCACCTGGCTCTCAAGTGGCGAGAGGCCCTACGTGACGTTCGCGGCGTGGTGGCTAACGCGAACGACCCCCTCGTGGTCTACGCCGCCGAAACGGCCCGCGACGTGGCGTGGGTCAGGGTTCCGGTCGAGTGGCGAAAAGACGCGGCGTCCTGTCCCCACTGCACCCGTCCGCTCTCCTACGGGCCCTCGGGTGACTGGGGGTGCGAGTGCGGATTCGCCCGGCCCGCGTCCTTCGTCGCAGAGTTGATCGACGGGTCGTTGAGTCTCGGTGAGCTCACGGTGCCCCTCGAGCTCAAGGTCCCGGGCGAAGTGAATCGCGTGAACGCCGTGATGGCGCTGAGTGCCCTCCACACTCTCGGCGTGGACCCGGAGAACGCCGCCCGCCGGCTGCGCGACCTCGACTCCGTGGCCGGCCGCTACCAGACCTACCCCTGGCGGGGTCGATCGGTTCGGCTCATTCTCGCGAAGAATCCGGCCGGCTTCGGTGAGGCTCTTCGAGCCCTGGAGCCGGGAGACGAGGTGTGGATGGCTATCAACTCCCAAATAGCTGACGGGCGAGACCCCTCCTGGCTCTACGACACCGACGTCTCCGCTCTCGCCGGGCGAGTCGTGCACTGCGCCGGGGAGAGGCGTCTGGACTTAGCGACTCGACTGACCTACGAGGGCATTGAGGTCCGCGTGATGGACCAGCCCTCTAGTACGCCAGTGGGCGAGGGACGGGTGAGTCTCGTGGCGAACTACACCGCCTTTCGGGAGTGGCGACAGATGTTGGAGCGACCGTGAAGGTGGCCGTGGTCTTTCCGGAACTTCTCGGAACCTACGGGGACGGGGGCAACGCGCTGGCCCTCGCCTGGCGCGCCCGCGCTCGTCAGATTTCCGTATCGGTGCAGGAGGTTCACCTCGGAGATGAGTTCCCCGACGCCGACCTCTACCTCCTCGGCGGGGGAGAGGACGGCCCCCAGCGACTCGCCACCGAGCGACTTCGTGAGGTCGGCTTCGCCGACCGCGTTCGAGAGGGCGCGCGACTCCTCGCGGTCTGTGCGGGACTGCAGGTGGTGGGACGACACTTCGCGGTGGAGGGTGACGACACCTTTCCCGGACTCGACCTCGTGCCGGCGGTCACGGTACGGGGGACCCCGCGCGCGGTGGGCGACATCGCCGTAAGGGTCGGGAGCCGGCTCCTCGTCGGTTTCGAGAATCACGGGGGACGCACCTCGCTCGGTGAGGGTCTCTCACCCCTCGGCGAGGTCGTGAGCGGAACCGGGAACGACGGCCGCGTGGACGGCTACCGGGCCCCGGGAATCTGGGGAACCTACCTCCACGGTCCGGTCTTGGCGCAGAATCCGTGGTGGTGTGACGAGATCCTCTCGGAGCTCGTGGGTGAACCCCTCGCACCCCTCGAGTCAGTGGCCGATCGGCTCTACGCCGCACGAGTGCGCGAGGTCACCGGGCGAGAGTCGGCGTCCTAGTAACCGTCGTCTCGTCGGTGGAGTCCGTAGGACGGATTACCGCTCACTCGTCGACCGAGGTCGGCGACCGCCTCTTCGATGCGGGTCCCGAAGCGTCGAATGGAGTCCCCATCCCCCGCGACGAGGGGGGCACCGAAGTGCACACTGACCGGGTGGCGTGACTGGGAGGGTCCCTCAGTAAAGCGAGGAGCTTTGGCGTACTTGGGGCCGCGTAGGTAACCGGCCTCGTGAAGATAGGTCGGAATGACCGGCACTCGAGTGCGCTCGGCGAGGTAGGCCGCGCCACCCTTGAACTCCTGAAGGTCCCCGTCCGGACTCCGTCCCCCTTCGGGGTAAAGAAGGAGATTCCATCGATCTTCGACGAGATCGAGAGCGAGTTGGGAACTTCGCCGATTGATCTTGTGGCGATCAATGGGAATGGCGTTGAACTGGAGCACGGTGGTGAAGGCCCGCCACGGTGACATGAAGAACTCGTCCATGGCGGCCGCGACGACTAAGCGTCGTCGAATGCGTTGCGGGAGCGCCGTGAGGATGAGGGGAGTGTCGAGGTGGGTGGTGTGGTTGGCGACGATGATGAAGGGCCCGTCGCCCTCGAAGCTCTCCAGTCCGGTGACCGAGAGGGACGAGATCCGACGAATGAGGGGACTCACTCCGACCTCGTAGTAGATACCCCGAACGAGGCGAGCTAGCGGACGACGACCCCAGTGGGTCGGATAGTCCAGTCCGACGCGGGGCATCGTTAGGAGCGCTTGGGCCGCGTGCCCTTAGGCGTGTAGCGCTTCGACGCGTCGGGTCCCTTAGACGTCACGGTGGCGGCGCCCCGTTGGGATCGGGGCGCACGCGGTGTGCGCACGCGCGCGGCGCGCTGGGCCCGGGCGGCGCTGGCCGCTCCCTTAAAGGAGGGGTCACCGAACTTGTGAGTCCGCCACCCCCGAACGAGGAGCCACCCCGCGAGACCGAAGTAGAGAATTCCGGCCGCGCCCGAGAGGAAACCGAGGAGGAGGGAGAAGACGGCGACGGCGGGGCGATTGCGTAGGTACCCGAACACGCCAATGAGCGCGCCCATGATGAGGAGACCAAAGAAGACGACGTAGTAGTCCTTCGGGTGGTAGAGCACTGCCTTCTCGCAGGTGGACTTGACGAGGCTGTAACCGAGGGAACACGTGTGGTGGATTGAGGGGGTCTGCGTCAGTGTGACCGTCGTGTTATGGATGAGGTGGGGAATGAAGAACAGCGTGGAGATCAGGGCCACCACTCCGCCACCGAGTGAGAAGTTTCGCTCCAGTTTGTCGAGCCTCAGCGCTCCCCAGCGAGGAAAGCGGCGGGGAGTGGACGGGCTGGCACTGATGTCGGACACGCCGACCAGGCTACCGTGCCCCCGCCAGTGGTTCGCGGGAGCGAGTAGAATGACCTACTCCGGGCGCTTAGCTCAGTTGGTTAGAGCGCAGCCTTCACACGGCTGAGGTCACAGGTTCGAGTCCTGTAGCGCCCACTCCGGAACAGAATATGAACCGGGTCTGATGACACAGGCCGCTCATACGGTTCGAATTATGAAGTTCACTGTCGCAGTCACCCACGAAGAGCCTTGGTATGTCGCCAGGTGCCTGGACGTCGACGTCGTCAGTCAAGGTGAGACGGTTGATGAGGCTGTCGCGAATCTCGAAGAGGCGCTGGGCTTGTACTTCGAAGGGGAAGGCCTCCCCGACTCGGTAGAGCCACCAATCATCACCACTGTATTGATTCCTGCGTGAGTCCCGCGCTACCTGTTGTTTCTGGTCAAGAGACCGTCACTGCGCTTTAGAAGATTGGCGGCTCTTCCGGTTCTAGCGGGGAGGGCCATCCCCATCACCGGACGACATTCGAGTCGAGCAGTCTGAAATTGGGTTTGCCGGCGTAGAGCAGAGCTCGTATTGGAAAGTTCTCGAAGTTGGTGAACCCGAAGGCCACACGTTTGACTCTCTTCAAGAGATTGTTCATCCCTTCGGTAGGGCCGTTGGAGACTCGGGCCTGGTGCCAGGCGGTGACCTGATCGAACCAGTTGCGCAGTGTGCGAGACAGTTTGCGAAGTTCGGGCGGGGGCGATTTCTTCGCGCACTGATCGATGATGTCGCGCAACAGATCGGCCGTGCGAGATTGGTGGGATTGATTGATGCCGGAAACGGCCACAACAACGTGACCAAAACTAAGGCCGGCCGGCCGCCTAAATGCGCGGTGACGCGACGGTATGAGCCACTCCTGTGGAGGAACTCTCCTTCATCCCTCTCTCCGATGGTCACCAGCCCGGCCGTCGTAAGCCTCGACTGGTCTACGACAGTGACCTAGTGATGAGTCGAGTCCGTAAAATGGTCGCCATGTCCCCCGCGGCTCGTCACGCCCGACCGCGTCCGCGCCGCTCGAGGAGTCGCAGGTGGGCGCTGCGCATTGGCATCTCCGTCTCCGTGGTCATCGTCCTGCTTGTCGGAGCCGTCGTCGCCGACTACTACTACCTGGGCTCACTCCTTCACCACAAGGTGGTCAAGCATCTCCAGGCGGTGAGTGCCGCTCATTCGAACTCCGTCAACATTCTCCTCATCGGATCGACGAGTCGCTGCGCGCTCACGGTTCAAAACTCCGCGTACGGGCTCTGTAGCCAGGGCGTGACCGGGGTGAACGCCGACATCGACATGATCGTGCACATCAACCCCACGACCCACCAAGTGTCCCTCCTCTCCATCCCCCGTGATCTTTTTGTTCCGAACGCCCGTCTCGAGGGCGCGAACAAGATTGACGCCGCCCTCTACGAGGGCCCCAGTCAGTTGGTGGCGGCCATCGAAGAGGACTTCGGCATTCCGATCAACCACTACGTCGAACTCAACTTCGACACCTTCGCCAATGTGGTGGACGCCCTCGGGGGAGTGCGCATGTACTTTCCGACGGGGCTCTTCGACGCCGAGTCGGGCCTCGACATTCGCCACGCCGGCTGTTACCACTTAGACGGTTTCCACGCGTTACAGGTCGTGCGGGCACGTCATCTTCAGATTCAGCCCTCGCCGAGTGATACGGCCTACACCACCTGGCCCCAGGAGGGACTCTCCGACCTCGCGCGCATTCGTCGCACCCACGAGTTCCTGCGCGTCATCGCTCACCAGGTCTCCTCCCAGGGTCTCTCGAACCCCCTCACCGATCAGTCACTGGCCACGGCCGTTCTGCCGGACCTCACCGTCGACTCGGGTTTTACCGAGGCGGACATGGTGCACCTAGCCCGCGTGCTCGCGGGAGTCAACGTCACGAGCGTGGCCCAGGAGACCTTTCCCATTGTGTCGATCGCCCAGTCGCCCTACATGTACCTGGGCTACAACTACGGCGACGTGGTCTTCCCCGTTAATCCGACCGGGAACCAGCTCATCGACTCCCTCTTCGGCGTCACCTCCGCGCAGTCGGTGTTCACCGGGGGAGCGCTGCCGGCGCCGAGCACCATCGCGGTGAGCGTGCAGGGTGGCGCGGGTCAGCCCACCCAAGTTCCGGTCGTGAGCTCCCAACTCGCCACGCGAGGATTTCGCATCGTGGCCCAGGGGAACCGCGTTCCGACCGACGCCATCACCCAGACGGTCGTCTGGTACGGCGGTCCGCCGCCTCCGGCGAACGGGGACTGGAAGAGCCCCGGACTCCTCGCGGCGGAGTCGGTTATCCGGTACCTGTCGGGCTCGGTCATCATGGGCTACAACCCGGCCGAGGTGACGCCAGGTTCCCTCGTCACGGTGCAGACGGGAACGGGCCTCTCCGTGTCGACGCCGAGTCAGACCGTGACCCACACGGGGAGTGCGGCCGCCGTGCACGCGGCCGCCGTCACCACGACCACGAGCCCCGCGGTCTCGACGACCACGACCTCCATCCCGCCGGGTATCGCCACGAATCCGGCCTTCGGGGTTCCGAGTGCCACCAATCCGACACTCGAGTGGTACGACCCGCGCTCTTGTAACGCGGCGGGGAACGGTCCGGGAACCTTCTAAATCTCTCGGATTGTTAGGAAGTCGTTACGCAAATGGACAGTTTGTCACGTTGTTGTAAGCGATCTCGGTGAGGGACCTTCGTAGCCTCGTAAGTGAACTAGTCGAAGGACTGGTCGATCAAGGAGACTGACATGAAGCGTATCGGTGTAGCGATGATGGGGGCGGTCGCCGCTCTCGGACTCGCTGTGACCTCCCTCAGCGGTGTAGCGGGGGCGTCGAGCCTTCGTCCCGCAACTCATCACTCGATGCACACCGCGGTGCGGGTGACGGGAGTCATCACCTCCGTCACCGCCGGAAGCCCCGAGACCATTAGCGTCCTCGTCGGTTCGTCGAAGCAGACGATCACCGTCCAGCTCGGCGCCAATACGGTCGTGCTGGCCCAGTCCCAGCCCTCGACCGCGGCGGCCCTCGTCGTGGGCGACCGCATCTCGCTCGTCGCGACCGGTTCACCCCTCACCGCGAGCCTGATTAACTCCTTCGGCCCGGTGGTCGTTCACCTGGCCGGTTCGGTGACGACGGTCGCCACCTCCTCGGGTGCGGTGACGGGGTTCACCGTCCTCGCCGAAGGGTCCCACGCCACGGTGTCGGTGGCGGTCTCGCCCCAGACCATCTTCCGCCAAGCCGGTGTCGTCGTGACCTCGGCGGTTCTGTTGCAGGGTTCCCAGGTCAACGTGACGGCCGTCGGTTCCCCGCTCACGGCGTCCCTGGTCTCCGTGGCGCCCCCGAAGCCGACCGTGGTGACCGGGTTCGTCAGTTCCCTCGTGCCCTCGACCGGTACCCCGACCCAAGTGGTCGTGCAGCCCTTCGACCTGACGAAGTCTCCGGTGACGATTGCCCTGACGGGATCCACCACCTTCGTGATGGGTGGCCAGTCGTCGAGCGTGAGCTCGTTGCAGGTCAATTCCCGCGTCACGGTGACGGCGGTCGGTAGTCCGCTGAGCGCTACTCGCGTCTACATCTCGGCGGCCCGCGTCGTCGAAATCGGTGTGGTGACCGCCGCGTCGCCGACGAGCATCACTATCCAGCCCTCGATGAGTAACCCGGCGACGGAGTCGTTCGCTCTCGCTCCGACCGTGGTGTACCGCGAAGGTGGCAAGGTCGTGACCTCGAGTGCCGTCGCCATTGGTGACGTGGTGGAGATGACCGCCCCGGCCGCGACCCCCGGTACCGCGACCCTGGTGCGGGTACTCAACACCGCCCTCATCGGTCGGGTCACTGCCATCAACGGCGGGGTGCTCACGGTGCTGAGCCACAACACTTTGGTCACGATCACGACGACGCCGACGACCATCTTCCGTAAGGCCGGGCGTCTCTCGAGCCTGATGACGATTCACATCGGTACCTTCATCGTGGCGGTGGGTCCGGCGACGCCCGCCACTCCCACGGCCTTGACCGCCCAGAAGGTCTACATCGGGCGCGACGACAACCCCGGTCTGGAGCACTGGCGCTGGTACTAAGTCGTTAGTCAACTCGGACGAACGGGCACCCGGCGGGCACTAGCCTCGTCGGGTGCCCGTTGTGTCTCACCACATTCCTTCGGTGAGATGGAGCGCGCCCGGACCCTGGCGGCCCCACCCGCTGACGTGGATTCCCCTGGTCACGGGACTGTCGCTCTTCGGGCTCGGTGAGGGGCTTCTCGTCGAGTCTCGCCTCGGGGCCTCGCCCTGGACGGTGTTCGCCGAGGGAGTGAGCCGCCATCTCCACGTAGACCTCGGGATCACGACCGCCCTCATTTCGGGGGTGGTTCTCCTCGCCTGGTGGCCCCTCCGGGAGCGGCCCGGTCTCGGGACCGTGGCCAACCTCGTCATCATCGCGAGCGTCTTACAGCTCACCGTCGCCCTTATTCCGCCGGCCAGAAGTTGGACGCTGCGAACACTTTTCGTCGTCGCTGGGGTCGGAGTCATCGGACTCGGTAGTGCGCTCTATCTGACGTGTCGTTTGGGTCCGGGACCCCGGGATGGACTCATGACCTCACTTCATCGACGGTGGTCGATGAGCGTGGTCTACGTGCGTCTCGGGCTCGAAGTCACGGTTCTGACTCTGGGCGTTCTCCTCGGCGGGGTCGCCGGAGTGGCGACCGCCGTCTTCGCGGGGGGCATTGGCTTCGCCCTCGGACTCTCCTTGCGCCTGGTTGAACGATGGAGCGGGCACCGGTCGTGATTCCCACCTCCCACCTCATTCCCTTCGTCGTGGCCTCGATGCTCATCATCATCGTGCCGGGTCCGAGCGTGCTCTTCACCCTCGCGCGCGCGGTGGCCTGGGGACGCACCGTGGCGGTCTTGACGGTGCTCGGAAACTCGGTGGGAACACTTCTCCTCTCCGCCCTCGTGGCCCTCGGTCTCGGACCGCTGCTCCAACGGTACGGATCTCTCTCGCGGGTGATCCAGCTGGCGGGCGGTCTCTACCTGATCTATCTCGGGGTGGAGGCGCTCAAGTACCGGCGCCAACACGCCGCCGCGATGACGGCGACGGGGGAGAAACCCTCCCTCTCGCGCATCGTCCGCCAGGGCTTTACGGTCGGTGTACTCAACCCCAAGTCCCTCGTCTTTTTCGCCGCCATCTTTCCCCACTTCGTCGATCGGCACCACGGCTCGGTCACGGTGCAGTTGCTCGCCCTCGGCGTCCTCTTCTCGGTGATGGCCTTTTGTTCCGACTCCACCTGGGGAATCGTGGCCGGAACGGCTCGCGAGTGGCTCGCCGGTGACCCCCGTCGCTTGGTGGCGTTACGCACCACGGGGGGCGTCGTGATGTGCGGCCTCGGCGTCAGCATCGTCGGGGCGGCGGCCGGACTCTAGGTACTCCCTACACTGACTCCTTCGAAGGAGACGGTATGAGCATGCACGGTGGCGGCGGACGAATGGGCATGCGCTCGATGACGAAGGACCGTGACGTCCTCGAGAAGTCGGTCGCGCCCGGGACGCTGCGGCGCATCCTGGAGTTCGCTCGCCAGTACCGTCCGATTCTCGCGGTGTTCCTCGGGGCGGTCGTGGCCGACGCCATCGTGACCTCCGTCGCCCCCCTGCTCCTGCGCGCCATTGTCGACCAGGGCATCGCCCACCGACGAGAGGGACTCGTCATCGGGCTCGCCCTCGCCACGGCCGCTCTCGCTATCACCGACGCCGGACTCTCCCTGGTGGAGCGACGCATCTCCTCGCGGATCGGGGAGGGCATCATCTTCGACCTGCGCTCACGCGTCTTTCGCCACATCCAGCGCATGCCCGTGGCCTTCTTCTCGAGGACGCAAACGGGGGCCCTCATCTCCCGACTCAATAACGACGTCATCGGCGCCCAGCAGGCCTTCACCGACCTCTTCTCGAACGTGGTGGGGAACGTCATCCTTCTCACCATCACCCTCGGAGTGATGCTGACTCTCTCCTGGCAGATCACCCTGGTGGCCCTCCTCCTCCTGCCGGTCTTCTTGTTGCCCGCGCGCCGGGTGGGGCGTCGGCTCGGGGGCATGTTCCAAGAGGGGATGAACCTGAACGCCGAGATGAACATGGTCATGACGGAGCGTTTCAACGTCGCGGGAGCGACCCTCGTGAAGCTCTACGGACGACCCGAGGACGAGGCCGGATCCTTCGACCTGCGAGCCCGGCGGGTGCGCGACATCGGTATTCGTCAGGCCGTCTACCAGCGCTTCTTCTTCATCGCTCTCGGACTGGTCGCCTCACTGGCGACCGCGTTCGCCTACGGCTTCGGCGGCGTCGAGGTGCTCCACGGATCTCTCCAAGTGGGAACCCTCATCGCGATGACCGCCTACCTCACCCGACTCTACGGCCCCCTGACCCAGGTCTCCAATCTCCACATCGACTACATGTCGGCCATCGTGAGCTTCGAGCGCCTCTTCGAGATCCTCGACCTCGAGCCGATGATTAAGGAGCCGACGAGTCCCCGCCCGATACCCGAGGGCCCGGTGACGGTGCGCTTCTCCCAGGTGAGTTTCGACTACCCCGGGGCGGACGAGGTCTCCCTCGCCTCCCTCGAAGCGGTCGCCACCCTGGAGCGAACGGAGCGCGTACGGGTCCTCCACGACGTCTCCTTCGAGGTGGCCCCGGGCACCATGACCGCCCTGGTCGGTCCGAGCGGGGCCGGTAAGAGCACCCTGTCGAGCCTCGCCACCCGGCTCTACGACGTCTCGGAGGGATCGGTCACGCTGAACGGAGTGGACGTTCGAGAGATCGCTCTGGCCGATCTCAGTCGGTGCGTGGGGGTCGTCACCCAGGACGCCCACCTCTTCCACGACACCCTGCGGGCGAATATTCTCTACGCCCAGCCCGAGGCGACCGAGGAGGAGGTCTGGGCGGCGCTCGAGTCGGCTCAGATTGGTGACCTGGTGAGGTCACTGCCCCTCGGCCTCGACACGGTCGTCGGCGAGCGCGGCTATCGCCTCTCGGGGGGAGAGAAGCAGCGCGTGGCCCTCGCTCGTCTCCTGGTAAAGGCGCCCCGGGTCGTTGTTCTCGACGAGGCGACCGCCCACCTCGACAACGAGAGCGAACTCCTGGTGCAGCGCGCCTTCGAGGAGTCACTCGCCGATCGCACCTCGATCGTCATCGCCCACCGGCTCTCGACGGTCCGGCGGGCCGACCAGATTCTCGTGGTCGACCAGGGGCGCATTATCGAACGAGGAACGCACGACGAGCTACTCAGTCTCGGCGGTCTCTACCGCGACCTCTACCTCACGCAGTTCGCGGCCGACGAGGCGCCCGCGTCGTAGCGGCTCAGCCCATGGCGTGGTGGCCACCGTCGACGTAGATCACCGAGGCCGTCGTCGCCCGCAGGAGGGGTGACAGGAGCGCCAGGGCCGAGTCGGCGACGGCCGAGGAGTCGGTGACCGACCAGCCGAGCGGGGCGCGCTCGGCCCAGGTGTCCTCGAAGACACTGAAGCCGGGGATGGACTTCGCCGCCATCGTGCGCACCGGACCCGCGGAGAGCATGTTGACCCGAATCTTCTCCGCCCCGACCTCGCGGGAGATGTAGCGACCGAGGGACTCGAGCGCGGCCTTCATCACCCCCATCCAGTCGTACATGGGATAGGCGTGGGACCCGTCGAAGTCGAGGGCCACGACGGAGGCGCCCCCGAGGACCTCGCTGCGGGCGAGGAGGGGTCGGAACGCTCCGACCAGGGCGGCGAGGGAGTAGGTCGAGATGTGCATCGCGGTCGCCACGTCCTCGAAGGGCGACTCGAACATGCCCTGACCGAGGCAGGACGCCGGCGCGTAGCCAATGGCGTGGACCAGACCGTCGAGACGGCCGAAGCGCTCCTCGACGAGAGCGGCGGCGGCGCGGACTTCCTCGGCATTCGTCACGTCGAGGGGGATGACGTCGGAGACCTCACCCACGTCGGCGAGCTTTCGCGCGGTGCGCTGGGTCAAGGAGAGTCCCCGACCCGCCCCCGAGAGGATGATCTGCGCGCCCTCCTCGAGGGCCCGTCGGGCGATGCCGTAGGCGAGGGAGTCGTCCGTGAGAACGCCCGTGACGAGGAGGCGGTGTCCGCTGAGAAGAGCCATCTTGTTAGCCTACTGAGACGTTACGTAGAGGTGAGGGTACCCAAAATGGCCACTGTAGGAATTGTCGGAGGAACCGGTCCGGCCGGTCGCGGAGTCGCGGTGCGCCTGGCGGCCGGGGGCCACGACGTCGTTCTCGGTTCGCGGGAGGCGTCGCGGGCCGCGGAGGTCGCGGGGACCCTGCAGGGCCTCGGTACGGGGCGCGTGAGTGGAGCGGGTAACGACGTGGCCGCCGCCGCGGACGTGGTGGTCGTAGCGACCCCCTGGGACTCGGCCGTGGCGAGTGCGCGAGCTCTACGCGACGCCCTCGCCGGCAAAGTGGTGATCTCGATGGTGAACGCCCTTCAGCGAGAGGGACGCGAACTCGTCCCGCTCTACCCGCCGCGGGGATCCATGGCCGCCCAGATTGCGGCCGCCCTCCCCGATTCGCGGGTGGTGGGGGCCTTTCACCACCTGCCGGCCGCCGAGATGGGGGACCTGAACTCGGGACTGGAGGCGGACGTGGTGATCTTCGGAGACGACGCTCCCGCCCTCGAGATCGTCTCCTCACTCATCAGCGACATGCCGGGCCTTCGTCCGATCATCGCCGGATCGATGTCCCTCGCCGCGCCCATCGAGAGCTTCACTGCGGTCTGCATCTCGATCAACATTCGCCACAAGGTGCACAGCTACGTTCGACTGGCGGGAATGGGGGAGGGGTGAACCTCTTCGACACCGCTCGCCAGGGCGTCTTCTCCCTCGACCCGTCTCCGGTCGTCACGCTGTACTCCTGCGGCATCACCCCCTACGACGCCGCTCACCTCGGACACGCCTTCGTCTACCTCACCTTCGACGTCCTCCAGCGACGCCTGCGCGACCAGGGGATGGAGACGCGCTGCGTGAGAAACGTCACCGACGTGGACGACGACATCCTGCGCAAGGCGCGCCAGTTGGGTGTTCACGACCTCGACCTCGCGGCCCGGGAGATGGCCCGATTCGAACGGGACATGCGTCTCATCAACCTTCACCCCGTCTACAACGAACCCCGCGCGACGGGCGCCATCGCCGAAATCGTGACCCTGGTGGACGCGCTCGTGAACGCGGGCCACGCCTACGTCGTGGACGGCTGGGTCTACTTCAACGTGCACTCGGCCCCGAGTTTCGGCCACGTGTCCCACTTCTCGCGGGAGGAGATGATCTTTCTCGCCGGCGTCCACGGGGGTAATCCGGACGACCCCCGTAAGCGCGACCCGCTCGACTTCGTGCTCTGGCAGCCCTCGCTCGAGGACGAACCGGCCTGGGAGTCGCGCTTTGGTCCGGGGCGACCGGGCTGGCACATTGAGTGTTCGGCTCTCGCGATGCGAGATCTCGGATCGACCGTCGATATTCACGGGGGTGGACGGGACTTGGTCTTTCCCCACCACGAGTGTGAAGCGGTGCAGAGCGAGGCCGTGACCGGTCAGCCCTTCGTGCGCTTCTGGGTCCACGTCGGTCTCGTCGGTTACGAGGGCACCAAGATGTCGAAGTCTCTCGGCAACCTGGTCTTCGTCTCCGACCTCGCCGAACGCTCCGAGCCGGCCGCCGTGCGCCTGGCTCTCCTGCAACAGCACTACCGCCACGATTGGGAGTGGCACGACGAGTTGCTCGGTCGGGCCCAGTCCCGTCTCGCCACCTGGCGCAGCTCCCTCGGGGGGCGCAGCTCCGACGTGGTCGATCAGGTGCGAGCCGCCCTCGACGACGACCTCAATACCCCCGAGGCGTTACGGGCGGTGGACGAGGCGGCGCTCGCGGGAGCGAACGTGGCTCCGGCGGCCGAACTGCTCGGCGTTACGCTGTAGGGCCAGAAAGGGCCGCCATGTCGACACTCACTCTCCACCTCCCCGATGGTTCCACCCGGGAGTTGCCCGCCGGATCACGCGCGATCGACCTCGCGCGGGCCATCGGGCGCCGACTGGGTCAGGACGCCCTCGCCGCCACGGTGAACGACGTCCTGTGTGATCTCGCCACCGAACTGCACGACGGCGACCGCGTCAGTATCGTGACGCCGGCGAGTGAGGAGGGCCGCGACGTCCTTCGCCACTCGACGGCCCACGTCATGGCCCAAGCGGTGACCCGCCTGTGGCCGGGGGCCCACTTCGCGATCGGACCGGCCATCGACGACGGCTTCTACTACGACTTCCGCCTCCCCGGCGGGGCGCGGTTTTCTGACGAGGACCTCACTCGCATCGACGAGGAGATGCGCCGGATCATCGCCGAGGATCAGCCCTTCGTGAGAGAGGAGCACTCCTACGAGGACGGCCTGGCACTCTTCGCCGACCAGCCCTTCAAGGTGGAGATCATCAGTGGGGTGCGAGAGGGTCGCGGGGGAGAGGACGAGTCGGAGGTCTCCGGTTCGGTCGTCTCCTCCTATCGCAATACCGAGAGTTTTCGGGACCTCTGTCGGGGCCCCCACGTCCCCTCGACGGGTCGACTCGGTCACTTCGCCCTCATGCGCGTCGCCGGGGCTTACTGGCGCGGTGACGAGAAGCGCGAGCAGCTCCAGCGGGTCTACGGCACGGCGTGGGAGTCGGCCGCCGCTCTCGCCCAGCACCTCGAGTTCCTCGAGGAGGCCGCGCGCCGTGACCACCGGATTCTCGGCCGCGACCTCGACCTCTTTAGTTTTCCCTCGGAGCTCGGACCGGGTCTCTCGGTCTTTCACCCCCGGGGCGGCACGATTCGACGGGTCATCGAGGAGTACTCCCGGTCCCGTCACGTGGCGGCGGACTACGAGTTCGTCTACTCGCCCCACATCACCAAGTCCGTCCTCTTCGAGACCAGTGGTCACCTGGACTGGTTCAGCGACGACATGTACCCGCCGATGGAACTCGACGAGGGTCAGGCGTACTACCTGAAGCCCATGAACTGCCCGTTCCACGTGCTGATCTTCAAGGCCCGCCAGCGGAGCTTTCGCGAGCTGCCCCTGCGCCTGTTCGAGTTCGGTTCGGTCTACCGCTACGAGAAGTCCGGCGCCGTTCACGGTCTCACTCGAGTGCGGGGCATGACCCAGGACGACGCCCACATCTTTTGCACGCGGGGTCAGATGCGCGACGAGCTCGCCGGACTCTTGACCTTCGTCCTCGATCTCCTGCGCGACTTTGGCCTGAACGACTTCTACCTCGAACTCTCGACCCGACCCGAGGGCAAAGCGGTGGGGAGTGACGAGGACTGGAAGGTCGCCGAGGCGACTCTCGCCGAGGTCGCGGCGGCCGCCGGCATCGAGACCGTGCTCGACGAGGGTGGTGGCGCGTTCTACGGGCCGAAGATCTCGGTGCAGGCCCGTGACGCCATCGGGCGCACCCACCAACTCTCCACCATTCAGTTGGACTTCCAGTTGCCGGCCCGCTTCGAGGCGGAGTACGTCAGTTCGGAGAACCAACGGGAGCGTCCGGTCATGATTCACCGGGCCCTGTTCGGGTCGGTGGAGCGGTTTATCGCCATTCTGGTCGAGCACTACGCGGGAAACTTCCCGACCTGGATGGCCCCCGAACAGGTGCGCGTCCTCGGGGTGCGCGACGACCACGACGAGTACGTGCACGAGGTACGCCGTCGCCTGCGCGCCGCCGGGCTGCGGGCGGTCGCCGACGACGCGCACGAACCACTCGGCGCCCGGATCCGTCGAGCCAAGATCGAGAAGGTGCCCTACATCCTCGTCGTGGGTGACGACGACGTGAGGGCGAACACGGTGGGAGTGAACTCCCGCGGCAGCGACACCCCGGAGCGGGGCGTCGACGTCGACGAGTTCATCGCGCGACTGAGCGACGAGGTCGCCCGCCACGGATCCCCGGAGCTGTCCCGTGGCGCTTGAGCGGCTCTACGCCGCCTGGCGGGAGTCCTACGTCAGCTCCCCCGACGCCGCGCGCCACTCGCGCGACGAGGGGACCTGCGTGTTCTGCGCGTTGAGCGCCGAGGAGCCCTCCGCCCAGTCGGGGGTGCTGTGGCGTAACGAGTACGCCTTCATCACGCTGAACGCCTTCCCCTACGGCAGTGGCCACCTGCTTGTTCTGCCCCGACGCCACGTCGGCGGCGTGAGCGACCTCGAGGAGGCCGAGTACGACAGTTTTGCGAGGACCCTACGCCTCGCGGTGCGCGCCCTCGAGAGCGCCTACGGAGCCGACGGAATGAACATCGGCATGAACCTCGGTCAGGCCGCGGGAGCGGGTATTCCGAAACACCTCCACGCCCACGCCCTCCCGCGCTGGAGTGGGGACACCAACTTCATGACGGCGATCGGGGAGACCCGCGTGCTGCCCGAGAGCCTCGAGACCACCTGGTCGAAGGTGGTGTCTCACCTCGATACCCCGTCGGGCCCCTAAGCCGGTAGACTCGGGGACTAGTCCGAGGAGAGCGATGTTCGACGGAAAGTTCCGCCAATCCGCAGACGCCACCATGGCTCCCGTGGGCCGGGTCCTCGGACGCGCGGGCTTGTCGGCCGACGTCCTCACCGCGAGTGGCCTGGTGTTCGCTCTGGCGACCGCCGGGTGTATCGCGGCCGGACTTTTCTGGCAGGCCATCGTGCTCCTGATTCTGGCGGGTGCGCTCGACCTCTTAGACGGGGCCGTAGCCAAGGCGACGCATCGGACCTCGAAGAGGGGGAGTTTCTTCGACTCGGTGGTGGACCGTTGGTCCGACGCGGCGATGCTCGGCGGCGTCGCGTACTACCTCTCCGCCCACCACCACGGCACCCTCGTCCTCCTGCCCTTTGGTCTGCTCACCACGTTCCTGATGATCTCCTACCAGCGTTCGAAGGCCGAGAGCCTCGGTATCCCGGCGAAGGGCGGGCTGATGGAGCGGGCCGAACGGCTGGTTCTCCTCGGAGTCGCCCTCGTGTCGAAGACCATCTTCATTCCGGTTCTCTGGGTGATGTTGGCCCTCACCACGATGACGATGTTCGGACGTTTCTATCGTGTCTGGCAAGCGGCGGAACGTCCCGCGCCGCCGGTCGCGTCGCCCTCGCGCCACTACGGGGAGCGACTCCGTCGTCGAGTGCTCCGGGCGAGTCGCCACTGAGATCGTGTTCTCGTCGCTGCGAGTTGCTGTCATCAAGGCGGGTGCGCGAGCACTGGCCCTCTCGCCGGAGCGACTGAACGTCGCCGTCGCCGAAGCGGTGGCCGGGCGCCGACCCCGTCGTTCCCCCGCCGTGACACACCTGAGCCGTAATCTCGCGACCGTGCTCGGAACCCCACTCTCCCCCGAGGAGCTCGACGACTGGGTCACTCGGGGACTGCGCTCCTACGCCCGCTACTGGGCCGAGACCTTCAAACTCACCTCGCTCTCCGAGGAGGAGCGCACTCGACGATTCTGTATTTCGGAGGGGCGAGAGTACCTCGAGGACGCCGCCGCCGAGGGCCGGGGAGTCATCGTGGGTCTGCCCCACGTCGGCAACTGGGACTGGGGCGGGGCGTTTATCTCCTCGGTGGGCCTGCCGATGACGGTCGTGGCCGAACGCCTCGAGCCCGAGGAGATGTTCGACTTCTTCACCGCCCAACGCCGAGCGGTGGGCGTGGAGGTCGTGGGTCTCGACGAGCGAGCCTCGGGAGCCTTGAGTGAGGTCCTTCGTCGCGGGGGCGTCGTCGGTCTGCTCTGCGACCGGGACATTCAGGGTAACGGTATCGAGGTGGAGTTCTTCTCCCGACGCGTCACGGTGCCGGCCGGGCCGGCGACACTGGCCCTGCGCACCGGGGCCGCGCTCCTCCCGGCCGCGTGTTACCTCGGACCGGGTCGGGACCACTTCGCCGCCGTGGGACCCCCGCTCGACACCACCCGGCGGGGGCGACTGCGCGACGACGTGGCCCGGGTCACCCAGGAGTTGACCCACGAACTCGAAGATTTGATTCGCCGCGCCCCCGATCAGTGGCACGTTCTCGAGGACCGGTTCGCGTGAGTTCCGTTCACCACGTCGCGCTGCTCAGTCCCTACTCGCTCTACGTCCCCGGTGGGGTGCAAGAGCAGGTTCTCGCCATGAGTCGGGAGTTGATCCGCCGGGACTACTCCGTGACCGTCCTCTCCCCGGGTCCCGCGGCCCGCCACCTCGACACCGAGGCGACCGTGGTGGCCCTCGGTCGGGCGCGCAGCGTGCCGGCGAACGGATCGCGAGCCCCCCTCGCTCTGGCCGCGAAGGACCAGCGCGCCGCCCTGCGTGAGGTGGTGACGAGGAACCCCGACGTGGTGCACCTGCACGAACCCTTCGCCCCCCGCCTGGCGGGAGCGATTGTCACTGAACACGTCCGACCCCTCGTCGCGACGTTCCACCGCTCCGGCCTCGGTCTCGACGTGCGCCTGGCGGGTCCCTGGCTGCGCCGGCGCGCCCGCCACCTCGACGTCACGACCGCCGTCTCGGCGTCGGCTGCCGAGCTCGCCGCCCACTACGGCCTGCACCCCGAGGTGCTCTTTAACGGTCTCGAAACGGAGAGATTCCGGGAGTTTCCCCGAGTACGCCACGAGCGACCCACCCTGGTCTTCGTGGGTCGCCTGGAACTGCGTAAGGGAGTCGACACGATCATCGACGCCGTTCTCGAACACAATCGGGTCGCTCGAGCCGGCTGGCGTCTGGTCATTGCGGGCGACGGGCCGGAACGAGAGTCACTGGTGCGACGGGCCGGTGGGTCGAAGGACATCGAGTTCCTCGGTCGAGTGGACGACGAGACCAAGCGGCGCTGGTGGCGCTCGGCCGACGTCGCCCTCGCGCCCTCGCGCTTTGGTGAGTCCTTCGGCCTCGTCATCCTCGAGGCGATGGCCGCCGAGACCCGGGTGGTGGCGAGCGACATCAGCGGGTACCGCGAGGCCTCGGGGGGTCATGCGGTTCTCGCCCGCGCCGGCGACGTCCCCTCGTGGATTACGGCCATCAGTCACGCTCTGGCCACCCGCGACGGACTGACCCTCGACGCGGCGCGTCGCCACGCCGAGGGGTGGTCGATGAGTCGGTTGGTCGATCGGTACGTGGAACTCTACGACGAAGCCCTCCGTCGCCGCGCCGCCCTCCGGTAGGCTGGGGTCATGGCGGGCGCTCGTGGATCACGGCAACGTCGGGGACCTCGTCGAGAGAGCGCTCCGGTGCCCATCGTCCTCGATCCCACCTGGCAGAGTCCCTACAGCCCGAACGCCGAGGAGCGTGACTACCACGCGAAGGCCCTGAAGCGCTACCTCTGGCAGTGGCGCCGGTCCCGTCTGGTGCTCGCCGGAGTGGTCGTGGTGGCCCTGCTCGCGGCCTCCTTCGTGCACTGGTGGTTCTCCCTCTTCGCCCTGGTCGTCATCGCCGTCGCCGCTATCGACACCCAGGTGTCACTCAGTCGGGCCCTCAACTCGGAAGGGGCAATGGCGACCCGACTGCTCGATCACTTCACGCCGTCGGGCGACCCGACGGCTCGCGTTCGGGTCACGACCCTCGTCGAGCGACTCGGTGCCACCTTCGGGGTGGACGGCGTGAGCAGTTTCGTTGTGAGCGACCCCGTCTACAACGCGGCCCTCGTTCCGAACGGTACGGGACTCTCCCTCTTCGTCACCGACGCTTTGGTGCGCGACTTCGAACTCATTGAGTTCGAGGGCGTGCTCGCCCACCTCTTCGCCCGCACTCGGGTGGGGGTGCTCGAACGTCAAGTCGCGGCCGCCCTGCTCGATCTCACCGAAGAGCGTCGGCGTACTCTCGCCGGCAGTGGTCTCCTCTACCGCTGCGACGAGGTGGGGGCGGCCCAGATTCGCTACCCCCTCGGACTCTCCGGGGCGCTACGTCGCTGCGCCGCCCAGGACGCCACGAGCGCGTACTTCTCGAGCGAGCAGTACCGCTCCGAGCGCTCCGTCTGGTTCGACGCCCACAGCGATCGAGCCGAGGCGGAGCTCTCCGATCTCGACGACGCCACGCTGCGCGCGATGGCGCTCGAGGAGTGGTAGAGCGCCCCGACCGTTAGGCTGGACCCATGACTACGGGCATGGGTTCTCAGACTGGTTCGACGTTGGTGAAGCGCGGTCTCGCCGACATGCTGCGCGGCGGCGTCATCATGGACGTCGTGAATCCCGAGCAGGCGCGTATCGCCGAAGACTCGGGGGCGGTCGCGGTGATGGCCCTCGAACGAGTGCCCTCCGACATTCGTCGCGACGGGGGAGTGGCTCGCATGAGTGACCCCGAGATGATTCAGGGCATCCAGGCCGCCGTCACCATCCCCGTCATGGCCAAGGCCCGTATCGGCCACTTCGCCGAAGCTCAGATTCTCCAGTCCCTCGACGTGGACTACATCGACGAGTCCGAGGTGTTGACCCCGGCCGATGAGGAGAACCACATCGACAAGTGGGCCTTCACCGTGCCCTTCGTGTGCGGAGCCACCAACCTCGGCGAGGCGCTGCGACGCATCGGCGAGGGCGCCTGCATGATCCGCTCGAAGGGTGAAGCGGGAACTGGGAACGTCGTCGAGGCGGTCCGGCACCTGCGCACCATCATGACCCAGATTCGCCGGCTCCAGAGCGCCGACGCCACGGAGCTCTACGCCCTGGCGAAGGATCTCCAGGCCCCGCTCCCGCTCGTGCGCGAGGTCGCCGAAACGGGTGAACTGCCCGTTCCCCTCTTCTGCGCCGGGGGTCTCTCGACCCCGGCCGACGCCTCCCTCGTCATGCAGCTCGGCGCCCAGGCCGTCTTCGTGGGCTCGGGCATCTTCAAGAGTGACGACCCGGTTCGCATGGCCAAGGCCATCGTTGAGGCGACGACGCACTACCAGGACCCGGCCATCGTGGCGAAGGTGTCGACCGGTCTCGGGGCCGCGATGAAGGGGTTCGAGACCGCGACCCTCGAGGTTCGTTTGGCCGAGCGCGGCTGGTAGTGCGACGGGTTGGTGTTCTCGCCCTCCAGGGTGATGTTCGCGAACACGTCGGCGTCCTCGAACGGCTGAACGTTCGGGCCGAACGGGTTCGCCGTCCCAATCAGTTGGCGGGACTCGACGGACTGGTGATACCGGGGGGCGAGTCGACGACGATCGCCTACCTGCTCACGACCTCGGGCCTCCGCGAGCCCCTCGCGCGGGCCCTCGAGGAGGGTCTCTCGACCTTCGGGACCTGCGCGGGACTGATCATGCTCTCCACCTCGGTGAGTGACGGGCGGGCCGACCAGTGGAGCTACGGCGCCCTCGACGTCGCGGTGCGGCGCAACGGCTACGGTCGCCAGGTGGCGAGCTTCGAAGCACCGGTGGCGGTGCGCGGAGTCGGGGACGTGCCGGGGGTCTTTATCCGGGCTCCCCGCATCGAAGAGGTGGGCGCAGACGTGGACGTTGTCGCGACCTACGACCACGGCGACGGGGAACACCCCGTCCTCGTCCGTCAGGGCCCGGTCTGGGGGTGTTCGTTTCACCCCGAACTCACCCCGGTGGACCGGGTACACCAGTTGTTTCTCGACTCGATGTCCGAAGCGTTACGATAACGGGGCCCCAATCGGGGTAGGAGGAACAATGTCCGGGCACTCTAAATGGGCAACGACGAAGCACCAGAAGGCCGCCAAAGACGCGGTGCGAGCCAAGGTCTTCGCCAAGTTGATTCGACAGGTGGAGGTGGCGGCGCGAGAGGGTGGGGGTGACCCCGAATCGAACGCCGCACTGCGCACCATGTTCCAGAAGGCCCGGGACGCCTCCGTGCCCCTCGACACCATCGAGCGGGCGATTAAGCGGGGAACCGGCGAACTCGAGGGAGTGCGCTACGAGGCGATCTCCTACGAGGGCTACGCCCCGGGAGGGGTCGCGCTCATCATCGAGACGTTGACCGACAACCGCAACCGCACGAGCGCCGAGATCAAGCACCTCTTGTCGAAGAACGGGGGCACGATCGCCGAGCCGGGGGCGGTGTCCTGGCAGTTCGACCGCAAGGGGACCCTCGAGGTGAAGGGGCCGCTCGACGAGGACCAGCTGCTGGAGTGGGTGCTCGAGGCGGGGGGCGAAAACTTTGAGCCCCAGGGGGACAACTACGTGGTGACGACCGAGCCGACCGAACTGATGGCGGTGCGCGACGCCCTCGAGAGCCGCGGCGTCAGTGTCCTCAGTTCGGAGTTGACCCTCGTGCCCCAGAACGTCATCCCGGTCGGGGACGAGACGGAGGCGAAGAAGATCCTGCGTCTGATGGACGCCGTCGACGAACACGACGACGTCCAGAACGTGTTCGCCAACTTCGACATCTCCGACGACCTGCTAGCGAGCGTGGCCGCGGAGTAGTCCCCGGTCACGGGTCTCGCGCCCGCTAAAGTCGAACACATGTTCGTGTTGGGCGTCGACCCCGGTCTCACTCGCTGCGGCTTCGGGCTCCTCGACGCCGAAAACGGGGGGAGCCCCCGGGCGGTGGCGGCCGGGGTCCTAGAGACCTCGCCCGGTCGGGCGACCGAGGATCGTCTCACCGATCTGGCCCGGGATCTGAGCGCCCTCTACGAGCAGTACCGCCCCGACGTCGTGGTGGTGGAGAAGGTCTTCTTTCAGCGCAACGCCCGCACGGCCGTGCCGGTGACCCAGTTGAGCGGCATCGCCATCGCCCTCGCCGGGCTGCGCGGCGCCCACGTGCGCCAGTTCACCAGTCAGGAGATGAAGTTGGCGGTCTGCGGATACGGGGCGGCCACGAAGGAGCAGATTCAACAGATGGTGACCCGTCTTCTCCACCTGCGAGAGGTCCCTCGTCCGCCCGACGCCGCCGACGCCCTCGGACTGGCCCTCACCTACCTCCGGGTCGCGCCCCGGGAAGAACGCTGGGCGGAGGCGTTGCCGTGATCGGGTGGCTGAAGGGCCGAGTCGTCGACGTTCGGGGTCCGGTCGTGGTCCTCGACGTGGGGGGAGTGGGCTACCAGCTCACCACGGTCGCGGGTGCTCGGCGGGGTGAGTCCCGGGAGTTCTTCGTGCAGACGGTTCTTCGAACCGACGCTCTCCTGCTCTACGGATTCGACACCGTGGAGGAGCGCGACCTCTTCGAACTCCTGAACGGGACTCCGGGCATTGGACCCTCGACGGCCCTCGCCGCGCTACGGACCCTCTCTCTCGAGGAACTACGACGGGCCCTCGACGAGGGGGACACGAAGGCCCTCTCCCGGGTTCCGGGCATCGGGCCGAAGACCGCGTCGCGCATCGTGCTCGAACTGCGCGGCCGACTGGTGAGCCCGGAGCAACCCTCGATTCCCGACTCGGTACTCGACGCTCTGCGGGGTCTCGGGTACTCGAGCGCCGAGATTGGCGACGCCGTCGGGGGAATCGAGTGGCCGGAGGATGAAGCGGCCGCCCTACGCCTCGCGCTCGC
The DNA here is from genome assembly GCA_018971385.1 of Acidobacteriota bacterium. Classification (GTDB taxonomy): domain Bacteria; phylum Actinomycetota; class Acidimicrobiia; order Acidimicrobiales; family RAAP-2; genus RAAP-2. The sequence goes on along the minus strand of JAGXAY010000013.1, from coordinate 9,715 downwards.
CCGGATGGCCCGCTAGTGGTGCGCCGGGACCTCGATGTGGGTGAGAATCGGGACGCCGCCCCACTCGCCCCGGAAGGGGACCGAGTGCTCGAGTGGTCGCTTCGACCGGAGTCCCTCGACGACTTCGTCGGTCAGCCCGAACTCGTGGGCCACCTGCGGATCGTTCTCGCGGCGGCCAAGGCCCGTCACCAGTGCGTGGATCACCTGCTCTTCGCCGGTCCCCCGGGACTCGGTAAGACGTCCCTCGCCTCGATCGTCGCGGCGGAGATGGGGGCGAGCCTCCGAGTCAGTTCGGGGCCGGTACTCGGTCGCCCGGGCGACCTCGTCGCCCTCCTGAGCGACCTGACGGCGGGCGACGTGGTCTTCATCGACGAGATTCACCGTCTCCCGCGGGCGGTCGAGGAGGTTCTCTACCCGGCGCTCGAGGATCGCCGCATCGACGTCATGGTGGGTCGGGGACCCTCGGCGCGCTCGATTCGTCTCGAACTCGAGCCCTTCACCCTGGTGGGGGCGACGACGCGCACGGGGCGAGTGGCGGCGCCCCTGAGGGACCGGTTCGGTTTCGTCGCCCAACTCGATCTCTACGACACCGACGATCTCACCCGCATTGTTCGGCGCTCCGCCCAGCTCCTCGAACTAGAGGTGGACGAACCCGGGGCCCACGAGATCGCCCGTCGCTCGAGGGGCACGCCCCGTATCGCCAATCGCCTCCTCCGGCGAGTGCGGGACGTGGCTTCGGTGGAGGGCTGGACTCGGGTGGGGGGAGCGGAGGCGGACCGGGCGCTCGACCTCTTCGGAGTGGACCGCTCGGGACTGGACAAGATCGACCGTCGCATCCTCGAACTGCTGTGCGGACCCTTCGCAGTCTCTCCGGTGGGACTACGCACCCTGGCCCACGCGGTCGGGGAGGAGCCCGCGAGTCTCGAGGACGCCTACGAGCCGTTTCTCCTGCGGGAGGGTTTCATCCAACGAACGCCCCGGGGACGTCTCGCGACGGAACGGGCCTACTCCCACCTGGGTCTTTCCGTTCCCGGCGGGGGATTGGTTTAGTTGGAGCGGCCGAAACGAGTAGGGTTTCTATGTTTATCGACGGAGGACCCTCCATGTTGCAGTTCGTTGCCACCACGTCCAAGAGCAGTTCGAGTTCGTTGCTGCTCGTGCTCTACATTGTCGCCTTCGGGTTGATTTGGTACTTCTTCTTGCGTCCGCGCTCCCAGAAGCGCAAGGCCCAGATGGCCGAGGCGCGTCGCGTGACGGTGGGGGACCAGTGCCAGACCATCGGTGGCGTCATCGGCACGGTCATCGCCCAGAGTGACACCACGGTGACGCTACGCACCACGACCGGCGTGGAGTTGGAGTTCGTCTCGAGCGCGATCGGTCGAAAGATCTCCTCCGAGACCTCCGACGAGACGGAGTCGGCCGAGGTCAACCCGGACGAAGCGGGTCTGCCCCAGGCGCAGATCACGGATGACACCACTCACGAGGGCGAGGGGGGCGGGGCCCGGTAATGGCCACTCCCACCAGTCAGCGCCAACGCGGGGCCCGACCGACGGCCTCACGCCGTTCGCTCTTCGTCAGCTTGTTCATCACCGTCGTGATCGCTATTGGCTCGCTCGCCACGACCCTCACCCTCGGCTGGGGTCCGAAGTTAGGTCTCGACCTCGCCGGAGGGCTCTCCGTGGTCTACAAGCCGGCCCAACCGGCGACGAAGGCCGACATGCAGGAGGTCGTCTCGATTCTGAGCAACCGAGTCAACGGGCTCGGGGTGTCGGGCGCCACGGTCAATCTCCAGGGCACCAACGTCGTCGTCTCCGTTCCCGGCGTCCAGGACGCCCGCGCGGTCCTCGCCGAAGTGGGCCAGACCGCCCAGTTGTTCTTCCGACCCGTCCTCTGCCAGGTCGCTCCCGAAGTCAAGGGCGCGAAGGACCTCTCGAAGGGCACTCTCCCGAGTTGTGGGGCGAACTACCTCCTCTCGGCCGCCAATCTGGCCATCACTCCGAACAACTCGGCCCAGGGATACTCCATCAACTCCGCGATCGGCGCGGACCCGTCCTTCTCCCACGTGGCGACGACGGCGCCCGCGGAGGACGTCGCCAGTCACTACGTGATTCTCCCCGAGGTCGGCCAGGGCGCGACTCGGTACCTCCTCGGTCCCTCCGAGCTGAGCGGTACGTACATCTCGAAGGCGTACGCCACCATCGACGCCGCCGGGGCCTGGGCCGTGCAGTACACGCTGACCGGGGCGGGGTCCAAACTGTGGGACCAGGTGGCTCAGGCCAACTTCCACCAGTACCTCGCCATCGAACTGGACGGGGTGATTCAGTCGGCCCCCCTCATTCAGCCGAACCAGACCACCTTCACGTCCTTCGGGGGCCAGGGTCAGATCTCCGGTAACTTCACCCAGCAGAGCGCCCAGGCCCTCGCCGTGGCGATGCAGTTCGGCGCCCTGCCGGTCCGCCTACTTCCGCTCACCACCCAGGCGGTGTCGGCGACGCTCGGGCACAGCGACCTCATCGCGGCCCTCGGGGCGGGACTCGCGGGACTGGCGCTCGTGATGCTCTACGTCATGTTCTACTACCGCCTCCTCGGACTGGTGATCTTCCTCGGTCTCGGCGCGACGGCGGCGATGCTCTGGGCGATTATCTCCGCCCTCGGTCACACCGCCTTCGCGCCCACCTTCTCCCTCTCGGGGGTGACGGGACTCATCGTGTCGATCGGTATTACGGTCGACAGTTACATCGTCTACTTCGAACGATTAAAGGACGAGGCGAGATCGGGGCGCAGTCTTCGCACCTCGGTCGACCGGGGGTTCAAGTCGGCCTGGCGTACGGTGCTCGCCGCGGACACCGTCTCCCTGCTCGCCGCCATCTTGCTCTACCTGGTGGCGGTCGGGGACGTTCGCGGCTTCGCCTTCTTCCTCGGACTCTCGACGCTGATGGACATCTTCTTCACCTGGTACTTCACCCGACCGCTCGTGATCTTGCTCGGGCGTCGTCAGGGTCAGAGCGGGTCGAGATTGTCGATGGCCGCGGGTCTCGGAGCGGGGAGTGCTCATGAGTGAGCAGGTAGTGGAGACGCGTTCTTACAACGGATTCGGGCGGCTCTACCGGGGTCTCACGACGGTCGACTTCGTCGGTCGGCGCAAGATGTGGTTCAGCGTGTCGCTCGTCATCATCCTCATCGGGCTGGCCTCGCTCGGGGTGCGGGGTTTTAACTTCGGCATCGACTTTCGGGGTGGTAGTTCCTGGCAGGTGAACTCCTCGCAGACCTCCATCTCGGCCATCACCCAGGCGGCGCAGTCGGCGGGGTTGAGCAACCCCACGGTGCAAAAGCTCGGCAGTAGCACCTACCAGGTCACGGCGGACCTCAACAATCTGTCCTCCAGCCAACAGGTCTCGGTGACGAACAAGGTGGCGAGCGCCCTCGCGAGCGCCGCCAAAGTCTCGCCGAACTCGGTGTCCACCTCCAGCGTGGGGCCGACGTGGGGGTCGCAGATCACGAGCCGGGCCCTGCTCGCGCTGCTCTTGTTCTTCGTCGCCGTCGTGGCCTACATCAGTTTGCGCTTCGAGTTCAAGATGGCCCTCAGCGCCTTCGTCGCGATGGTCCACGACCTCCTCGTCACCGTGGGGGTGTACTCCCTCTTCGGATTCCAGATCACTCCGGACACCGTGATCGCGGTTCTGACCATCCTCGGGTACTCCCTCTACGACACCGTGGTGGTGTTCGACCGAGTGCGCGACAACAGTCGCAACATCTTGAAGAGTGGGGACCTCACCTACTCCGACATGGTCAATCTCTCCATGAACCAGACCCTGGCCCGCTCGATCAACACGTCGCTCGTGGCCATCTTGCCGGTGTTGGCGGTGCTGATCGTGGGGGCCTACATTCTCGGCGCCATCACCCTGCAGGACTACGGACTGGCCCTCGTCGTCGGCCTCTTCTCGGGGGCCTACTCCTCGATCTTTATCGCCTCGCCCCTCCTCGCCATGATCAAGGAGCGCGAACCGCGCTACCAGGAGTTGGCGGCCCGGGTCGTCGGAAAGAGTGGGCACCACGCCCTCTCGCCGGCCGAAGCGGCCCGTCTGGCCTCCGAGAGTTCCCAGCGCATCGCGGGACTCACCGTGGCGCCCGGTACCTCGGTCCAACCCCGGGCGCGCAAGGCGAAGCGACGCTGAGTCCTAGGCTGAGCTCGTGGTGAGTCTGACCTCGCGGGCGGCTATCGATCCGGCCCTCTGGAGTAGCGTCGAGCGGCTCGTCACGCACTTCGAGACTCACCACCCGGCCGACGACTCGGCGCTCATTCGTCGGGCCGGGCTCGTCGCCATCAACGCCCACGAGGGACAACTCCGGCGCACCGGTGAGCCCTACGTGACCCACCCCATCGCCGTCGCCGACATCACCGCGGAGTTAGGTCTCGACGCCGTGACCGTCGCGGCGGCCCTCCTCCACGACGCGGTGGAGGACACCGGGGTCACCCGGGAGTGGCTCGAGACGGAGTTCGGGCCGAGGGTCGCCGACATCGTCGACGGGGTCACCAAGTTGGACCGGTTGGAGTTCGACTCCAAGGAGGCCCAGCAGGCGGCCACCATCCGCAAGATGTTCATCGCCATGGCCAAGGACTGGCGGGTCCTTCTGATTAAGTTGGCCGACCGGCTCCACAACATGCGCACCATCTCGGTCATGCCCCAGCACCGCCAGCGGGCGATCGCCCAGGAGACCCTCGACGTCTACGCGCCCCTGGCGCACCGTTTGGGGGTCCAACAGGTCCGCACTCAGCTCGAGGACCTCTGCTTCGCGACCCTTCACCCAAAGCGTTACGCCGAGATCGAACAGATGGTCGCCGCCCGCCAGCCCGAGCGTGAGGCCTACCTGGACGAGGTCATGAATACGCTCAAGACGAAGTTGCACGACTTCGGCATCGTGGGCGAGGTGACCGGACGACCGAAGCACCTCTGGAGCATCTACGAGAAGATGGTGGTCGGGGGCAAGGAGTTCGACGAGATCTTCGACCTCGTGGGCCTGCGGGTCATCGTCGAGGAGGAACGGGAGTGCTGGGCGGTGCTCGGGGCGATCCACGCGCTCTGGTCCCCGGTGCAGGGCCGTTTTAAGGACTACATCAACTCGCCCAAGTTCAACCTCTACCAGTCTCTCCACACGACCGTGATCGGGCCGCGCGGCAAGTCCGTCGAGGTGCAGGTGCGCACCGACGAGATGCACCGGCGCGCCGAGTTCGGCGTCGCCGCCCACTGGGGCTACAAGGAGGGCGCGAGCCCCCGCGAACTCGCCTGGATGCAGCGTCTGGCCGACGTTCACGAGGAGGAGAGCGATCCCATCGCCTTCCTCGAGGCGATGAAGCTCGACCTCGGCCAGGACGAGGTCTACGTCTTCACCCCGAAGGGCCGGGTGATCGCCTTGGCGGAGGGGGCGACGACCGTCGACTTCGCCTACGCCGTGCACACCGAGGTGGGTCACCACTGCGTGGGGGCGAAGGTCAACGGCCGCCTCGTCCCCTTGGAGACGGTGCTGCACTCGGCCGACGTCGTCGAGATCGTGACCTCGAAGAGCGACTCGGCCGGACCCTCGCGCGACTGGCTGACCTTCGTGCAGTCCTCGCGGGCCCGGGCGAAGATTCGCCAGTGGTTCCAGCGCGAGCGCCGCGAGGACGCCATCGAGGCCGGACGGGAGGAGCTCATTCGGGCCCTACGTCGCCAGGGTCTGCCCATCGCCACCTCTCTCAACTCCGACGCCCTCGAGCGGGTGATCGCCGCATCCAACGTGGACGATCTGGACGGCCTTTTGATGGCGATTGACTCCCACCAGATCTCGGCGCTGGCCGTTGTTCAGCGCCTGGAACGGGAACTCCACGGGGGGACGAGCGAGCAGTTGCCGACCACCGTCTCGCGCACCCCGCGCACGCAGCGATTCTCTCGCCGGGGGGCGGGCGTCTACGTGGAGGGCCTCGACGACGTGATGGTGCACCTCGCGCGGTGCTGCTCACCGGTGCCCGGGGACCCCATCATGGGATTCATCACCCAGGGCCGGGGGGTCTCGGTGCACCGGGACGACTGCTCGAACGCCGTCGCCCTCGCCCATCGCCTGGGTGAGCGGGTGATCGACGTCGAGTGGGACGGGGGATCGAGGGGACAGTACCGGGTGGTCCTCGAGGTGCTCGCCTTCGACCGCGCCCGACTGCTCTTCGACGTCTCGCGGGTGGTGGCCGAACACCACCTCAACATCATCTCCTCTTCGACCGCGACGTCCGGATCGCGAATCGTGCGCATGATCTTCGACGTGGAACTGGCTGATCCCAGCCACTTGAGTAGCCTGGTGGCGGCCCTGAAGGCCGTGGACGGCGTCTTCGACGCCTTCCGTCAACTACCAGGACACCACAAGACCACGTGAGCGAGAACCCCACCTTTAACGCCCCCATCGGCACGCGCGACGTCCTCGGACCGGACTCGGCCGAGTGGGAGGGGCTCGTCGGCCTGTTCGCGACCCTCGCTCACCGCTACGGCTTCTCCCTCATTCTCTCGCCCCTCTTCGAGGACGTCGGCGTCTTTCACCGCGGTATCGGAGAGGAGTCGGAGGTCGCGAGCAAGGAGATGTACGTCTTCGAGGACCGGGCCGGTCGACGACTCGCGCTACGCCCCGAGGGCACGGCCTCGGTGGTGCGGGCCTTCGTGCAGCACCACCCCCTCACCCCGTTCAAGGCCTGGTACATCACGCCGGCCTTTCGCTACGAGCGGCCCCAGGCCGGACGGTACCGCCAGCACCACCAGGTGGGGGTGGAAGCCCTCGGCACGGAGGACCCGGCCCTCGACGTCGAGGTCATCTCCCTCGCCGCTCGCTTCTACGACGCGCTCGGACTGCGTCAGGTGCGCCTTCTCATCAACTCCATGGGCCACGACGCGTGTCGCGCGAGCTACGTGGCCCTCCTGCGCGACCACCTCGCGCTCCACGTGGAGGAACTCTGCGACGAGCACCGGGGGGTGTGGGAGAAGAATCCGCTCCGCCTCCTCGACTGCAAGAAGGAGGAGTGCGTCGCGGTCACCAGTGCCGGTCCGATGCTCATCGATCACCTCTGTGACGAGTGTCGTGACCACTTCACCACCGTTCGCGAGGGGCTTAAGGCCATCGGCATCGAGTCCGAGATCGCTCCCCGCCTCGTTCGGGGCTTCGACTACTACACCCGCACGACCTTCGAGTTCGTCTCCGACGCCCTCGGTAACGCCCAGAACGCCGTCGGCGGGGGCGGGCGCTACGACAAGCTGGCCGAGCAGTTGGGGGGCGACCCGACGAGCGGAATCGGTTTCGGGAGTGGCGTCGAACGCCTGCTCCTGGCGCGCGCCGCCGAGGGGCACGACGCCCCCCTGCTCGATCGAACTCTCGACGTCTTCGTGGTCGACACCACCGAGGAAGAGTACGCCACGGTTCTCGTGGACCGTCTACGGGGCGCCGGCTTTTCCGTGGGGCGCGCCTACGACCACCGCTCCATGAAGGCCCAGATGAAGGTGGCCGACCGCTCGGGGGCGCGCTACGCCCTCATCGTGGGCCCGCGGGAACTGGACGCGGGACTCGTCACCCTGCGCGACCTGCGCCGGGAGGGGGAGCAGGAGAGCGTCGCTCTCGCGCAGCTCGACCAGGAACTAGCTCGCCGACTACGACGTTAGGAAGAACAGAAGAATCATGGACAACTTTGAGGCCACGTCACTACGAGACGCTCTGGTCGGCTCGGTCACCGAGGAGTGGGTGGGTCGGCGTATCACCGTGTGCGGCTGGGTCGCACGACGGCGCGAACACGGAGAACACCTGGCGTTTCTCGACCTGCGGGACCGATCGGGCCTTCTCCAGTGCGTCGTCGAGGGGTCGCTCGACGTTCGTCCGGAGTACGTCGTGAGGGTCACGGGAACGGTGACTCGACGTCCCGAGGGGACCCGCAACGACCGTCTCGCGACCGGGGCGGTCGAGCTCACCGAGTGTGACCTCGAGGTTCTCTCGGCGGCCGAGCCGGTGCCCTTCCCGCTCGACGAGCGAGTGGAGGTGGACGAGTCGACCCGTCTGCGCTACCGCTACCTCGACATTCGTCGAGAGGCGATGCAGCGCTCCCTGCGCCTGCGGGCCCGGGTGGTCGCGACCCTCCGTTCTTCGATGACGGCCCAGGAGTTCGTGGAGGTGGAGACCCCCCTCCTCTGGGCCCCCACCCCCGAGGGGGCGCGCGAGTTCGTCGTGCCGTCGCGTCTGCACTCGGGGGAGTTTTACGTCCTCCCCCAGAGTCCCCAGATCGCCAAGCAGTTGCTCATGGTCGGGGGCTTCGACCGCTACTTCCAAGTGGCTCGCTGCCTACGCGACGAGGACCTGCGCGCGGACCGTCAGTTCGAGTTCACCCAGCTCGACCTCGAGGCCTCCTTCGTGACCCAGGAGGACATCATGGCCTTCGTGAGTCGGGCCGTGGCCGCGGCCGCCATCGAGGCGACGGGAGAGGACCCCGGGGAGTTCGCCACCATGACCTGGTCCGAGGCGCTCGACCGCTTCGGCACCGACAAGCCGGACCTGCGCTTCGGCATGGAGCTACAGAACCTGAGCGACGCCTTCGCGTCGACCGCGGTGAAGGCGTTCCAGGCCCCCTGCGTGAAGGCGATGCGGGTTCCCGGCGGGGCCCAGTTGTCCCGGGCCCGTCTCGACGCTCTCACCGAGCAGGCTCGCCAACTCGGCGCGAAGGGCCTGGCCTGGTTCCGCGTGACGGCGGAGGGACTCGACTCACCCCTCGCGCGCTTTATCACCCCGGAGGAGAGTGCCGTCCTCGCCGGCGTGGACGGCGCCGAGACGGGGGACCTCGTTCTCGTCGTCGCCGACGAGTTCGCCCTGGCGAGCCGGGTGCTCGGGGCGCTCCGGCTCACCCTCGGGGCTCCGCCCGTCTCCGAGGGTCCCTACCGCTACGTGTGGGTGACGGAGTTTCCGATGTTCGAGGGCGTCGACGACGAGGGTCACCTCGTCGCCGCGCACCACCCCTTCACCATGCCCCACCCCGAGGACCTCGATAGGATCGAGACGGACCCCCTCTCGGTGCGCTCGGCCGCCTACGACCTCGTCCTGAACGGCTGGGAACTCGGCTCGGGATCGGTCCGCATCCACCGCTCCGACATTCAGTCCCGAATCTTCAGCGCCCTCGGCATCAGCGACGAGGAGGCCGAGAGTCGCTTCGGCTTCCTCCTCGGGGCCTTTAAGTACGGAGCGCCGCCCCACGCGGGATTCGCCTTCGGCATCGACCGCCTGGTCGCCATCTTCGCCGGCGTCGACAACATCCGTGAAGTCATCGCGTTCCCGAAGACCCAGTCCGGTGCGGATCTGATGACCGGGGCGCCGAAGTCGATCACCGAGCGTCAACTGCGCGAACTGCGCCTGCGACCCGCGCCGAAGGGGTGACGCACGTCTCTCTTTGACGCCTCCGCCGACGCTCGCCGAGAGGCGGGAGCCCCCCTCGCCGATCGTCTCCGTCCCCGTTCACTGGACGAGATCATCGGCCAGGATCACCTGGTCGGGCCCACGGGTCCCCTGCGCCGTCTCGTGCAGTCGGGGCGCCTCGTCTCGATGATTCTCTGGGGACCGGCGGGGAGCGGCAAAACCACCCTCGCCCGTCTCGTCGCCGCCGACGCCGGCTACCACGTCGAGGCGGTCTCGGCGGTCGCCTCGGGGGTGAAGGAGATTCGAAGCGCCC
>JAGXAY010000062.1 GCA_018971385.1 Acidobacteriota bacterium | reverse complement strand
CGCCCGAAGTCGCTCCACCACCGTCGCGTCGTAGGGCGGTCGCCAGTCGCCGAGGATGCGTGACGCGCACGTCGTCACGACACCGCGTTGGCACAGGTTGTCCTTCAGCGCAATCGGCACGCCCGCGAGAGGTCCCGGGTCGTCACCGGCGGCGACGAGGGCGTCGACGCGCGCCGCGTCGGCCCGCGCACCCTCGACGTCGAGTCGTAGGAACGCGTTGATCTCGGGATTCACGGCGTCGATACGGCGGAGGCTCTCTTCGAGAACGGTGCCCGCCGTCTGATCTCCCCGACGCACCGCGTCGGCCGTCGCGCGGGCACTCACGGCGCTTCTCCCACAATGCGGGGCACGGCGAAGCGACCCTGTTCCGCGTCAGGAGCCTCGTCGAGAATGTCCGTCGGGTCGAGAGACGGTTCGACGACGTCGTCGCGAAACACGTTCGTGAGGCCGAAAGGGTGAGCGGTCGGTGCGAGGTCCTTCAGATCCAGGGCCGCGATATCGCTCGCGTGATCGAGAATTTGGGCCAGTTGCCCGGTAAAGAGGTCGAGCTCGGAGTTACTCAGACGAAGTCGAGCGAGTCGGGCGACCTTGGCAACATCGTCGCGGCTCAGCGATGAACTCACCGTCTCATCCTTTCTCTCGGCCCCCACCGTCGGGTCCGAGGGACCAGACTACCCGGACCGTCGAAGAACCTGGATTTACTCGGTCACGTTGAGCGAGACGTAGCTTCCGACCTTCACGGTGGTTCCCGCAGCGGGGATCTCGCTCACGACCTTTTTCCACAGCGTGGTGCCGGCTCCGGGACCCGAGGTGTAGACGTACAGGCCCGCCGAACCCATCGCCGCGAGAGCCTGTGACCGGGTGTCTCCCACGACGTTCGGCACCGCGACGGTCCCCGATGCGGGAACCGTGGTGGTCGTGGAGGTCGTTGTGGAGGTCGAGGTCGAGGTTGATGTCGAGGTGGAAGAGGGTGGAACGGTCGATGTCGACGTGGAGGTGGGCGCGACGGTGGAGGTCGATGTCGACGTGGAGGTGGGCGCGACGGTGGAGGTTGTTGTCGGTGGCGCGACGGGGCCCGAACTCACGACCAGGATGACCGACGCTCCGGTGGGTACCGCCAACGGGTTGATCTGGCTCTGGTAGCGAATCTGAACCACCAATCCCTTGGCGACACTCGAGGAGTGCACCAGAGCGCTCGGGGGGCACGTCGCGACCACGCCCAGTCCGTGAAGAGTGGCGGTGTCGGTGGCGCAGGGCTTAGAGAGAAGTGTCGTGGGCAGTGTGACGAGAGATCTGCCCGCCGAGAGCACGACGGACACGGTGCCCCCGGCGGGAATCGACGATTGGGCGGACGGGCTCTGGGAGAGAATGACACCTTTTGCCACACTGGACGAAGCTTCTTCGCGAGTCACCGCCAAGGTCAGATTGTCGGACTTCGCGAGTTGCGTCGCTTCGCTCAGGGTCAAGCCAACGACTTGGGGCGTCGGAATGGTCGAGGACAACCACCCGAGCTTCCACGCCGCGACCCCTCCGAGGGCTAGTACCACGAGGAGGGCCGCCACGATGAGGCGGAGGGGGCGACGCCGACGAGCGACCGGCTGATTCACCGGAGGGACGGGAGGCTCCAGGGGGCGAGTCGGCGTCAGGCGAGTCGGGGCCACTCCCCCGACCACCTCGTCGGGACGAGGGGCGTGAAATCCAATGGAGGAACGAGCCGGCGGGGGTGGGGACGAGAGCAACGTGGGGGCGGCGCCCGGTTCAGGCCGGCGAAAGGGCTGAACATCCTGCGCGAGTTCGGAGAGGGCGTCACGCAACTCTTCGGCGCTCGAGCGGGTGAGGGCGTCGGGAGTACTCGCTCGCTGGAGCACCTCGTTCAGTGGTCCCAGCTCGGGGCGAGAGGGCAACGGCCGGAGGCCACGAAACGCGCGAACCTCCTCGACCGACTGCCCGTCGATCGGTGACGTGCCGGTCACCATCTCATAGATCACGACGGTGAGAGCGTAGACGTCGTCGGACGGTTCGGGCGGGGCCCCGTAGAGCAGTTGGGGGCTGGCGTAACGGACGGCCGCGAAAGGGGTTGCGAAGCGCTCGCGATTGAGTCCCCGAGTAGCGAGATCGCTCAACACCACCTGACCGGAGCCCGCCTCACGAAACAGAATCTTGGTGGGGCTGATTTCTCCGTGGACGAAACCGCCGCGATGGAGATACGCGAGGGCGTCCGCCACATCTCGACCCAGCGCGGCGCTCTCGGCCACGCCGAGCGAGCGTCGCTCCCTCAGGAGATCCTCGAGCGGCCCTCCGCCCACGTATTCGGTGATTTGAAAAATAGCTCCCCGAGACTGCCCACCATCGATCACGCTCACCAAATGGGGGTGCCGAAGCCGCGCCGACGCCACAATCTGGTTACGAAACTGTCGACGAACCTCCTCCGTATGGGCGAGGTAGGGGCGAAGAACGTGCAACGCCACCGGATCTGAATGCGTGATCTCCTCGGCGCGATACACCTCGAGAGTGGGACCCGTGCCGATCAGGGCGACGATGCGGTAGCGCCCAACGACCAAGTCTCCGGGCGCGTAGATGGGCTCACTCATGGCTGCCCCCACGGTACTTCATGAGTCCTCGCCGAGAACCTCAGTCACGACGCCGCTCTCGAGCAGTTCACGGAACGCTCGGCCCGGAACCAGCGGAATCTGGAGAGCTCGCGCTCGGGTGACCTTGGAGGCTCCGGGGGCGTCTCCCACCACCACGCAGAACGTCTTTTTCGACACCGAGCCGGGGCTGGTTCCGCCCCGTTCGATAATCGCGGCCTCCGCCTCGTCCCGGCTCCAGCCCTCGAGCGAACCGGTCACTACGACGGCGCGGCCTTCGAGGGTCCGCGGACCTGAACCCGTCTCCCGGGGTTCGGCCAAGGCCACGCCCGCTCGTCGCAGCGCGTCGTAACGAACCTCGGCCTCGGGATCTCGGCAGTACTCGTAGACCGACTGCGCGATGATCGGCCCGACGCCGTCGGTCGCCTCGAGCTCGTCGAGAGCGGCGTTACGCAACGCCTCGTACGTTCCGAATCGGGTGGCGAGGGCCCGCGCCGCCACGGGGCCCACGTGGCGAATTCCGAGTCCGACGAGAAATCGGCTCAGGGGCGCCGACTTCGCGCCGGCGATCGCCTCAATCAAATTGCGGGCGGACAACTCGGCGAAGCCGTCGAGACTGGCGAGGTCGCTCTCGCGAAGCACGAAGAGATCCGCGACGTCTTTCACCAGTCCCACTTCGAGCAGTTGGGCCACGCGTACTTCGCCCAGACCCTCAATATCGAGCGCGGAGCGGGACGCGAAGTGCACGATGCCTTCGAGGAGTTGCGCGGGACAACGCGGGTTCCGACAGTAGGTATCGCTCTCCCCCTCGCTGCGCTCGAGGGGTGACGAACACTCCGGACACGTCGACGGAAACTCCCAGGGATCGGACCGGGGGGCACCGGAACGAAGGACCGGTCCCACGACCTCGGGAATGACGTCGCCCGCTTTACGGACGATGACCTGGTCGCCCGGTCGGACGTCCTTCGCCCTCACCTGATCCTCGTTGTGAAGGGTCGCCATGGCCACTGTTGAGCCCGCCACGACCACCGGCTCCAAAACGGCGTACGGGGTCGCTCGCCCCGTACGACCGATGGAGACCTCGATGGCGAGAAGGCGAGTCATACGCTCCTCCGGGGGGAACTTTCGCGCAATGGCGCCCCGGGGAGCGCGACTGGTCGAGCCCAGCCGACTCCGTAGCGCGAGGTCGTCGACTTTGATCACCGCGCCGTCGATCTCGTAGAGCAGATCGTGGCGGTGGGCCAGGAGCCAGTCGCTCGCCTCGACGGCCGCACTCACTCCCCGGACTCGACGGGCTTCCGCGGCCACCCGAAATCCCCACTCGCGCAGCAACTCGAGTGCCGCGGACTGGCTCACGACGTGCTCCGTCTCGTCGAGATCCACCACGTGGTACGCGAGAAAGTCGAGGGGCCGTGACGCACTGACTGACGGGTCCTTTTGTCGCAGAGATCCGGCCGCCGCGTTTCGGGGATTCGCGAAGACTTTAAGGTCGCGAGCACGTTGTGCCTCATTGAGGGCCTCAAAGGCGGCCTTCTCCATGAAGACCTCTCCGCGGATCTCCAGTCGAGAGCGCGTCGGCACGGCGGTGGGAATCGAGGCGATGGTCCGCACGTTGTCGGTGACGTCTTCGCCCACCCGGCCGTCACCACGGGTCGCGGCGCGCCGAAGACGTCCCTCCTCGTAGAGGATAGAGAGGGCCAATCCGTCAATTTTCGGTTCCACGCTGAACTCACACTCGTCGGGCGACAGTTCCACGACTCGTAAGGTGCGCTCCGCCCACGTGGCGAGCTCGGCCGCGTCGAACACGTTGTCGAGACTGAGGAGGGGTTCGGCGTGCACCACCGGGTCGAAGGTCGTCGACGGGGGCGCCCCGACGGTCTCACTCAGTTTCCCTCCGGGAACGTCGGCCTCGAGGGCTCGTAGTTCACGCACCAGTGCGTCGTAGTCGGCGTCGGGAATCTCGGGAGTGTCGTGCTCAAAGTAGGCCCGAGCGTGTCGTGCTACTTCGCTCCGGAGATACTCCAACCGGTCCGTCACGGAGCCACCTGAGCCGCCCCCACCACGCGCTCGGGTTCCTGAGGATCGTAGAGAACCACGCTCTGGGAAACCGCAACCGCTCGCTCGGGACGTTCGAACTCCACGCGCCACCCTTGTTCGTCCACGTAGAGGCGGCCCGGACGGGGTTCGCCGTGGGCGCTCGTTTGGGCGAGAACGGCGTCGCCGTCACTCAACGTGATGCGCTCGTTGACCCGAGGAGAGCCCAGCAAGCTGACTCCCGAGACGAGGGTCTTCTCGAGTGGTCCGATGTCGACTCGCCGGGCCGAGAGATCCACTCGGGTGACAAATCGTCGCTCGCCGTGTCGTCCCGGGGTGACGCCCTTACGCTGGCCCACCGTAACGAGCTCGGCTGCGGGTACGTCGCCCACTACCTCGTTGGTGTCGACGTCCACCATCACGGCCGAGGTTGGCTCGAAGTACTGGCGCAGAAAGGCCTCTCGTCCGGCACTGGCCTGGATGAAACATACGTCCTGACTATCCGGCTTGTTCCAGGTTCGTAGCCCCCACTCCTCCGCCAACTCGCGCACGTGGTCCTTCGTGAACTCGCCGACCGGCAGGTCGAGCACGTCTAACTCCTTCGCTCCGAGATAGCCGAGCACGTAACTCTGATCCTTCGCCGGGTCGGCCCCACGAAAGAGCTCACGACCTCGCGCCGTCTCGACAACACGGGCGTGGTGGCCCGTGACCACTCGATCAAATCCGAGTCGGCGGGCTCGCTGAATGAAGAGATCGAACTTGACGTGTCGGTTGCACTCAATACAGGGGTTGGGAGAGTAACCCCGGCGATAGTCGGCCACGAAGGGCTCCACCACGTGTCGAGAGAACTCCTCGGTGTAGTTGAAGACGAAGTGGTCGATGCCGAGGACTTGGGCGACTCGACGGGCGTCGTCCACGTCAGTCACCGAGCAGCACCCGGAGTCGGATGATCCCCCCCAGAGTTTGAGAGTAGCCCCGGCGACCTCGTGGCCCTCGCGCACCATGAGGGCGGCGGCCACGGAGGAGTCGACGCCCCCACTCATTGCGACGAGGACTTTCACTCCCCTAGTCTGCCAGGACCTCGCCACCTCGTAGACGGTGATGAGCGTCGCGCAGCGCCCGAATCGCCGCGTCGACGTCAGCGTCGGTGGTCTCTGCACCCCAGGAGAGACGGAGAGCCCCACGGGCTAGGTAGTTCGCCACCCCCATGGCGGCCAGCACGTGGCTGGATTGGGCGGCCCCGCTCGAACAGGCGGCCCCCGCCGACGCGCAGACTCCCGCTTCGTCGAGGAGAAACAACAACTCGTCGCTAGCGACGTCGGCCACGCACAGGTGAAGGGTCCCGGGAACTGCCGTGTCGACGTCCGCCGTCCGATGGACACCATCGAGGTCGGCGACACCCGCCCAGAGACGGTCACGGAGCCGGGCCGCGTGGGCCAGCGTCGCTACGCGCCTCTCCACCGTCTCCTCGAGAGCCGCCGCCAATCCGACCGCGGCGGCAACGTCCACGGTTCCGCCCCGCCATCCCCGCTCTTGACCCCCTCCGGGGGATCGAGCGAGGATGTCGACGCCGGGGCGCACCGCGAGGAGCCCCGAGTTCACCGGTCCACCTAACTTGTGAGCGGCCAGCGAGATGAGATCCGCGGAGGCCACATACTCCCGTAAGTCGACCCATGGCGCGGCGGCGACGGCGTCGGTGTGCAGAAGCGCCCCGTGCTCGTGGGCTCGTTCGGCGACCTCCCCGATGGGCTGGAGGACCCCCGTTTCGTTATTCACCGTCATCACACTCACGAGAGCCGTCGTGTCGGACACGGCGCGATCCGCGTGGTTGAGATCGATGACCCCTCTCGGCGTGACCCCGAGGTGGGTGAGGTCGGCCCCGTACTCACGTTGGCACAGGTCGGCGGCGTCGAGCACGGCGTGGTGTTCGATGGAGGACACGACCAGTCCGCGCCGCGACGAGGTGCGGCGCCTCGCCATCACTCCGGCGAGCGCGAGAGTGCACGACTCGGTACCACCGCCGGTGAACACCACCCCCGTTGCGGGAAGGCCGAGATGGCCCGCTACGGAATCGCGGGCGTCTTCGAGAGCGCGGCGGGCCAGACGGGCGGCCCGGTGGGCTCCCGACGGGTTACCGACGACGCCCCGTTCGAAGGGAGCCATCGCGTCGGCCACTCGGGAACTGCGCGGAGCCGACGCGGCGTGATCGAAGTAGTGCACGCTCACGCCACGAAGTAACTCTTCGCGTTGCAAAACTCCTTAATGCCGAGAGTTCCGAGTTCTCGACCGAAGCCGGAGTTCTTCGCACCGCCAAAAGGGAGCTCCGGCATGGACACCACGATGGCGTTGGCGAACACCATGCCCGTCTCGAGTCCCGCAATCGCTCGGTCGATCTCATCCGGGTCTTGCGCCCAGACCGACGCGCCGAGTCCCCAGGGTGTGTCGTTCGCGACGGCTAGGGCTTCGTCCAGATCCTCCACGATCTTCACCACGGCAACCGGACCAAACAGCTCCTCACAGCTCGCGCGCGCGTCACCGGGAACGTCCACGAGCACCGTGGCGGGGTAGAAGAATCCGGGGCCCTCGGGGCGAGTACCGCCCACGAGGGCGCGAGCCCCGAGGGCGAGGGAACTCGAGACCTGCGCGTCGAGCAACTCCACCTGGGACTGGGAGACGATGGGGCCGAGGGTGGTTTCGGTCGCCATGGGGTCGCCGGTCACCACGGCTCCCATCGCGTCGGCGAATCGAGTCAGAAACTCCTCGGCGATGGAGCGCACCACGATGTATCGCTTCGAGGCGATGCAGGCCTGTCCGTTGTTCTGCACTCGGGCGGTCACCGCCATCGGTACCGTGCGGTCGAGATCGGCCGACGCGGTGACGATGAAGGGGTCGGAGCCTCCCAGTTCCAGAACGCACTTCTTCAAATACTTTCCGGCCAACGCCGCGACGGATCGACCGGCTCGTTCCGAACCCGTGAGTGTCACGCCCCGAATGCGCTCGTCGGCAATCACCGACTCGATGGCGTCGACCTCAATGAAGAGGTTGGTGAAGACCCCCGGGGCGTAGCCGGCACGGGCGAAGAGGTTCTCGACGTAGGCCGCGCAACCCGGCACGTTCGGAGCGTGCTTCAACACGATGGGGTTTCCCACCATGAGTTGGGGTGCGGCGAAACGGATGATCTGCCATAACGGAAAGTTCCACGGCATGATGGCGAGTAGAGGACCCACCGGCTCGTAGCGCACACCCGAGCGCGAGCCCGAGGTGGGGATGGACTCTTCGGCCAGCATCGCCTCGGCGTGTTCGGCGAAGTAGCGCATGGTCATGGCGCACTTCGACGCTTCACCCTTCGCCGCGGCGAAGGTTTTGCCC
>JAGXAY010000184.1 GCA_018971385.1 Acidobacteriota bacterium | reverse complement strand
TCTCTCGAAACGGACATGCTGTTTGACAGAGTGCGCGAACTAGCGGCCTCGGGAGTTGCTGTGATTTACATCACTCACCGGTTGACCGAAGTTCGTCGAATCTGCGACAAAGTCACGATTCTTCGAGACGGCGAAGTTCGAGGAACTTTCAACGTGGCTGATGTCAACGACCAGGAAATTCTCAGCCTGATTGTGGGTCGTGATCTGGCTCACGAGTTCCCCGCGAAACACGTGGGGGACGTTGGCCCTCTAACTCTCTCGACGATGTCGCTCAGTGGTGATGGCTTTTTTGGAGTGAACCTGGAGGTTCACGCGGGCGAAATTGTTGGCATCGCCGGAGTCATTGGCAACGGGCAAACTCAGTTGCTGCGTGCTCTCGCCGGTTTAGGACACTCTTCGGGCGAGATTTTCATTCAGGGAGTGCGCAAAAAATTGCGGAACTCCTCCGTTGCACTTCGCGAAGGTGTGGTGTACCTGTCGGCGGACCGCCTCAATGAGGGTTTGATGACGTCATTGTCGGTTCGCGAGAACGCGGCAATCTCCAATCTCCGCGAGTTTTCTCGTGCTGGCGTCATACGGTCTCGCCAAGAAGTAGGCGCTGTCACGAGGCAGGGTGCTGAACTCGCCCTTAAGGCGAGTTCAGTGGACGCTAACGTCAAGTCGTTGTCGGGGGGCAACCAGCAAAAGGTCCTCTTCATGAGGTCACTGATGACTAAGAACCTGAAGGTTCTTCTTGCGGACGAGCCAACTCAAGGAGTGGACGTTGGCGCCCGCGCGGAGATCTACCGGATTTTGCGCTCCATTGCGGAAAGTGGTGTTGCGGTCGTGGTGGTCTCGTCCGACAACCGCGAGCTCTCGGGAATTTGTGACCGGGTCGTGACGTTGTCCGCGGGGCACAAGGTGTCCGAAATTTACGGTGCGGACGTCACGACATCGCGAATTACAGAATCCATCATTACTGCAACCAAATCGCATCACGCCGATTCGTCGAGTGCCGATTCAAAATCACGGAATAGTTGGGTAAAGACGTTTAGTCGAAGCGATTACGGGGCGTCGGTCGTACTGGGGTTCATTACCGCCATCGTGACGATATTCACCGCGGTTCACTCTCCCCGTTTTCTTTCGGCTTTTAACCTCAATGGATTGTTTTTGCTCGTGGCGGGGCTGGCCTTTGTCGCCTTCGGTGAAACATTTGTCATCCTCACGGGGGGGATAGATCTGTCGGCCGGACCCTTGGTGGGGTTGACCGCCGTCATCGGCTCGGTCTTCGAAACGAACAGTTCCCACGTCGGGACAGTGATCGTCGGTTTCGTCATCATGCTGGTGGTGGCCGCAGCCGTGGGAACGGTTAACGGGTTACTCGTACAGAGCCGAGTATTCACTCCGGTGGCGGCCACTCTGGTGACGTTCATCGGACTCCAGGGCGTATCGCTCGTGATACGCCCGTTTCAGGCCGGCTACATTGCCGGACCAATCATTAGTGGCGTGCAGGCCGGCGTATGGAACGTACCTTACGCCTTCATTCTGTGTCTTGTGGGGGCTGTGGCGTTG
>JAGXAY010000012.1 GCA_018971385.1 Acidobacteriota bacterium | reverse complement strand
GCGCCCCTGTCACAGCTTCGGTAAGGCTGCCCATCAAGCCTGATTTCCCCACCGACGGCGCCATTGGCGCAGACTACATTGCCAGTTCCGGCCAATTTCCGACCTAAATCAACTCAAAACTCCACCAGACGCCGAGCGGTAGAAGTTCTAGACCGCCCAATATCGCGTGGACCCTCTGCTTCTGGAATGCGAAAAGGCTCCCCTGGAGCGCCGCTTTATGCGGTGACAAACACAGGGTCTCCTAGCTCGTTGGTTAGTCACTCTTTGTCCTTGCGGGGTGCCCATGTGACTACCACCGCACTGATCCGATCAGGAACGCACCCGGCCCAGTTCGGAACTTGGTGTGAGATGGATACCCCCTACCGAGAGGGCGGTTAACGTTCCCTGGGGTGGTGTACATCGAAAGGTCTCTGATGCAGATGAATCATCAGAGTATTCCCCTCGTGTCGAGCAGGGACACATCAAAACTACTCCGATGGCCCGACTTCACGAAGGACGAGGAAAATTACACCACGTGAGGGGATGTCACTCAGTTGATCTGTTGCTCAGAAACGCCGCCTGATGCGCGATACTGAAACGGCTGATCCTTGACGCCACATTAGGGACTTAAGTCCCGAGTGGACCATCGCACACGAGTGGTACACCTACTTCGTCTTCGGGGGACGGAGGTTGTAATGCATCGTCACGGTCTTCGCATCGTCGCACTCGGTGTCGCCATCGGATCTCTCGGGTTAGTAGTGCCGTCAACACATTCGTCAGCGATTGCGGCTTCGCGTATCACTGGAAGGGTTCACAATCTGAGAGGGTGGACCGTCGTGGCGCTCGCCATCGGCAGTGGCCGAACGAGCCAAGAAACCATCCGGTACTCAGGCGACGTGATGTTCTCTCTCGCCCAGCCGGGACCCACCTGGACGTTGCACTTCATTACTCCGAAGGGGCGATACGGGGGCGAAGTCGTTGCGGCGACGCCCTTCACCATGGCTCGTTACACGGTCTTTCATACGGGATTCTCCGGCCCGCTGAACTTAGGCGCCGTCACAATGCATTCGACGTACGGCTTTGCCACCACTTCAACGACTCGAGGTCTCGTCGCTAATCGGTGGGCCTTTTCGGCCGGTAAGGGCGCCACTCTTCGTCCCGCTGGCAATGGAAAAAATCTTGGACTGACGTCGTTGACCGCCCTGCTCGCCGCCGTGGCCAAGCGTGGTCACCCCTGCCCCTCGTCCCGGGGGCTCGGAGGAGATCCGGACTGCAGCGGCGTCGCGGCACTGTTCAACATCGCCCCCAGCGGCAACAAGGTCTTAGCGGCCCTGCAACCCCAATCCACCAGTCGTGTGACCTCGCATACGGTGTCAACCACATCCACCGTGTCACCGTGGATGTCCCAACTCTTCCTCTACGTGGACCACGCGGTGAACGCCGACGTACATGGAGTGACGACCGCGTCCATCGATCAAACCCTCGAATCTTCTCTCAACATCAAACTGTTGGGGCTCCCCTCGGTGAGCTCCATCACTCCCGCACTTCGTGTTGACCTCAACTGTTACGGCTTGTCCTTTTGTTCCGACGGTGGATCGGGACAAGCCGTTCTAGAAAACGGACAGGCGGGACTGGGTGGCACGTTTTCCACCACCCCCTTTCCCGGTACGGCTCTCAACATGTCCAATCTTTTCGGCGAAATTATTGGGCCCAGCGCACCCGCTGGATTACTGGGAACCACCACGGGGGGATTGCAAGAGTTTTCCCTCAATCCCGTCGCCCCCTCATCAGAGGTGGGCTCGGGCGACGTTATTACGGTGACGAGTTCGACGGATGGGGGATCAACCTGGCAACAGACACCCACCACAATTCAGTTCGTCTTCGTCACGGTTCCGGCGATTACGACGGTGAGTGACAGCACGGGGTACTCCAATTCGGTCACGTACGGCTCCCTTAATCCACTCGGGTCAGCGGCCCAGCCGTTCATACTTCACCCCGATCCCAGTACTGGTCACGTCATCGCCACGTTCCATTTCTTTCGACCCCAACGAGCCGGAGTGGCGGGCGCGGGGGAACCTCCGTGGATGGACATTGGACATCTGTGGTACGTCCTCAATCTCGGCGGTGTCGGCTCGTGCTCGCTCGGGTCGTACGTCACGTCCTCGCTGAGTCCGACCTTGAGTCTGGTTGACCCCCAAACACTCCAGGGCAGTGGGGCCTCGGCTCCGCCCCCGGGGGCCGGGATGCTGGTTGACTCGTCGAATGATCACGCCGCCACGAACGCGCCATCCAACGAACTGAGCTTTTCGATCGATATGACCCGTTGTTTTCTCGACGCCGGTAAGACGCTTCCCGTGGGGACGCCATTCCCCGCCACGGACTTGGAGGCGGCAAGTCCTAACTCACCCGACCACGCGAACGAACAGTTCTGGATGGAGGTTCTCCCCTGAACCACCCCGTGGACTCCAACGAACGGTGACGGAGGTTCGTCGGAAAAGACAACGGGAATAATGCACCGCTTCCGCGCGTTCTTTCACGCAATGCCTAGCAATGTGTCCGGGGTCGATCCCTTACGAGCAAATCACCTCAAAACCTGGCGAACCCTGGCGCTTTCGGTAGGGATTCAGGGCCCCGTCGCTGGCGTGATTGTGGGTCCCGCCGTACTCGCGTCACTGGTCGGCCCCGCGGGCGCCCTCGCGTATCTCCTGGGATTCGTCGCCATGTCTTTCGTGGCGTACGCCTTCGTCATCTTCTCCCGACGAATGCACAGCGCCGGTTCGGTCTACGCCTTCAACGCGGCTGCCCTAGGTCCCCGATTCGGATTCGTGTCCGCTTGGACGCTGCTCCTCGTTTATATCTCCTTCGCGAGTGCGGTCTACGCCTCGAGTGCCGACATTGCCCAGAACCTAGCGGCTTCGGTCGGAGTGCACTTACCGTGGATATTCTTCGCCCTCGCCGGTTTTGTCCTGACCATCGCCGTGGCCTATCGACCCCTCCAGTACGCCACATCCGTCATGTTGGTGGTGGAGGTTGTCGCGGTCGTACTCCTCGCCGTCGTCGCCGTCGCGGTGATCGGCAGGAGCGGAGTCCACCACGCGCTCTCCCTCCACCCCTTCTCACCACGGGGGGTGAGCTGGGGCGCCCTCGGGCTTGGTGTCGTCAACGCCTTCGGCGCCTTCAGTGGCTTCGAGGGTGCCGCCGTTCTCGGAGAGGAGTCCACCGCTCCGCACCGATCGATTCCGCGGGCCATCGCGGCGTCTCTCGTGGGTTCAGCACTGGTCTACATCTTTTTTACGTGGGTTGCGGATAACGCGTACGCGTCACCGGCGAGCCTCGCGAACGACCCGGCGCCATTTGTTCACTTGGGCCAGACCTACGTGGGTTCCGGCATGGGGACGGCGGTCAACATCGCGGGCGTCATCAGTGCCTTTGGCGCACAACTCGCCTGTGTCGTAGCCGCGAATCGACTCATCTACGCCCTCGGTCGCGATGTTTTCTCCCCGGGACCCTTGCGGCGCTTCATCACCGCCGTGCACCCTCGTCACGGCACTCCCCACGGTGCCCTGCTCGTGACGGCCGCGTCGTCGCTCGCTCTCCTTCTCGCCTTCTCGACAGAGCCCACCGCAGTACGAGCCCTCACTCTGATAGTCGAGTACGGTGCCTATCTCATCATTCTCGCGTACCTACTCACCGTGGGCGCGGCGGCCGTGTGGGTGGTCCGCCAGCGAGGTTCGCTCCGGTCACTCCTCGCACTGCTTCTCGGGGTTCTCGTCCTCGGGGTTGTCGTCTACGACACGTTCCATCCGTGGCCCCCCGCCCCCTACTCCTGGATTATCGCAACCGCCGCCCTGAGCGTTACTTTCGGGGCGGCCCTCAGCCGGATTCCCGGCGTCTCAGCGCGGTTGCACGACTCCCCCGTGCTGCTCACCTACCGCCCCTCGACTCCGCCACTCAAGGCGTAGGACCCCGACTGGTCCGCAGCGGTGCGACCACCCAACGTTGGCGACGTAGAACGAGGGAGAAGTTCCCGTCCGGCAGCGTTAGGAGTCCGTCGACTAGTCGCCGGCGAGATTCGTCGGTGGATCTGGGGGCGTAGAGGGAGTCCGCGAGTAGTTGCGCGGAGTCTCGATCGAGAGGCAGATCGAATCGATCAACGAGATCACTGGCGACCTCCATGCCGTAGTACGTCGCCCATCGAGCACTCTCCCGTGAACGGCTCGCGAACTGGGGACGGTCCCCCCACGCGCGCCACAGCGTCCAGGTCCGTCGGAGGTCAGCCCACCCTTGCCCTCGCCACGTGGGGGTCGTCGCGATGAGGCACCCTCCGGGACGAAGCAAGCGAGCACTTTCCCGAAAGACATCAGCGACGGGAGCGACCATGAGGGCCATCGAGCAGACGAGGGTGTCCACCGACGCACTCGCGAGCGGGACCGCCCGCACATCCGCTCGCACGACCCCACGAACCCCTTCATCTCTCGCTCGTCCGACCTCCGCCGCCGAGATGTTGAGTCCGAGCCACCGAGAGGACCCCACCAACTCCGCGAGAGGGCCCGCCCCACACGCCAGGTCAACCACCAGGCCCACCGGGGGTAACTCCGCCGCAATCCACCCGTAGGGTGTTAGTCCGGCGTGGTTGCGGGCGAGTCGAAGAACGTCCTGGGTGATTCCGGGGTATCGATGATGAAACGCGTTCACGTAAGACGCCCACGCGTCCCTGTTCATCGCTCACCTCCCGTCACGTCCCGCGTCCGGAGAATCGACAGCGCACCCGCGACGCGTTGCACGAAGGTCACCATCACCATGACTCCGAACCCCACTTCTACGGGCACCGCCCAACCGGGATGCACCATGATGAGACTCATGGCAACGATGGTCTCCGTTCCCTCCGCGAGTCCACCGAGAAAGATGAGCGATCGCTCCTCGTCTGGCGCACCGCGACGGGCAATGATCGCTGACCCCGCGAGGAGGGCAGTTCCCGAGAGGTAGTACGCGACGAGGAGAAAGAGGCTCGCGACCCGTGCACTCGGGATGGCGTAGCCCAGTGATCCGACGAGAGCACCGTAGATGAAAAAATCCGCGACGAGGTCGAGGTAGCCCCCGATTTCACTCGGGGTGCGCCGGCGCGCGAGTGCGCCATCGAGACCGTCGAGCACACGATTTGCCCACCACCCTCCGAGGGCAATCCACCACCAGTGGAGCAGAATCGCTCCCACGCTGAGAAGTCCGGCTCCGACACCCGCCAGGGTGAGCGCGTCGGGAGAGACACCACGACGATCGAGTCGACCGGCCACTCGAGCCAACACCGGAGCAACCATGATCCGGGCCCGCGCATCAATCACCTCTCGAGACTCTCCTTCACGCGACGCCGGGGTAACGGAAGTTCGTTCGCCAGGTGACGGTTTTCTTCGGGATCCAGCAGTCCGTGTTGGACGCAGGCGGGGACGAGCTGCCCGGTCTCGGGGTGAGCCATCCGGTAGGAGCACGCGAGGAGTCGTTCGTGCACCTCTCGTCGCTCGGGAACGTCCGCCCACGTTCCGTCTTGTAGATCCCGCCACGCCGGGCCGACCTCTTCCGCGTCCATAAAGCGGTGCATCACGAACGTCGTGATGCGAGGTCGCTCTCGAAGTAGTTTCTTCCATCCACCCGCTCGGCGCACCGTTCGAACAGTCCAGCTCCCCGCGGTCAGAATGAGTGTCGGATGGCGCAGGACAACGCGGGACAGTCGAAGGACGAGCAGGAAAGGAGGCGCCGAGAAGTGAACTCCTCCGAGATCGCGCAACAAGGCATCTCGGGCCTCGAGGTCTCGCGGATCATTCTCGTCGAAGAAGCTCGTCCATTGATCGCCCACGTAAAAACCCCACGCTGTTCGATTGCACCGTAGATCCCCTACTTGAAGGACTCGGTAGGGGAGTGGCGAACCGGCCCCCTCCTCAATCTTCGACCAGATTCGGTCGGCATCGAGAGTTGAATAGTCCTCGCGCCAACGGCGTCGATCGCCAACGAACGCCGCCGGCTGGAAAGAGTACATTCCAAATCCAAAGCCCTGAGACTCCCGGACGACGTCCACAATCTGGTCGACGTTGGCCGGCGTCACCGTCATATTGTGGGCCACAAAACTGGAGACCTTCTTTTCACGACGAAGACGACGAAAATTTGCCATGACGGCGGCTCGGTAGGGAGTGAGAGCCCGTTCGTCATCCGTTCGACGAAGTCCTCGTCGTCCCCGCATCGTGGTGTCGAGATGCACGGCGAATGAGATCCGCCGCAGTCGTCGTCTTCCCTGCGCGTCGTGAGTCAGTCGTTCGAGATACTCGTAGTCGAAATCACCGTGAGAAAAGCTCATGGGTTCTCGTCCCCACCGACGCATCGACTGGAGGGTTCGAGCGTGATCATCCGGATCGAGCAGAGTCACTTCCCCGCCAATGAGTTGGGCGTGAGCGTGGGGAGCTCGCTGGGCCAAGAACTCCATCTGGGCGTCTACGTGTCGAACGGTGTGTTCCCCATCCACCCTTACTCGGTTGGCGTCACTGGAGTGGTAGCAGGGCGTACACGAAAAGTTGCACCGGGGAAACACTCCGTGAGTTCCCTCACAGCCGAGACCGAAACGCCCCAGCACTTGAGCGGGAGTCTTCACGTGTTCCGGCAACTCCCGCCACCTATCAGCGAGCGCACGAGCCATCTCCCTCGAGACGGGACGGGTGACCTCCCCGATTTTTCTCCACCGAGACATCGTCACTGCTCGTCTTCGTCGAGTGGATTACCCATCGTGAGGTTCTCCGCGAAGCGGCGAAGTCGCGCTACCGCCACGTCGTCGCTGATAACGGCCGGCGTGCTAGGACGCTCGTCGAGCGACTCGACAATTCGCCGGTAGGTCTCGAACTCCATGCCGCACTTCACGCACGTCACGAGGTGGTCGCGAACTTGGTCGGCCGTTGCCGAGTCAATCTCTCCGTCCAGGTAGTTCTGGAGCCATTTCCCCATTTCGTGACACGTCTTCATCTCTCGGAGTGACTCCAGGAAGGATCGCCCGGCCATCGTCTTACTCCTTTCCGGGGCCGTAGCCCCACGACTCGAGAAGCCGGCGCATGTCGCGTCGAGCTCGGTGTAATCGACTCATCACCGTTCCCGAGGGAACGTCCAGCGCCACGGCGGCCTCGGCGTAGCTGCAGCCCTCCACGTCCACCAGAATCACCACTTGGCGATAGCGCTCGTCGAGGTGCTCAAGAGCCCGGCCGACGGCGTCACGAAAACCGCTCTGGGCGGCGGCGTCGGCGGGATCAACGTGTCGATCGTCCACGAGCTCGCTCGGCGTCTCCACTTCGTCCAACCGGCGGCGCCGATGACGAGACGCGTGGGCGTTCCTCATAATGGTGAAGAGCCATGACCGCAGGTACCGGCCGTCGAAGCTCGACCAGTGGCGAAAAGCAAGAACGAGCGTCTCTTGAACGAGATCCTCGGCGTCCTGTGTCGTTGACGTCATCGTCCGGGCTACTCGCAAAAGAACGGGCAACTGCCCCGCCACCGCCTCCGAAAAGGCGTTCGGCGAGTCCGACGACGTGGCGGGGTGAGAGTCCATCGATCTTCCTAACGCGCCCGGTGCATGATTCATTCCGACGCTACCGGACGAGCGGTTCGCCCCCCGAACTCCCCGAAGAGCTGCGCGACGGCTTGCTGAACCGCCACGCTCCAGGTGGGATACGCCCGCGAGGTGAGGGCCAGGCGGGGCGTGGAAGAGTGCCCCCGAATCGCCACACTCAACTCGGCCATCATCTCTCCGGCCCGGGGTGCCACAATGGTCGCACCGACGATTCGCCCACCGAGGTGGTGACGACTCAGGGGACGGGGCACGGCGAGGATTTTGACGAATCCTCGTTCTTCTCCGCTCACGATGGCGCGATCCGTCTCGTGCAGGGGCAGATAGGCGACGCGAGCATTCGTCCCCACGAGATCGACCTCACGCACTCCCACTCGAGCTACTTCGAGTGCCGTGTACGTGACGGCCGACACCCACTCGGGGTGAAAGCGGAGCCACGGGACGGGGGATAGTGCGTTCGTCGCCGCAATTCGTCCCGTTTCGTACGCCACGTGAGTGAACTGCTGGGCGTGCGCGACGTCTCCCGCCGCATAAATACCGCGCACCGACGTCCGCTGGCGAGAATCGACCGTGATGGCGCCGCTGGGTGCGAGGACGAAACCGGCGGCGTCGACCCCGAGAGCGTGAGATCGGGGACGTCGACCCGTCGCTCCGAGGACGTAATCCGCTTCCACGACTCGCCCGTCGTCGAGGTGAACTCGCGCCTGCGCCGAGTGCTCCACGCGACGGATGGTGATACTCGTCTCAATGGTGACGCCGAGTGAGATCAGAAACTCGTGAATCACGGCACTCGCTTCGGGCTCTTCACGAGGAAGTATGCGTGATGCCCCTTCGAACAATGTGACCCGCGACCCGAGTCGAGAGAACGCCTCAGCCATTTCAACCCCGATGGGCCCCGCGCCCACGATAAGAAGTCGCGCCGGGATCTCCGTCACGTCAAAGAGTTGGTCCGTGGTGAGCGTCCACGGGCCCTTCCACCCTTCTATCGGCGGGAGCGCCGGCGCGGATCCCGTAGCCACGATGAAGGCGGAGGCTTCCAGAAAAAGGTCGTCCGTGGCCACCCGCTTGGGAGAGTCGAAGTGAGCTCGACCCTCGACCACCGTTACTCCACGAGAGCGCCAGACATCCGCGTTTTCGGTAAGGGCGATGCGGTCGATAACCTGTCGCACTCGACGGTGCGCGACCTGGTAATCGAGCCCCTCGCGAGCTGCCGTGAGGAGTGTCTTGGACGGTATGCACCCCCGAAAGGTGCAGTCACCCCCCAAGGGCTCGGAACTCACAATCGTGACGCTGGCGCGTCGACGCAGGGCGGTGGCTGCGGCGGCCAGCGCGGCGGAACCACCGCCCACGATGACGATGTCGGAGGTGGTGTGGCGGCGAGGCATGTTCTGCACTCCTTCCCTTGACTCGTCGACGACCCTACGACCTAGGGACTGGCCCGTGCCCCCACGGCGCGAGCCAGTCCCTAGTGGTACGGGCGTAGATCTACGCACGCACCGAACGCGGGTGGGAACCCCTCGCCACAACGAGTCCCACCACCGCGCCGAACATGAGGTGAGCGAGGAAGAACGCCCACTGAGGAACGAACGCCATCATCGAATTGGTCGGGGGAAGAAGAATCCAGCGCATCACCGCGTAGACGAGCGCACCACCCAACATCCCCGCGGCGAGTGCGCCCATCGGACCCTCCACGAGGGTTAGGCCGACGCGTCGAGCAGCACGGAAGATGACGAGGAAGACGACGCCCAAGACGGCCGACATCATGAAGTGCAACATCATGCCCACGATGACTCGACCCGGACTTACCGGCATCATGCCCATCATGGTGTCGCGCTGAGATACCGTCATCATTCTCATCAGGGCCGCCACGTCGGCGTTCGTCGCCGTACCCGACATCAGCGGCGCCATCGCGTGAATCTGACTCGCTGGAACGTGCATGGCCGTCAACATGGCCACCAACTTGTTCATAACGGCGGGGGTGAAGTGACCCGAAGCGATGGCACTCTGAATCATCGGCATCGCACTCGCGGGCAGGGAGATTCCCATCAAGGTCATGAGCGAGGGCAACATCGACAACGGGGGAACGACAGTGAAGGCGAAGGCCGAGATTCCGAGGTTAAGGGGACTCCAGAACCCGGACCCGTTCGCCGCCATCACGATCATCATGAACATTGCCAACACGGCCCCACCCATCAAGCCCCCGGCCACCCCTCGACCGAGGAGTCGCGCGTTGAGGAGGGGTTCTGTCGTGATCCGCCCCGGTGAGGAAGCGTAAGTGGATGTGGCCATGGGAGTCTCCCTTGTACGAGCTCGGTATCGAGCGGAACGACCTCCCCAACGAAATGACAACGTGAAACATTCCGGAATATTGCTGAAGGGGGACGCGTTGGGAGGGGCGCGTGCTCGTTCGGACGTATGCCCCGGTGGGTATAGCCACTACACTGAACACACGTTTGAGAGGAGTCTCATGAGTACCGTTGACCTAACCCTGGCCGACTTCGAATCCACTGTCACGTCCAACGACATGGTGCTGGTGGACTTTTGGGCGTCGTGGTGCGGCCCCTGTCGGATGTTCGCCCCGTACTACTCGAAGGTCTCCGACGAGTTCCCGGACGCCGTCTTCGCCAAAGTGGACACGGAGGCCAATCCCGAGTTGGCGTCCATGTTCAACATTCAGTCGATTCCGACGCTCATGATTATTCGCGAACAGGTTGTCATCTTCTCCCAGGCCGGCGCCCTTCCTGAGGCCGCCCTACGCGATCTCGTCGAGCAGGCTCGAGCGGTCGACATGGAGAAGGTCCACGCGGACATCGCCGCGCAGAAGGCTCCGAGCGCCTAAAGAGTCACCGAGTGGTCACCTAGTCGTCAACGGACGACTACGGCAAGCGGCCAGACTGATGGCGTGATAGTTGACGACACGGCACTCATTCGTCGGGGACTGCGGGCGGAGTACGTCACGCTCTCATGGAACGTCGTCGGAATTGTTGTCCTCGCGGTGAGCGCACTCTCCAGCCGGTCGGTCGCTCTCGGGGGCTTCGGGCTCGATTCTCTGATCGAGATAGGGGCTTCGACCGTGGTGGTGTGGGAGTTGACCGGTCGCCACGCCCTCGGACAAGTTCGCGCCCAACGGGTGATTGCCGGACTCTTCCTCCTCATTGCGATCTACTTGACGGCCCAAGGCATCTGGGCCCTCGCCGTCCATCACGCCCCCCGTCCGAGCGGGCTCGGCATTATCTGGACCGGCGCCACCGTTATCGCGATGTTCTGGCTGGCGTCCGTGAAGGCCTCGACCGGTCGAGCACTCGAACACCCCGTGCTCATCACCGAGTCCCGAGTTACTCAAGTCGACGGGCTCCTCGCGCTGGCGGTCTTTCTCGGTGTCGGGGCCAACGGCCTGTGGCACTGGTGGTGGGCCGACGCGGTGGCCGGATTCGTGATTGCCGGATACGCCCTCAACGAGGTTCGCCACGCCTGGCGTCACGCCAGCGAGGAGTAATTCCTACGGCGTCGTGATCCACCAGGGCGTGGGGGCCTCAATCCGCGCGAGTGAACTCGCGACCGTACCGAATCGTTCGGAGTGATCTCGCCAGTCGTCGTAGGCCGCCTCCACGTCCGCGCGCGACTCACCGACGAAGTTCCACCACATGAAGAGGGGTTGCTGGCGCGGCGCTCCACCCAGAATGATCACGATCGCCTCGTGGCCCTCGAGCTGAAGTTGCTCTCGCCCCATTGGAACGTACGCGCTCTCGCCCGGTTCGATAACGACCTCAGCTACCCGGCACAATCCCCGCAGCGCCACCACCCCGTACTCGTACGACGAGTTGAGAACAATCTCACTACGTCCCCTCACGACGACCTCGGCACCGACGACGGCACTCTCGTCGTCCACCAGAGTCCCGGGACTCCACTGTCCAACAATCACGGAGGCCGTGGAGTCGTTCCACTGGAGACGTTCGGGGTCGGTACGGTGCGCGAAGTGAGCGCCACCGACCCGCTCATCGGGGCTGAGGGCGAGCCATAGTTGAACACCCTCGAGGAGCCCCCGGTAGTCGTCGACCGCTTCCTCCGAGTGGGACACCCCAAATCCGGCCGTCATGACGTTGACTTGACCCGGGCGAATGATTTGTTCGCTACCTAGGGAGTCCCGGTGAAGAAGTGCTCCGTCGAGGAGCCAGGTGACGGTGGCGAGCCCGTAGTGGGGGTGAGGTGCCACGTCGAGTCCGGCGTCGGGGGCGACCGCCAGGGGCCCGAAGTGGTCAGCAAAACACCACGGTCCGACGGTTCGTCGCCCCCGAAGCGGCAGGGCGCGCCGAACCCGGGCTCGCCCCACGACGGCGTCGTGACTGACCCAACGCTCGATGTCCACCGACGCACCTCCCACGGTCCTGTGCTGAGCCTACGATGGTTTGGTGGTCGCACTCGCCCTCGAGGACGCCGACACGACATTTCACCGACACCTCCCACGCGGAGCCCTCCTACTCGTACTCACGG
The DNA here is from genome assembly GCA_018971385.1 of Acidobacteriota bacterium. Taxonomy (GTDB): domain Bacteria; phylum Actinomycetota; class Acidimicrobiia; order Acidimicrobiales; family RAAP-2; genus RAAP-2. The sequence continues at coordinate 24,810 of JAGXAY010000012.1, read as the reverse complement.
CCACTCTCTTCAATCTGTGGAGCTTGTGGGCAGAGCACGTTCCGGTGAACTACCCGAACGACTCCGCCATGCACCTCCAGATGACGACGCTGTCCGAGCGGCTCCTCGCCTCGGGGGCCTCTCCCCTCGACCACTGGTACGGATTTCTCTCGCTCGGTTCGCCCTTCTTCGTGGAGTACCAGAGTGCGTCAGCCATCCTGATGGGCGAGGTGTCTCGATGGGTCTCTTCGCCCGCGGTGTTGTTCGCCTGGTCTCTCTACCTCCTCCTCAGCCTGTGGCCGATTGCCGTCTACTACTCCGCTCGGCTTCTCGATCTCGGACCCTGGACCGCCGGTGTCGCCGCCCTCCTCGCGCCCCTCCTCATGTCCATCACCGGTCACGGCTTCGAACACAAGAGTTACGTCTGGATTGGTAACGGACTCTGGAGCCAGGAGTGGGCCATGTGGACCCTCCCGTTGGTGTGGGGAGCGAGTTGGCAGTTCGTCACGCGGCGTCGTCACCTGGTTCTCGCGGTCGCCGCCCTGGCCGCCACCATCGCCTTCCACTTCCTCACGGCCTACGCGGCAGTTCTCGCTCTCGGCGTCGTGGTACTGAGCGCGCCCACCCAGTGGCGACGGAGACTGCCGCGTGCCGGACTCATCCTCGCCCTAGGCCTGATGGCGTCGGCCTGGGTCACCCTCCCCCTCCTCCACCGGCTCGGATACCTCGCCGTCAATCAGTTTCAGGTGGGCACGACCATCAACAACTCTTACGGGGGGGCTCGCGTTCTCAGTTGGGTACTGAGCGGCGCCGTCCTCGACTCGGGTCGTCTACCCCTCCTCACAATTCTCGCCGCCCTCGGAGTACTCGACGCCCTTCGTCAATGGCGAAACGACGAGCGGGGTCGGGTACTCGTCCTGCTCGGTGCGGTGTTTCTCATTCTCTTCATCGGTCGACCCACCCTGAGTTTCCTGATTGATCTCATCCCGGGGAATCAGAATTTGCTCCTACAGCGCTACATCGCCGAAGTCCAGCTCGTGGCGCTCTACCTCGCGGGTCGAGGGGCGCGACTCCTGGTAGAGGTGGGTCGGAGCTGGTTCAGCTCGCCGAGTGTTTCCTGGCCCTCCTACTCACTCACTCGAGGTTTGGTCGCCACCATCGTCGCTGTCGTTGTCCTCTTCCCCGCGTGGAGTGAAGTTCACCGCTACGACCAGCGAAGTGCCGCGTGGATCTCCTACGAACGTTCCATCACCACCCGCTACGCCCCCGCACTGGACGCGCTCATTTCGATCACTCAACGCGAGGGGGGAGGACGAATCTACGCGGGGATGCCCTCTAACTGGGGTCGAACCTTCTATCTCGGCGACGTTCCGGTGTACATCTACCTCGAACAGCACCTCATCGATACGGTGGGATTTACTCTCCGGACGTCGAGCTTGATGACCGACCCCGAGGCGTACTTCGACGAGCGTAACCCGGGCGACTACGCCACCTTCGGCGTTCACTGGCTACTCCTGCCCACGACCAGTGTCGCCGCCACCCCACCCGTTCCCGCCACCCTGGTTCGCCGGACCACCTACTTCGCCCTCTGGCGACTGCCCTCAACCGGCCTCGTCCGCGTCGTCGACACCGTGGGAGTCATCCACGCCACGACGGCCACTCTCGGCCCGCTGAGCGCCCCGTTTCTCTCCTCCAGCGCTCCCACCCTCGGCCGCTACGACACGGTGGCACTCGGGTCTCATCCCGCGGCCGACCCCACCCTGGCCCCCGGAGACACCGTGACGGGCCCGGCGGGAGTGGTGGTGAGCGAAGCCGACTCACTCGTGACCAGTGGACGAGCCCGGGCCACGGTCGACCTTCGGCGTACCGCCGTGGTTGTTCTCGCCGCTTCTTACGACCCCGGCTGGCGAGTCTTCGTGGACGGGCGTCCGGCTCCCCCGCAGATAGTGTCGCCCGCCCTCGTCGCCGTGCGCGTCAGTGCCGGAGTTCACGAAGTGGAGTTCCTCTACGTCGGCCAGTCGGGCTACCCGCTCCTCTACCTCCTGGCCGTCGCGAGTCTCGTCACGGCCGCAGTTATTAGCGCGCGGGAACGCACTACGAGACGGCGAGCCCACCCCGCGTAGCACCGAGTTCGTTGCGGTACTTCGGTCCGGCGAACAGTATCTGGACGTCAGAGATGTGACGCTCGAGAAACGCCCCCTCGCAGTAGCCGAGGTAGAGATCCCAGAGTCGGTGAAAGTGTTCGGGGTACCCGAGGGCGTCCACCTGGTCACGGTGGGCTCGAAGGTTCTCTCGCCACCTCGACAAGGTCTCGGGGTAGTGACGTCCGATGTCGTCGACGTCCAGAACCCGAAGTGAGGACGCCCGTGACGACGTCGTGACGAGAGTAGAGAGGGAGGGGAGGAAGCCTCCAGGGAAGACGAGATCCTTGATGAAGTCGTCGGTCCACTTCGCCCGCTCGTAGGATTCGTCGTCGATGGTGATCGCCTGCACCGCCACGAGGCCCTCGGGCGCGACCAGTCGGTTCAAGGTGGAGAAGTAGGTAGGCAGTTGACGCCAGCCAATAGCCTCGACCATCTCGACCGACACCACCTTGTCGTAGGTGCCGCCGAGGTCTCGGTAGTCCAAGTTGAGAATCGTGACCCGGTCGTCCAGCCCCCGCTCGGCCACTCGCCGACGCGCGACCTCGAACTGAGCGTCGGAGATGGTGACGCTCGTCACTCGACACCCGTAGTTTTCCGCAAAGTGGACCGCGAGCCCACCCCAGCCCGTGCCAATTTCGGCCACGTGATCATCGGGGGCCACTCGAAGTTTTCGCGCGAGCCGGTCCAGTTTGGCCCTCGAGGCGTCCGCTAGAGACATCCCGGGATCGCTGAAGTAGGCGCAGGAGTACATCATCGTGTCGTCCAGCATCAACTGATAGAAATCGTTCCCCAAGTCGTAGTGGGCTCGTATGAACTCCCGGTCCGTAGGTCGTTCACGACGCCGTCGTTCGGGGAGGCGATCCCGCACGGGGGCGATCCATCTCGCCCACCTATCGAGTGGGGCGAGGGGGCGTTCGAGGGAGCGAATAAGGATTCGAACCAGAGTCGTGACGTCATCACACTCCCACCACCCGGCCACGAAGCTACGGCCAAAGCCCGCCGAACCTCCCCGCAGGACCGCGACGTACGCCCGCGGATCGAGGACGGTCACTCGTACGGACGGACCCGAACCGTACCGGTGGGACTGCCCCCTTTCGACCAGATCGATGGTTCCGGAGGTCACTCGAGTAAGTAAACGATGGACAATGCGTCGCGCGACAGCAATCCCCCGGTCGTAACCACCACCGAGATTCTCACTGTGGTGAACGATGGACGAGGCCTCAGCCACGAGACACCTCCCGAGGTCGGGCGGGATGAGGAAAGAAGGTCGCCCGTCGGCGAGCCAACAGCGCCGCCTGCCAGTAGATACGCGCGGTCACCGCCGCGTTCTCCCATCCGCGAAGAACGGCAACCCGCGCCATGCTGCGAGGAGTGAGCTCCTCTCGCGACATCACCAATGAGGCGTCGAAGACCCGCTCGTCACCTCGCCAGTTGACGAGAGTTGCGCGACAGGTCTCCCCCGGCGTAGAGAAGTGAAACTCGTATCGATGAGCCATGTCGAGAAAGGGCGAGACGTGCATCTCCTTCTCGAACGAGGCCACGCCAGTCGAGCCCTCCACAACGTAGAGATGGCGCTCCAGCCAGGGGGTATTGCGGACCTCGAGGGCCACCGCGTCGAGGCGCTCGCCGTCCTCTCCAAAGCAGTAATAAAGACTCAGGGGGTTGAAGTGAAAGCCCCACATACGCCACTGGGCGAGGAGGGCAATTCGGCCCTCGTAGGGGCGGCCCAGTACCTCGCTCACGCGCTGTCGAATCACCGTATCGAGGGGAACGTCCGGCGGTCCTACGAAATCTCGACGGCGAAATCGCACGAGGATTCGCCACGTCCAGTGACGCTTCGCCACGTCTTCCATCTCGTCGAGGAACACGAGGGGCATCGTCACTCGATAACGAAACCGGTGGTCGACGCCCCCCGTCGCGGCGACTCCGTGACGATGGTGAGTCACCCACCCGCGATAGAGAACGGAGTTCACGCCCCCACCACGTCGACGTCTCGTTCGAGGTGTGTACAGACGCGCATCGCCGATGCCGCGCCATCCTCGTGAAAACCGTACCCCCAATAGGCGCCCGCGAAGGACACTCCGCGACGCCCACTGATCTCCCCGTGGCGCACCTGCGCCCTCAGGGCGGTGCTGTCGAACACCGGATGGGAGTACCGAGTGACCGAAATCACGCTCGTGGGATCAATGGCGTCACTCTGGTTCAACGTGAGGTACAACGGCCGACCGGAGAGTCCCTGCAGGCGGGAGAGGTCGTAGGTGAGGGTCGCTTCACGAGACTCGGGGATTCGCCGCCAATTCCAGGACGCGCGGGCCGCTGGTCGGCGAGCCAGCACGGAGGGGTCCGTGTGCAGAACGGCCTCGTTGTCCTGATAGCGCAGTGCCGACAACACGTCTTGCTCCACCGGGTCGGCGTCGCGAAGTAGTGACAAGGCCTGGTCCGAGTGGGTGGCCACGATGACGTGATCGAACTCCTCCTCCCCGGCGAGCGAACTGACGAGGACTCCCGAGCCGAGGCGGCGGATGGCGCTCACGGGTGTCGAGGTAAGAATGCGTCCCCGCAACCGTCGGGAGAGGGCCTCCACGTAGGTGGCAGACCCCCCCACGACGGATCGCCACTCCGGGCGCCCCCTCACGCCGAGCAAGCCGTGATTGTCGAAGAATCGCAGGAACGACGCGGCGGGAAAATCACTGAACGTCTCCGGGTCGGCCGACCAGATGGCGGCCCCCATCGCCACCAGATACCACTCGCGAAACGCCCTCCCGTAGTGACCTCGATCGAGGTAGGTGGCGAGGGAGAGATCGGGGTGAAGGAGGTGCGCCTCCACGTCACGACGAGCGTGTCGATTAAATCGCGCAATATCACGCAGCATTCCCCAAAACGCCGGGCGCACGACGTTACGCGGCTGAGCGAACAACCCCCGTAGCGACGAACCGGACCACTCCAGGTCTTCATTTTCGTCCGCCACGGCGAAACTCATGTCACTCGAGCGCGTCGCTACCCCCAAGTCACGAAAGAGTCGAGTCAGGAGAGGATAGTTTCGCTCGTTGTAGACGATGAAGCCGGTGTCAACCGACACCTCACGACCATCGACGACGACCCGCTGAGTGTGGGCGTGACCCCCGAGCCGAGAGTCGGCCTCAAACAACGTGACGTCGTGACGAGCGTCCAAGACGTGGGCACAGACGAGTCCGGAGACCCCACTACCCACTACCGCCACCTTCATACCGCAACTCCTCACTCGGGCGCACCAAACAGCGGGTTCGCCCTTAATCTGTTCTTACTTTAAGGGAGGTCTCGTGGCTCACTACCGCGCCGTGGTCGACACGACTCGGCAACCGGACGATGTCTTTGCGTATCTGGCCGACTTTCACCACGTGGCCGAGTGGGACCCGGGTGTAGCCCGAGCTCGTGCGCTCGACGGCGAGCCTCGACTCGGCGCCCGCTACGAAGTCGTCACCCTCTTTCGGGGCCGGGAAATGCCCCTCACCTACGAAGTCACCGCCTTTCAACCTCCCCACCAGTTCGTTGTGCGGGCCTCGAATGGACGAGTGGAATCTCTGGATACCATCACGGTGGAGTCCACTCCGACTGGATCACGCGTCACGTACGACGCTCTCCTCAACCCTCTCGGCATCTGGGTCCTGCTCGGCCCCCTCTTTGCTCGGGCCTTCCAGAAGATTGGCGACGCGGCCCACCAGGGTTTGCGCCGCGCGCTCACCACGTGAGCCGGTTCTCCCGCGGGGTGGATCGACTCCTCGAAGCGTCGGTCGTCGCCAGTTTCAGTCGCATCGGTATCGCGTGCCGATCCCGTGTCGATCACTGGACTCCACCCGTCATCCCCCCCGAGACGGAGGTGCTGTTGACCGGAGCCACGTCGGGAATCGGCCGAGCCGCCGCTCTCGAACTCGCGCGGCGCGGGGCGGTCGTTATCGGCGTGGGTCGCTCACCGAGCCGAGCCCGCGATCTCGAACTCGAACTCCGACGACACCACCCCCGCAGTCAGGGTCGGGTCATCGTGAGTGACGTCAGCAACTTGGACGACGTCGCGTCCCTCGTCGCTCAACTGGACTCCGAACCCGCTCCGACGGTGCTCCTGCACAACGCCGGGGCGATTACTCCGGAGTTGACCCACACGGCGCAGGGCGTCGAGATCACCTTCGCCGCCCAGGTGGTCGGGCCCCACTTACTCACGACGCTCCTCGCTCGCCGGTGGAGCGAGGAGCGACCCGGGCGCGTCGTGGCCATGACCTCGGGCGGCCTCTACACCCGGCCCTTCGACTTGAGCGCCCTTCTCGAGCCCCCCACCCCCTACTCCGGAGTGGCCACCTACGCCCGAGTCAAACGGGCGCAGCTGGTCTGGGTCGAGGCACTCCACGACTTGAAGGGTCTCACGAGCGCGGCTGTTCATCCCGGTTGGACCGCGACGGCGGGACTGCGCGAGTCCCTCCCTCGATTTTCTACCGTCATGACCCCCCTCTTACGAAGCGCGTCCCAGGGGGCCGCTGATCTCGTTTGGCTGAGCGGCTGCCCCGACATTGTGGAGACGCCCGGAGCCCTCTGGCTCGATCGACGCGTCCGCCCCACGCACCGGTTGTCGCGAACCCGCACGGACGCCGAGCGCGACCGCTCGGTTCTGTTGACCTATCTCCACCAGACCATCTCCCCGTACCTCGCGGACGACTAGTCCGTAAAGGCGCGCTGGCGCCTCATTCGCCACCGTCCGTGCGCCATGAGCACCCGCAAGGGCAGGCTGGCGAAAGAGGCGGGGGTCCAGCGAGCCGCGCGCACCCACGGGCGCAGGGATCGCTCCCAGCGAGCCTGGTGTTCGTTTGACCACTCCCAGCCGACGCGCTCGCGGATTACCGGATCAACAAATCCCATCGACATGCGGGCGTGGTAGTTCCCCAGTCCGCGAGATAGGACTCGTGACCACCATCGCAGATGGAGAAGGTCGTCGAAGAACTCTCGCGTCTCCCCATCCACCTCCGCCCGGTCACGCTGAGAATGCCAATACCGCTCGAACTCCGCGCGAGTGGGGGGCCAGCGATGGGGCGGGACGTTGAGAGTGGTCGCGAAACGTGAGGCGAGTTCGTAGAGGGCGTCCTCCGGCGGAGCGCCGTAGAAGAGTCGATACCCGTCGCGCAGGCCGACGTACATGCACGCCGCCACCCAGAGTTGGAGGTCGGGATCGGAGGCGTCGTAGGGTGTCGCACCGTCCGACCTCACCCGCTGATGCTGGCGCGCAACAGCGCGTCGCAGCGCTCGGCGCTCCTCCTCCGTGCCGAAGGCGGCGAGTCCCGCGTAGGTCAGTGTGGTTCGGCTCCTCTTCCACGGACGCTCACGGAGAGAGCCCTCCCGGACGGGTGACTCTAAAACCGCCCGGGCGACCGGCGCCAACGCCAGCTGCATAACGACGTTCGCTCCCGCCGGAATGAGCAAGTAGAGGGAGAGTACCTTCGAGGTCGATAGTTCGGGGGACCCCTTCACGTTCCTCAGAGTAAGCGGTCGCCCGTCGAGGTGTGAGAAAGTAGCGAGATGGCGTCTCCCTGGAAGTCGGTCTGGCACCTTCACCCTGGGGTCCGTCCCCGTAGTGAACTCACCCTCGGCGAACGGGCCGCGGACCGAATGCGAAACGCCATGGGCAGTTGGACCTTCGTCTTCGCCTTCTTCGCCGTGATGATCGCGTGGGCTCTCACGAACACGGTCGTCTTGACCCGGGTTCTCCACCACCGGGCCTTTGACCCCTACCCCTACATCTTGCTCAACCTCTTCTTGTCGATGATGGCGGGCGTGCAAGCGGCGGCCCTCCTCATCGCCGCCAAGCGGTCCGACGCCGTGGCCTCCGAAGTCGCGGTGCACACCGAACACAACACCGAGGACTTGAAAGTTCTGTTACAGGAAAACACCGCGCTCACCGGTCAGGTCAAGCAAAATACCGACCTCCTGGATGAGCTTCACCGCCACGTCACCGAAATTGGGCGCCATTTGGGGATGGACGCCGGAACCTTCCCTCCCCCGCCAGGAAACGATTCAGTGTCGAACTGAACCGATTTTGAGAGAGTTCCGTACTGTATTTGTAGGAAACCTTATGAACTCTCAGTACTTTGACTCCCGTGACGATGGCTACCTCCACTAAGCACACCACCGAGTGGCACTCCCCCCGTAGTGGAGATAGCCGTCGCACCCTCTCACCACGGCCCCAGATTGCCAATCTCCTCGCCGGGCTCGCGGGAGTCGGATTCGGGGCCGTCACCGCGCTCGCGCTCGAGACCGAGGGCCACTCCGCCCTCTACTCCCCCGGGGGCTGGGCTCTCGCGGTGACCCGGTTCTCCGGATTTTGGGGCGGCTACCTCCTCCTCCTCATGGTTCTCCTCATGGTCCGCCTCCCGTGGCTGGAGCGCACCGTGGGCCAAGACCAGTTGGTGCGCTGGCACCGCAAAGTGGCCCCCTGGGCGACGAGTCTGACCTCGCTCCACGTTCTGGCCGCCATTCTCGGCTACGCCCAGATGCTCCACAACTCGATTCTCAGCCAAGCCTGGATCTTTGTCCTGCACTACCCCGACATGCTCGCCGCCTACGTGGGATGGATTCTTCTGCTCGTCGCGGCGTTCAGTTCCATTCGCATTGCTCGCAGAAAGATGCGCTACGAGACGTGGTGGGTGGTTCACCTCTACACCTACCTCGGGCTCGGACTGGCCTTCATGCACCAGATCCGCACAGGAATCATGTTCCTCGGCCACCCGCTCAGCACGCAGATGTGGACGTGGACCTGGATTGGTGCGGGAGTCGTGACCCTGCTCTGGCGCGTCGCGGTTCCCGTTGTTCGCAACCTCCGGTTTGGCCTGCGCGTGGCGGACATCTCTGAGGTGGCCCCCGGGGTCCGGTCGGTCACCGTCAGCGGACGACACCTCGATCGTCTCGCCGTGAACGGCGGACAGTTCTTCCAGTGGCGCTTCATGGCCAAGGAGTTGTGGTGGCACTCCCACCCCTACTCCCTCTCGGCCCTCCCCCGACCCCCGTTTTTGCGGGTGACGGTGAAGGGACTCGGGGATCAGTCCTCCGCCCTCAAAGATCTCAAAGTGGGCACCCGTGTCTTCGTGGAGGGACCCTACGGTGCCTTCACCCGTCACCGGATGACCCGCGAACGCGTCGTCTTGATTGGTGCCGGCGTGGGTATCACTCCGCTGCGCGCTCTCCTCGAGGATCTTCCGGAGAATCGACCGGTGAGCGTTATTATCCGAGCTCGCACCGCCGAGGATGTCGTCCACGGCGACGAAATGAAACTGCTGGTGGAAGCGCGTAAGGGCTCGTACCACGAACTCATCGGCTCCCGGGACGACGTCTCATTGGACGCCGCCACGCTGACGTCTCTCGCTCACGGCCTCGCCGACAGCGATGTCTTCATCTGTGGACCAGAGGGATTCACCGAATCCGTCGTCGCCTCCCTCCAGGAGGCGGGTGTTCCCCACAGTCGTATCCACTTCGAGTCTTTTACCTTCTAAAATCCACCGAGAGGAATAGTCATTATGAAGCGCACGCCATTTGTCGTCATAGGAACGGCGGTCGGCCTCGCGGCGGTCCTCGGATTTAGGTCGACCCCCGTCTCCGTGCACCTCAACTTCCCCACATCGTCGGTCGGGGCGAGTGGTGCCTCCGGTTCCACGAGTTCGACGAGCTCGACCAGTTCTGGTTCCACCGGAGTGTCCGTTGGGGTTGGTTCCAGCACGACGACAACTCCGTCGACGGTCTCCGGATCGACGAAAGCGTCACTCGGTCGTTCCACCCCCGCCACCCTGACGGCCTTTCGCTCCGCCACCACCTCCACCTCGAGCGTGGGCGGTGAACATGCGCTGGCGACAACCACGACGGTGAAGAAGAAGACCACCACGACCACCGCTAAGAAGAAGAAGCCGACTACCACGACCACGGCCAAGAAGAAGCCGACCACGACGACCACGGTGAAGAAGAAGCCGACGACGCCGACCACGGCCAAGAAGCCGGCGGGCAAGCAAGTTCTCACGGGTCCGCTCGTCAACTACTACTACGGAGTCCTGAGCGTCAAGGTCACCGTCGCCAATAAGAAGATCACGTCTCTCGCCATCGGTCAGTTGACCGACGGCGGTAACCCTCGCTCAGCGGTGATTGACAATGCGGCCATTCCCATTCTCGAGAAAGCCGTCCTGGGTCTCTCGAGCTCGCAACAACACTCCATGGCCGTGAGTGGAAATAACCCTCAGTTGAACGTCGTCGCGGTGTCTGGTGCCACCTACACCTCCGCGGGCTTCGACGTGTCTCTCCAGAACGCCCTCTACAAACTGAAGACCCAAGGGCTCATTTAAGTGCGCGTGCCCACCCGACACCTCATTGAGGTGATGGGCACCGTCGTGACCGTGGATTTCTTCGGATCAGAGGCGTCCGAGGAACGAGACGAGGCACTCGCCAACGCCGAAGCGGTGTTGCGCGAAGCAGACCGGGTATTTTCCACCTGGAAGCCCGACAGTCCCGTGAGTCGCTTACGTCGAGGAGAGGTATCTCTGTCCCAAGTCCCGAGCGAGGTGGCCGACGTCCTCGGCGAATGTCGACGGCTTAAGGATCTCACCAAGGGGTGGTTCGACCCGTGGGCGTTGCCCGGTGGGGTGGACCCCACGGGCCTGGTGAAAGGGTGGGCGACGCAGCGCTGTTTGCGGGCTCTCGATCACGTCGACGCCACGGGTGTCATCGTGAACGCCGGAGGCGATATCGCTCTGCGTGGCACGGACGAGGATGGAACTCCCTTTCGTGTGGGCATTACGAACCCCTCGGACGAACTCACGCTGATTGCGGCCGTCGAGGTCAACTCCGCCATTGCGACCTCGGGGGAGTCCCAGCGGGGGGCGCACCTCTTCGATACTCGTCACGGCACCTTCCGCACCGCCCTCGCGTCCGCCAGTGTGGTGGGACCGGATCTCACCGTCTGCGACGCCCTCGCCACGGCCCTCGTCGTCGGTGGTGACGAAGTCATGGACATCATTCACCGTCTCGACGACTACTACGCCCTGTCCGTCGACCGGAACGGTGACGTTCGGGCGAATCCCGGATTCCCTCTCGTCTCGGAGTAACGACGGCGCCCCACCGGGGCGAGAGTAATCATCGAGAGAAACGTCACGATGGCGATAGCCAGGTGCATCCACACCAGGACGAACACGCCGTCCACGGGCTGGCCCAGGTACCAGATAGCGGCATCCGGAGTGAGCAGAACCACCGTGACAACAAGAGCGGCGCGAAGGTAGAGCCACGTCGGCTGGGAGGATACGCGAACGACGAGGGGCCACCCGAGGGCCGCTCCGACAACGCCCGGCGTCGTCAGTTTGGCGTAGTCGGAGAATCTCAGGTGGGCGTAATGACCGATACTGGGAAACATCGTGACTCCGAGTCGAGCGAGAAGCGCGTCCGCGAGGAGCGACCCGACGAGAGCCACCGCCGTGGCGAGTACCACGCTCAGCGTAGAGGGGGGGCGCCGCGAGCGAAAGTCGATACGCGCGATGTCGAGACCTCGACGAGCCCACACTGGCCACCGTCGAGTCCACTGGTAGAGGGCGCGAATCACGAGTAGTCCTCGTCGTGACCGAGGCCCGCGAGTACATCTCTCAGTGCTCGTCCACAGTCGCGCGCGCCGCCCGTTACCTCTCCCACCACGACTCCCTCGCCCGAGACGTCATCCCCTGATTCGTACAACCAGAGCACCCACGAACCACCCTTCTTTCGACAGCGCACCACCCGGGGACACCCGACGGGATCACCGTCTCGGGTGGCCATCAACTCGTGCGGGCTCACCACGCCAATGCTCCACCCCGCAATCACGGCGGCTCGAGCCACGCGTGTCGCGTCGTCCGCGGAAAACGTCATGTCGCCATCCTTCTCGACGACGACCATTCGGGGCTGAGCCACCGCATCATCACCGCCGCAAAACCCAGTTCAAAAACAATCTCCCCCCACAGTAGATACGGGAAGCTCCAGTTCGGGAGAGACGCCGCCGCAACCAGGCCCCCGATCAACTGGACGAGGCCCGCCACCGCACTCACCCCCCGGGCGTCTCGAATGACGAGGTCGATGGCGAGGCCAAACTCGATGAGAGCGGAGAGAACCCCAATCACCATGTGGGACCAGTTCCACCACGGCCCCGCCGAATAGGGAGTGGCGAGGAGGGCCGGTAGAGACACCGCAACCAGACGTAGCCCCCACGCGAACTCCCGAGGACGGGTGCCGTCGAGGAGCGTCGTGCCCGCTCGCCACAAGAAGTACGCCGCCCCGAGGTACGCGACGCCGATGAGGGGAAGCGTGGTCAGGTGAACTCCGTAGTACGAAATCCCGTCCAGGTTCGCCGCGTGCGTGTGAACCTCGGCGACACAGACGCCGAGCGGAAGAAAGAACACTCCCTGTGACAACAGCACCGAGCGTCGAGCGGAGTCGAGCGCGCGGGGCACGGGAAGGGGAGGAACTCCGTTAGCCCCGGAAGCGAACCTGCGACGCCGCCAACTCGACGAGCGCGGCCTCGCGCCCCTGAAACCCCTCGACCTTGACCCACTTCCCCTCGTCGAGGTCCTTATAGACCTCAAAGAAGTGGCGGATACGGTCGAGCGTGGCCTGAGGTACGTCGGTGATATCCGTCGCGTGCTTCCACTGGGGGTCGTAGGACGGAACACCGATGAGCTTGGCGTCCTCACCCTTCTCGTCGGTCATCATGCAAACCCCGAGAATCTTCGTCTCGATGAGGCAGCCCGGAAACGTGGGGTAGGCCGTCAACACCAGCGCGTCGAGCGGGTCGCCGTCGCCTCCGAGAGTGTCGGGAATAAACCCGTACTCCGCGGGGTAACCCATGGACACGATGAGGTGGCGATCCAACTTCATCTGGTTCGTCTCGTGGTCGTACTCGTACTTATTAGGACTACCCGCCGGAATCTCCACCACCACGTTGACCGTGTCCACTGCTTACCTCCGTCAGAGTTGCTTCCGCGAGTCTACCGCCCACCATTCGTAGCCTCCTCGCGAACAGCCCCGTGTCCTACACTGAACTTTCCCCAGTGTTAGGACGTACCCGTGGCACATTTCATCGCTTCGCTCCAGTGCGCCGACCAACCGGGAATTATCTTCGCCGTCGCAGAGTCCGTGGTGCGCCTCGGTGGCAACATCCTCGAAAACGACCAGTTCACTGATCCCGTCACCGGTCTGTTTTCGATGCGAACTCACCTCGAAGCGGATCGAAGTCTCCCCGACGTCCTCCAGACGCTCGCTCGAGATCTCGAACGTTTCGACGCCGATCTTCGAGTTCGTGATCTTGCTCACCCCCACCGCATCGTGGTCATGGTCTCCGAGTACGACCACTGCCTCCTCGACATTCTCTATCGCGTCGACCACGGTGATCTTCCCCTCGAGGTCGTCGCGATTGTGTCGAATCACAACACCCTCGCCCCCGTGGCCGCCCACCACGGTGTCCCGTTTCATCACATTCCAATCTCCGACGACACGCGTGAGGTCGCCGAACAACAACTTCGCGATTTGGTCGTCGATCTCCGGGTCGATCTCGTCGTCCTCGCTCGCTACATGCAAATACTCTCACCCGCTCTCTGCACCGACCTGGCGGGGCGGGTCATCAATATTCACCACTCCTTCCTCCCCGGATTCAAAGGCGCGCGGCCCTACCACCAGGCCCACGACCGCGGGGTCAAAATCATTGGGGCCACCGCCCACTTCGTTACCCCCGACCTCGACGAGGGGCCCATCATCGAACAGGACGTCGCCCGGGTGACCCACGCTCGGAGCGTGGCCGACCTCGTCTCGACGGGTCGCGATATCGAGCGCCGAGTGCTTAATCGGGCTCTGCGCCTCTGGGCGGAGGACCGCGTCGTTCTCGTCGGTCAGCGGACCGTCGTCTTCGAACAGTAGGTCAGGTCACCGCGCGACGAACGCGAAACTCGTCTCGCTGGTGGGCGCCTCGCTCGAGAACGTCGACCAGTCGCTCGACCGCGTCGTAGACATCAACGAAGCGCACGTAGAGCGGCGCGAATCCGAATCGACAGATGTCGGGATCACGAAAGTCTCCGATAACCCCGACCTCCGCCAGCGCCCGAATAATGCCGTAGCCCTCCTGGTGGCGCAGCGCAACTTGAGATCCCCGTCGTGAGTGATCGAGAGGAGTGGCCACCTCAAACTCTCCCGGGACCCGCTCTTCGACGAGATCGATAAACAAGTCCGTCAGGGCGAGACTCTTTCGGCGAACCTCCGCCATGTCCACTCGGTCCCACACGTCGAGAGCCCCCTCGAGGGCCGCGAGGGCCAGCACCGACGGGGAGGAGGTCACCAGTTGACGGACACCCGGCGCCGGGCGGAACGTTCCTTCGAAATCGAAGGGAGCCACGTGACCGAGCCATCCGGGCAAGACGTTACGAATCTCGGACTGCCACCGTGGAGCCACGTAGGCGAACCCCGGTCCACCGGGGCCGGCGTTGACGTACTTGTAGGTGCAGCCCGCCGCGAAGTCCACCTGAGCCGAGGTGACGTCGAGAGGCACGGCACCGGTGGAGTGGGCGAAGTCCCAGAGCATTAAGGCTCCGGCCTCGTGGACACGAGCAGTAATTCCCTCGAGGTCGAGCATCTCTCCGCTACGAAAATCCACGTGGGTCAGCATGACGACGGCGACCTCGTCATTCAAGTGCTGGTCGAGCGAGTCGCGATCAATCGCCACCACCCGAACCCCGCGAGAGGTCAACTGCGCCATTCCCTCGGCGATGTAGAGGTCTGAGTGAAAGTTCGCCCGGTCGGTCACGATGACCGAGCGTTCGGGTCGCAACTCGAGGGCGGCTCCGAGCAGTTTGGCGAGCAAAAACGTCAGCGTGTCCGCGACGACCACTTCTTCGGGGCCCGCACCGATGAGACGGGCCATGCGGTCGCCCAGGCGTTCGGGCTGTTCCATCCATCCCGCTTCACCCCACGACCGCACGAGACCTTCGCCCCACTGGACGTCGAGTGCCTGACGTACTCGGCGCTGAGACGAACGAGAGAGGGGCCCGAGGGAGTTCCCGTCGAGGTAGATCAGTCGATCATCGAGAAGAAACTCTTCGCGTAGGGCCGACAGGGAGTCAGTCTCATCGAGAGACTGGCACTCGTCACGGGTGGTCATAATGCGCTCCTCACGTCCCGCAAGTCGGGATACATCCGAAAACCTAACGTCGATCCGAGATACCCCATGCCCGCCGAACCACCCGTGCCGGGGCGTTGGCCAATTTGGCGAGCGGCCATGAGGTAGTGCTGATGGCGCCACTGGGCGAGATGTTGGTCGTGATCGAGCAAGCGCTCCGCGACGGCGTGCAGCGCGCTCCGCGGCTCGGATTCGTGGTGGCGGTAGAGGTCGAGCAGAAGATCGGACGTCGCGCGCCCCAGGCCCGACGGACCCGCCTCGTGGCGAAGGGCGTGGACGAAACCCTCCCACACCGAACCTTCATTTCGAACCCCTCGTAACCACTCGACGACGTCATCGCTGAAGAGCCCGCTCTCGAGTAACGTGGCCCGCCCCGCCCCCGAGAGAAACTCGATTGCTCGAAACTGGTAGCTCTGAAAACCAGACGCCGGATCGAGTGGATCGCGAAACTCCAGAAACTTTTCGGGGGACATGGAGTTGAGAACGCGAAGATGCGAGAGGAGGAGGTCCTCAATCTCGAGGAGGCGTCCGAGCGGTCGTAGGGCACGAGTCGGACGCGACTCACGAAGTGCTTCACGGGCCTTTCGTAGTTCTTCGAGGCACACCTTGAACCACAGTTCGTAGGACTGGTGCACGACGATGAAGAGCAACTCGTCGTCGGCCCCCTCAGTGAGGGGTACTTGCAATGTGAGCAGTTCGGGGATTTTGAGATACGCGGAGTAGTCGGTGCCCGGCACCGGACCAGATTACGACTCCGCTGACGCTCGTACCGGGTCGCCCTTCGACATTCTCAGAATACGGCCGGGCTACCGGGTCAGGGGCTTGTAGCGCAGTCGATGGGGCTGGTCCGCGTCCGTTCCGAGCCGCTTGTGGCGGTCCAGTTCGTAGTCGGAAAAGTTCCCCTCAAACCACCGAACCTGGGAGTCTCCCTCGAAGGCCAAAACGTGGGTCGCGATCCGGTCGAGGAACCACCGATCGTGACTGATGACCACCGCACAGCCCGGAAAACCCAGTAGAGCGTCTTCGAGCGCGCGCAGCGTGTCCACGTCGAGGTCGTTCGTCGGCTCGTCGAGCAGGAGCACGTTGCCCCCCTGGCGCAGCACCGCGGCCAACTGGACGCGATTCCTCTCACCGCCGGAGAGCTCTCCCACCTTCTTTTGCTGGTCGGAGCCGCGAAAGCCAAAACTCGCCACGTAGGCCCGGGCGTGAATCTCTCGCGATCCGACTACGAGGAGGTCCTGTCCACCCGATATTTCGTCGAAGACGGTCTTCGCGGGGTCGAGATTGTCCCGGGACTGATCCACGTAGGCAAACTGCACCGTCGGGCCGACGCGAAGCGTTCCCTCGTCGGGGATGTCGATGCCCACCAGCATCTTGAACAGAGTGGTCTTACCCGCGCCGTTCGCTCCGATGACGCCCACGATGCCCCCGGGGGGCAGGGTGAAGTCGAGGGCGTCCACGAGGAGGCGGTCACCGTACCCCTTACTCAAACCCGTCGCCTCAACGACGAGGTCACCGAGACGGGGGCCCGGCGGAATATGAATTTCGAGTCGGTCCGGTCGCCGTTCGGCGGCTTCCGCTTCGGCGACGAGTTCATTAAAGGCGTTCACTCGCGCCTTACCCTTGGACTGGCGAGCTCGCGGCGACATCCGAATCCACTCCAGTTCCCGCTCGAGGGCGGCCTGGCGGGCCTCATCCACTCGCTCTTCGCGGGCGAGACGCTCCCGCTTCTGGTCGAGCCACGACGAGTAGTTACCTTCCCACGGGATCCCCCGACCTCGATCAAGTTCGAGAATCCACTTAGCCACGTTGTCGAGAAAGTAACGGTCGTGGGTGATCGCGACCACCGTACCGGAGTACTCCTTCAGGGTCCGCTCCAACCACGCAACGGATTCAGCGTCGAGGTGGTTTGTCGGCTCATCCAGCAGGAGAAGGTCGGGCTTCGCGAGAAGGAGTCGACACAGGGCTACTCGGCGACGCTCGCCCCCCGAGAGCGTCGTGACGTCGGCGTCCGCGGGAGGCAGTCGTAGGGCGTCCATCGCAATCTCGAGAGTCCGCTCGAGGTCCCACGCCCCGAGGGCGTCAATCCGGGTCTGCAGGGTGGCCTGCTCGTTGAGGAGAGCGTCGAAGTCGGCGTCCGGATCAGCGAACGCCGCGCACACCTCGTTAAATCGCACGAGGAGGTCTCGCTGCTCGCCCACCCCGTCAGCCACGTTTCCGACGACGTCCTTCGTCGGATCGAGTTGGGGCTCTTGGGGGAGATACCCGACGGTGAAGCCCGGGGTGAGCCTCGCTTCCCCGCTGTAGCCATCGTCCAGGCCCGCCATAATCCGCAGAAGAGACGACTTGCCAGACCCGTTGGAGCCAATCACGCCGATGTGGGCACCGGGGTAGAACGACAGATTGATGCCCTTCAGGACCTCCCGGTCCGGCGGGTAGAACCGTCGAAGGTCGCGCATGGTAAAGATGAACTGAGCCGCCATCTCTTCAGTCTGCCATTACGCATCGACCACCTCCCTCGACCCGTACACTTCGGGACATGCCCTCCGCGAAAACCTCCACCCGTCACGCCCCTGATGGCCTCATTCTCGCCATCGCGTGCGTCGCTCAGTTCATGGTCGTCCTCGACGTCTCCGTCGTGAACGTGGCGCTGCCCGATATGGGCCGCGACCTCCACTTCTCCGCGAGTGGAGCCCAGTGGGTGGTGAACGCCTACGTCCTCACCTTCGCGGGGTTCCTTCTTCTCGGAGGTCGGGCCGCCGACCTCCTCGGACGTCGACGGGTCTACCTAGCGGGAGTCGTCCTCTTTACTCTCTCGTCGGTAGGAGCGGGGTTCGCCCACACCGGAGCCGAGATGATTGCGGCGCGTGCTGTCCAGGGACTCGGCGGAGCAATTCTCTCCCCGGCAACCCTCACGCTGATCGTAACGACGTTCAAGGGACCCCAGTTGGCCAAGGCCATCGGCGCGTGGAGCGCGGTCGCCGGAGCCGGTGGCGCCGTCGGCGGACTACTCGGAGGAGTGCTCACCGGTTGGGCGTCGTGGCGATGGGTGTTCTTCATTAACGTACCCTTCGGCATCGTGGCCGTGGTCGTAGCCGCCCTGTATCTACGAGAACTTCGTAACGCGAACGCCACCACCAAACTCGACGTGGTGGGTGCCGTCCTCGTGACTGTGTCGCTCACTGCGGTGATCTACGGAATCGTCTCGTCCGCGTCGACTAGTTGGGGTTCGCGATCCGTTCTCTCCTCCGTCGTCGGTGGCCTCGTCGGGCTGGCCCTCTTCGTGGTGTGGGAGCTCAAAGTCGCGTCCCACCCGTTGGTGCCCTTTCGGCTCTTTCGATCTCGCCCCCTCACGGTCGCGAACCTGGTGATGGTGCTCGTCGGGGGAGCCTTCTTCGCGATGTGGTACTTCCTTACCTACTTCTTTCAGGGAACGTTGGGGTACGGACCGGTCGCGGCCGGAGTGGCCTTTTTGCCCATGGCCCTCGCCATCATTATCGGTGCACAAATTTCGTCGCGACTCCTCGTGCGAGTGGGAGTTCGGCCCCTACTTCTCGTCGGAGCGGCCCTCGCCACGGGAGGATTCTTCGCCCTGGGGCACCTCAGTGATCACAGTTCCTATGCCGCGTCCGTCCTCGGCCCCTCGGTAATGTGCGCCTTCGCCATGGGTCTTCTCTTCAGTCCTCTCGCCACGGCGGCCACCGCCGGGGTGGACCGGGCCGACGCCGGACTCGCCTCGGGCGTACTCAACACGTCTCGCCAAGTGGGGGGGTCGCTCTCCCTGGCCGTGCTCGGCACCGTCGCGGCGGACCGCACGCGGGCTCTCGTCGAGGCCGCTCGCGGTTCTCGCTCGGCGCTCGCGAGCGCCCCGGTCGCTGGATATTCGCGGGCGTTCGCCATCTCGGCCGGAGTCACCGTGGTGGCGTTCGCGGTGGCCTGGGCCCTCCCCCACCGGACCGGACGGGCCCCGGCGAGCGCCGACGCTCCGCTCGCCAGCGAGCCCGCGTGAATCCTTGATGAACCCTGGCCTCGGGGCTCGGCACGGACTCTGCGGGAGGACTATCCTCCTTCAGAGTCACCCCGAGGCCCGTCGGGTCCGATGGTGACGTGACAATCAAGGGAGATTCACATGAAGAGCATTCGACGCCTCGGCATGGCGCTCGGAACCACCTCGCTGGTTCTCGGCACCGTGACCGTAGGTGCCACGTCCATGGCGCAGACGGCCCTCGCCGCGAGCAAGTTCCACGCCTGTGTCGTCACCGACACCGGTGGCATCAACGACAAGTCGTTCAACGCCTCGGCGTGGAAGGGCCTCGAGGACGCCAAGAAGGTGTTCAAGAACATGACGATCAAGTACCTGTCGTCGACCTCGTCGACCGACTACGTACCGAACATCAACAACTTCGTGCACCAGGGCTGCGGCATCATCGTGACCGTTGGCTTCTTGATGGACAAGGCGACCGCCCAGGCCGCCAACGCCCACCCGAAGCAGCGCATCGCGATCGTCGACGACGCGCCCACGACCAAGAGCAAGAACGTCCTGTCGCTGCAGTACGAGACTGACCAGGGCGGCTTCCTCGGCGGCGTCCTCGCCGCGGGCATGACCAGGACCGGTACGGTCGCGACGTACGGCGGCATGAACTTCCCGGCGGTGACGCTCTACATGAACGGCTTCGTCGCGGGTGTTCGCTACTACGACAAGACCTACGGCGCGGCGGTGAAGGCCCTCGGCTGGACGCCCGGCAAGGGTGCCTGCTCGCTGGCCAAGTGCGCCGGCGACGGCAGCTTCATCGGGAACTTCACCGACCAGACCGCGGGCAAGACGTTGACCACCAACTTCTTCTCCCAGGGTGCGGACATCGTCTTCCCGGTCGCCGGTTCGGTCGGCCTGGGCTCGGTCGCCGCGGCCCAGCAGGCCGGCAAGGGCCACAGCGTCATGTGGGTTGACTCCAACGGCTGTGTCTCGGACCCGGCTGACTGCTCGTGGTTCGTCGGCACCGTCGCCAAGGGCGTCGAGTCCTCGGTGAAGGCCGCGGTCCTCTCGGCCGCCAAGGGCACCTTCAAGGGTGGCGTCTACGTCGGCACGTTGAAGAACAACGGCACGGCCCTCGAGTACGGCGGCATCACGGTGCCCAAGGCGCTCAAGGCCAAGATCGCCAAGGCCAAGGCCGCGATCATCGCCGGCTCGCTCTCGGTGAACCCGAACAGCTACCCCGCGAAGTAGACAACGTCGCGCTCGCGACATGTGCAAAAGGACCCGGGTTCGAAGGAACCCGGGTCCTTTTGCCGTGGCTACGATAAGTCTCCATGCGCCTGGAACTGCGAGGGATCACGAAGCGCTTCGGTTCCTTCACCGCGAACGATCGCATCGATCTGACGGTCGAGCCCGGCCAGATCCACTCCCTGCTCGGCGAGAACGGCGCCGGCAAGACGACGCTGATGAACGTCCTCTTCGGCCTGCTTCACCCCGACGAGGGTGAGATCCTGATCGACGGCGAACCGGTGCGCTTCGCCAACTCCGGCGACGCGGTGCGCCGCGGCATCGGCATGGTCCACCAGCACTTCATGCTGGTGCCGGTCTTCTCGGTCACCGAGAACGTCGTGCTGGGATTCGAACCCACCAAGTCGCTCGATCGAGTGGACTACAAGCGCGCCACCGCGGACATCGTGCGCCTCTCCCAGCAGTTCAACCTCCAGGTGGATCCCGACGCGACGGTCGAGAACCTGCCGGTCGGGCTCCAGCAGCGAGTCGAGATCCTAAAGGCCCTCTCGCGTGACGCGGAGCTCCTGATCCTGGACGAGCCGACCGCGGTCCTGACCCCGCAGGAGACCGACGCGCTGATGGCCATCATGCGCTCGCTGGCGGCCGCCGGCAAGTCGATCCTCTTCATCACGCACAAGCTCAAGGAGGTGCGTGCGGTCGCCGACGTGATCACCGTCATCCGCGACGGGCGCGTCGTGGGTTCGGCGGAGCCGACCGCCACCGAGTCCGAGCTGGCCTCGCTGATGGTGGGTCGCGACGTGGAGCTGACGGTGGAGAAGTCCGCGTTCAGCCCGGGAGAGAGCGTCTTTGAGATCCGCGACCTCGTGGTGCGCGACGACCGCGGACTGGTCAAGGTGAACGGGGTGTCCCTCGACGTGCGCGCCGGGGAGATCATGGCGCTGGCCGGCGTCCAGGGCAACGGGCAGACCGAGCTCGTCGAGGCGATCGCCGGCATGCGCCACGTCGAGTCGGGGACGATCCTGCTCAACGGGCGCGACGTGACCAACCGGACGCCGCGAGAGGTGCTCGACGCCGGCCTCGGCCACATTCCCGAGGACCGCCAGCGCGACGGTCTCGTGATGTCGATGTCGGTGGCGGACAACCTGGTGCTCAACACGCCGCGGCGCGCGCCCTTCGCGCGGCGCGGCACGCGCAACCTCGCCGCGGTGCACGACAACGCGGTGAGGCTCGCCCACGACTTCGACATCCGCACCACGTCGGTGGAAGAGCCCGTCTCGTCGCTCTCCGGTGGCAACCAGCAGAAGGTCATCGTCGCGCGCGAGCTCTCGCGCCCCCTCGAGTTCCTGATGGCCTCCCAGCCCACCCGCGGCCTCGACGTCGGCTCGATCGAGTACGTGCACCGCCAGGTGGTCAACCACCGCAATCAGGGCAACGCCGCCCTCATCGTCTCCTCCGAGCTCGACGAGGTGCTCGCGCTGGGCGACCGCATCGCGGTCATGTTCGACGGACGCATCAGCGGCATCGTCGAGCCCACTGCGAGCCGCGAGGCCATCGGCCTGCTGATGGCCGGCACCACCGGGGCCGCCGATGAGTGACCTTTCCACCGATCCCCAGGCCCCGGCCAGCGCGCCGAGCGCCCCCGCGGCACCAGCGCGGCGTCGATGGCGCCTCAACAGCCGCAGCCCGATCATGATCACCTTCTACGCGCTGATCCTGGGTCTGGTCGTCGGTGCGCTCGTGATCATCACCACCACGCCCGCGGTGCTCGACTCCTGGCGCGGGATCTTCCACAGCGGCACCGGCATCTTTCGCGCGCTCAAGGTGACCTGGGACAACGTCGGTGCGGCGTATCGCTCGATGTTCAACGGCGCCGTGGTGAACCCGGCCAACCTCTGGCACTCGATCACGACCGGACAGGGTTGGGAGGCGACGCTGACGCCGTTGTCCGAGACCTTGACCTACGCGACGCCGCTCATCATCACGAGTCTCGGCGTGG
Organism: Acidobacteriota bacterium; assembly: GCA_018971385.1. Lineage (GTDB taxonomy): Bacteria > Actinomycetota > Acidimicrobiia > Acidimicrobiales > RAAP-2 > RAAP-2. The sequence goes on along the minus strand of JAGXAY010000012.1, from coordinate 2,290 downwards.
GCATCGCGTTCCAGACGGGACTCTTCAACATCGGCGCGAACGGCCAGGCGGTGCTCGGCGGCGTCACCGGGGCGGTGGTCGGATCGATGGTGCACGTGCCGATGATCGTGCACCTGCCGCTCACGTTGGCGTGCGGCTTCGCCGGCGGGGCGCTCGCCGGCCTGGTGCCGGGGTTCCTCAAGGCCTACACCGGGGCGCACGAGGTGATCGTCACGATCATGTTCAACTACGTGATCTACGCGTTCCTTCTCTTCTCGGTCCTCTCGACGCCGTTCCAACAGCCCGGCCAGCAGAACGACATCTCGCGCACGATGGATTCATCGGCCCAACTTCACCCGCTCTTTGGCGCGGCGTCGGGACTGCGCGTGAACTACGGCATCGTGGTCGCGGCTCTCGCCGTCGCCTTCGCCTGGTGGTTCCTCGAGCGCTCCTCCATGGGCTTCGACTTCCGCGTCACCGGCGCGAACCCGGCGGCGGCGAAGGCCTCGGGCATCAACGCCAAGGTCGTCATCATCTTGGTCTTCGTGATCTCCGGCGGGCTGTCGGGCCTCGCCGGCGTCGTCCAGGTCGCGAGCACGACGCACTACATCGACGGGGGATTCCTGATCGGCAGCGCCGGCATCGGCTTCACCGCGATCACGGTGGCGCTGCTCGGGCGAAACAAGCCGGGCGGCATCGTCTGGGCCTCGCTGCTCTTCGCCGCCCTCGGCGTCGGCGGGCGCGCGATGCAGGGAACGACCGGGATCCCCCTCGACCTGGCCTCGGTGATCCAGTCGGCCATCGTCTTGTTCGTGGCGACACCCGTGCTGGTGAAGGAGATCTTCCGCCTGCGCGCCGCACCCGTCGTCAAGCTCGAACTGGCCACGAAGGGATGGGGCGCATGAGCGTCACCGAGCAGAGTGTCGCCTCCGAGGTATCCAACCGAAGGGTGCGGGTGATTGCCCTCATGATGGGCGTCATCGGCCTCTTCTCCCTCGTCGTCTTCGCCTTCGGCAGCGTGTCGAGCGCGCACTCCTCCTTCTTGTTCAACCCGGTGAACCTCAGCGAGTCGGCGCCCTGGCACGTGGGCACCCTCACGCTGAACTCGCGCCTGGCGGACGTTCTCCTCGCGCTCGTGATGATCGCCCTGGCGGCCGAGACCTTCATCCGACGTCCGGCGCGCGGGGTCATGTGGCGCTTCGGCGGCGTGGCCGTCTTGTTCCTTCTCGCCCTCTTGATCTGGGCCGCGCGTAGTCCGGGGCCGTCGCCGGTCTCCTTCGTCAATTTGACGGCGCTGCTCATCGGCTCATCCGAAGTCACCATGGTGCTCGTCTTCGGATCTCTGTCGGGCGTCATGTGCGAGCGTTCGGGCGTCGTCAACATCGCGATCGAAGGTCAGTTCATCGGCGGGGCGTTCGTGGGCTCGATGCTGGCCTCGACCACGCACAACTTCATCTACGCGGCCATCGGCGGAGCCGTGGTCGGCGGGGCGATCGGCTGGATCCTTGCGTTCTTCGCCCTGCGCTACCTCTCGGACCAGATCATCGTCGGCGTCGTGCTGGTCACCATGCTCGGCTCACTGTCGTCCTATCTCAACCTGCAGGTCTTCACGCCGTTCCCCCAGTACAACACGGGCACGCTCGCGCCGAACCTCGCGATCCCCCTGCTCTCGAAGATCCCCGTGGTGGGACCGGTGCTCTTCAACCAGTCGGGCTTCTTCTATCTGATGCTGATTCTCATCGGCGTGATCAGCTTCGCCCTCTTCAAGACCCGCTACGGCCTGCACGTGCGCGCGGTCGGCGAGCACCCGCGCGCCGCGGCGACGGTGGGCATCAACGTGGTGCGCGTGCGCTACGTCAACGTCGTCCTCGGCGGGGCCATCGCCGGCGTCGGCGGCGTCGCCTTCATGGCCTCCCAGGGCCAGTTCCAGCCCAACTACACCTCGGGGCTGGGCTACATCGCCTTGGCCGCGATGATCTTCGGGCGCTGGCGCCCGTCGGGGGCGGTCGTGGCCTCGGTGATCTTCGGCCTCTCGGTCTACCTCTCCTACACCCTCACCTCGTACCAGGTGCCGGTCTCGCTCTACGTCCTGCAGATGTTCCCCTACCTCATCACCATCGCGGTGGTGGCGGGGCTGATCGGACGGGTGCGCGCCCCAGCCGCCGACGGCGTGGCCTATCACCACGACTAGACCCGTCAGGACTCGGCGCCGAGACCTCCGACCACCACCGCGGCCGCGGTCATGGCGTTGACGAGGGCGATCTCGACGCCCTCACCGGCGAGGCGCGCGCCGAGGTAGGTGCCGGTCGCC
>JAGXAY010000061.1 GCA_018971385.1 Acidobacteriota bacterium | reverse complement strand
CGGCGGCGGGAGTCGAACCCGCGACACCACGATTATGAGCCGTGTGCTCTAACCACCTGAGCTACGCCGCCTGGCGAGCCCTCTGTCGGGATTGAACCGACGACCCCTTCCTTACCATGGAAGTGCTCTACCACTGAGCTAAGAGGGCGTGTCGCGCCGCTCTCACGGCGCGGAGGGCCAGTGTAGTGCCTCACCGTCTCCCGATTCCACCCGGGGCTGGAGTAGCCTGCCTTCGATGCGAACTCGGCTGGTCGAGGTGGACGACGCCCCCGCCCTCATGGCGATCTACAACCCCGAGGTGATGCAGGGGGACGTGACGTTCGATCTGGTCCCGCGGACCCTAGCCGACCAGGAGGCCTGGATTCGCGAGCACCGCAGCGCCCACCCCTGCCTCGTCGCCATCAACGAGGATGACGAGGCCGGTGAAGTGGGGGCCTTTGGTCACCGCATCATCGGCTACGCCCTGGTCTCGCCCTTTCGCCCCCGCCCCGCCTACCTCACGACGGTGGAGAACTCCATCTACGTTCACCGCGACGCCCGAGGGCGCGGCGTGGGAGAAGTTCTTCTCGCCGACCTCATCCGTACCGCCGCCGAATCGGGGTTTCACTCCCTCATCGCCCGCATCGTCTCGGACAACGCCGGCAGTATCCGACTCCACGAGAAACTGGGATTTCGCCTGGTCGGAACGGAGATCGAAGTGGGCCGTAAGCACGGTCAGTGGCTCGACGTCGTCGAGTACCAGTTCGTTATCGGCCGAGACCAACTCCCTGGGGATCGTCCAGCGGGGACACCGGAGTCGTAACTTCGGGCCACGACCACTGGGTCCACGAGCCCATCGGTACGAGGAGGACGAGTCCGAGGGCGGCCACCGCCGCCGCCGTTACCAGCGGATTGGTCTGTAGTAACCCACTCAGGAGTTCCCGACCACCGGGTAGTCCCGCGAAAGGGCCGGTTACCGACATCACCAGAATCCAGAAGTGCTGGCGTCCCCGGTAGGACGCCGCGAGGACCGAAATGCCCCAGATGAAGTACCAGGGCTGCACCACCGGTCCGAGAACCGCGAAGAGGAGGAGGGAGACTCCGAGAGCGTGCACCCAGCCCCAGCGCCGCGAGTTCACCACGAGCCCCATCGTGATCCCGACCGCCACCAGGAGGCCGAGCGATCGCGTGACAGAGAGCAGCACGCTAGACGACAGTGAGGTCCAGCCGAGGGCGTGACCGATTTTCGCCTCCCCGAGTCCGAGAGCGGTCACGGGAGCGGCCCAGGACTGCACCGCACCGTTACTGAGCAGGTTACCGATCCAGCCCCACCCGAACCCGGCCACGTAGGTCCAGAGCACGAAGGGGGCGAGGCTAACGAGTCCACCCAGGGCCAGCCGACGGTGCCGCTCTCGACGAGTCTCTCCGGCGCGCCACCAGGTCCAGCCGACGAAGGCGATACCGATGAGCGCCGGGGCCTTCACCGCTCCGGCGAAGGCGATCAGGGTGAGAGCGAGAAGGGGGCGTTGACGCAGCGCCAGGGCGACCCCGGCGACGAGCAATCCCGCCATCAGGGCGTCGTTATGAGCCCCGTTCACCAGCGTGATCAGAGTGACGGGGTTCAACAACGCGAGTGCTACCGCTTCGGCCCGATCCCGACCGAGGCTCTGGGCGATAGCAGCCACTCCCCACCCCATCAAGACGACGGCCCCGATTTCAACTAAGCGCAGTCCTATCACCGTCGCCATCTCGTTGTGTCGGGCCAGCCGGTCAATCGCGCCGTCGAGGGAGAGGAAGAAGGGTCCGTAGGGGGCGGGAGCGTTTCCCCAGAGGGGGTCGACGGGATTCACGAAGGGGCTCGAGCCGAGAGCGAAGGGGCCGAGGACGTACGGATTGAGGTGATAGCTCGTCATCTCTCCCTGCGCCGCGTAACTGAAGACGTCTCGGGAGAAGAAGGGGGCGGCGAGGGCCATCGGGGTCGCCCAGAGGGCGAAGATTCGCCAGAGCGACGTCACGGGGGCGCCGGGATGAAGTTGGAGAACCTCCACGAGGCGGAGCCACACCCTCATGAGCAGAACCAGACCGGCGTAGCCGAGGACCACCGACACGATGAGCATCGTTTCGTTCACTCCGGTAGTGACCAGGTGCCGGGGTTCGCCGAAAAACCAGATTCCCGCCAGGTCCAACTTGAAGGGGGAGTCGGGGAAGGATCCACCCGCGACAATCAGGCAAAAAGCGAGAAAACCGCCGACCGCGGGCTGCCAGAGAAAGTCCCACCCTTGAAAGGCTCCGGGGGTGAACCGTCCGAGAGGGGTGTAGCGCCGTTCGGCGTAGGAGATAACTCGCTCGAGGCCGGCCACGATCCGCTCGTACAACTCACGAACCCCGGCGGCGACCCTCCGGGCCATCGGCGGTCGGTGGCTGGACACGCCAGCCACCGTAGCCGCCCGACACGCCCTCGGGACGTGGCTAATTCGCGAACGAATTAGCCGTAGTGGTGGGCCGGGAGGGATTTGAACCCCCGTAGGCAAAGCCGTCTGGTTTACAGCCAGATCCCATTGGCCGCTCGGGCACCGACCCGGAGCAAGCCTACTCGACACCGGCGGGGCGCTTCACGCGTCGTTCTCTACAATGATGTCCATGCCCACGTTCGACATCGTGTCCGAAGTAGACCACCAGGAGGTTCGTAACGCGGTGGATCAGGCCAACCGTGAGGCCTCCACCCGCTTCGACTTCAAAGGAACTAACGCCCACATCGAGTACTCCGAGAAGGAACTCCTCCTCACCGCCTCTACCGAGGACCGTCTCCGCGCCCTCGCCGATCTCCTCGAAGAGAAGATGGTCAAGCGCCAGGTCTCGTTGAAGACTCTCGACCCGGGCAAGATCGAGGAAGCGTCTCAGGGATCAGCCCGTCAGCACATCGGCCTGAAGGCCGGTATCTCTCAGGACCTCGGCAAGAAAATTAACAAAATGGTGAAGGACCTCGGCCTCAAGGGGGTCAGTTCCTCGATTCAGGGCGACCAACTCCGCGTGAGCGGAAAGCAGCGGGACGACTTGCAGGCCGTTATCAGCGCCCTCAAGGCGGCCGACCTCGACGCCCCCCTCCAGTTCACCAACTTCCGCGACTAACGCACTCGAGCGTGCCGGGGCCCGCTCGAAACGGCCGGCGAAGGGCCCACGTGGAAGATGCGGTTGAAGACGAGAATCTTCAACACCCAGAAAATGGCGAAACTCCCGAGGTTGGTCCCCTCGACGAGGGCGGTGTTGACGAGGTGCGGCCAGTGGTGGGTGTGAACGAGGTGGTGGGCGATGTTGGCCCCGATGAGTGAGAACGAGGTCCCGAGGAGGGACATCCCCACGTAGGGCGCGACCTCGCGGCGCCAGTGGCTACGCCCCCGCTTGCCCCAGGCCCACCGACGGACGAGGTGGTAGGCGGGGACCATGGCGAGCAGGTTGGCGACGAGCGTGGCGAGGACCTCACTGGTAATGAGACGCGCCCCGTAAATCACTACGAGCAACGTGCCCGAAATAACGGTCGACACCGCGGAGGTTGCCGCGAACTTCAGAAGTTTGCGACCCGTCGTCGACGACCCCCAGGCGAGGAGTCGATCGATATTAGACACGCTCGGCTTCCTCCTCCGACAGGTGTTCATCGATCGCCTCGAGCGTGTGGGTATGGAAAATCCGGTTGAAGAGAAGAATCTTCAGAACCCAGAAGATGGCGAAGCTCACGAGGTTCATCCCCGTGACGAGAAGGGTGTTGACCACGTGCTGGTAGTGGTGGTCGTGGATGTACTCCTTCACCCACGCGGCACCGAGCATGGCGAAGGCGATTCCGATGAGCGACAGCGACCAGTAGGGAATGACCTCACGTCGCCAGTGACTACGCCCCCGCTTGCCCCACGCCCACGCTCGGGTGAGGTAGTACGAGGGCAAGATGGCGACCAAGTTCCCCACGAGCGTCGCGGTAAAAATACCGTCGATGACGTGAAGTCCGTAGGAAAGAAGGATGGTTCCATTCGAAACGGCCGTGGTGATGGCCGAGGCCGCCGTAAAGCGAATCAGTTTCTTCCCGCTATGACTGCGGGACCACTGGCGGAACTGTTCCCAGGGACGGGGCACGACTCCCAGCCTACCCCCCACCCGGGGGTTGTTTCCGGCCTGTCACAATGGTGACGTGTCCCAGGCCCTCGACTTTCTCCTCGAACTTCTCGACCTCGAAACAATCGAAGTCAATATTTTTCGAGGTCGCCACACCAACAACACTCGTCAGCGCACCTTCGGGGGCCAGATTGCGGCCCAGGCCCTCATGGCCGCCGGGCGAACGGTCGAACGAGGACGCGTGCACTCGCTGCACAGTTACTTTCTTCGTCCCGGTGACTCCTCCGCCCCCACCCTCTTTGAGGTCGATCGAATTCGCGACGGACGATCCTTCGCCACTCGGCGGGTCGTCGCCATTCAGCACGGTCAACCGATCTACAACTTGCAAGCCAGTTTCCACTCTGACGAGGACTCTCTCGAGCATCAGATTCCTATGCCCGACGTCCCCAGTCCCGACGACCTGGCCAGTGCTCGCGAGACACTCGCCCAAGAGGTCGGAGTCGCCGCCGACTGGCTCACCTGGATGAATCCCATCGAGCAGCGCTACGTCACGGCCGCCCCCTGGAGCCACCACCGCACCCATCAGCCCTACCAACGCCTCTGGATAAGAACGGACGGGCCGCTCCCCGACGATCCGCTCCTGCACGCGTGCGTGGTGACCTACGCGAGCGACATGAACCTCTTCGACACCATTCTCGCCAACCACTCCACTCGCTTCGACGACCCCGCCTTCATGGGTGCTTCCCTCGACCACTGCATGTGGTTTCACCGCGACCTACGCGCCGACGACTGGCTCCTCTACGACATGGACTCCCCCATCGCTCACGGAGCGAGGGGGCTCGCGAGGGGGTTCCTCTTCTCTCGCGACGGTCAACTACGTGTCTCGATGGTGCAAGAGGGCCTCGCTCGTCTCCTGGAGACGACGACGGACCCGGCCTAACGCTGGTCCATCGGGACGAAGTCGCGCTGGGCCGACCCGACGTAGAGCTGGCGGGGTCGCGCAATTTTGAGGTCCTGGTCCAGCAACTCCTGGAAGTGGGCCAACCATCCCGCGGTGCGCGGAATGGCGAAGAGCACCGTGAACATCTCCGGCGGAAAACCCATGGCCTGGTAGATCAAGCCGGAGTAGAAGTCCACGTTCGGGTAGAGCCGGCGAGAGATGAAGTAGTCGTCGGCGAGAGCAATCTCTTCGAGCTTGAGGGCGATGTCGAGGAGAGGATTCTTCCCGGTGACCTCGAAGACTTCGTACGCGGTGCGCTTAATAATCGTCGCTCGGGGGTCGAAGTTCTTGTAGACACGGTGACCGAATCCCTCTAACTTGACCTTGCCCGACTTCACGGTCTCGATAAAGGCCGGGATGTTGTCGACGTGACCGATTTTGGCCAGCATCTTCAGTACCGCCTCGTTCGCCCCACCGTGGCGGGGGCCGTAGAGGGCGGCCGTCGCCGCCGCCGTCGCCACGTAGGGGTCCCCGTGGGACGACGCCACGACGCGCATCGCGGTCGTTCCGCAGTTCTGCTCGTGATCAGCGTGGAGGATGAAGAGGATGTCGAGCGCTCGAGTGAGCACCGGGTCCGGCTCGTAGCGAGGCTCCGCGACCTTCCACATCATCGACAGGAAGTTCTCCACGTAACCAAGGGAGTTGTCCGGGTACACGAAGGGCATCCCGACCGAGTACCGGTGGGCGGCGGCCGCGAGGGTCGGCATCTTGCCGATCAAGCGAATGATCTGCTTGTGCAGGGTCCCCGAGTCGGTAATCGTCTTGGCTTCTTTGTAGTAAGTCGACAGGGCCGCCACGGCCGAGACCAGCATTCCCATGGGGTGCGCGTCGTAGTTGAAACCCTCGAGGAAACGCTTGCGCATGTTTTCGTGAATGTAGGTGTGATACGTCACTTCTTTGGTCCACACGGCGAGTTGTTCCGGGGTCGGCAACTCGCCGTGGACGAGAAGGTAGGCCACCTCGATAAACGTGGAGTTCTCCGCCAGTTGCTCGATGGGGTATCCGCGGTAGCGAAGGATTCCGGCCTCTCCGTCGAGGTACGTAATCGCGGACTCGGCCTGGGAGGTCACCATGAAGCCGGGGTCGTGGAACCACACGCCGGGCACGAGCTTGGAGAACTCCGCCGCCGACACCCCGCCGTTCACGATCGGAATTTCACGGCTCTCGCCCGTCTGATTATTCGTCACGGTGATGGAGTCAGCCACGGCGTCCTACTTTCTAACTGGGGAGTTACCACATGGTAGATGACTCGGACACCCCCCTCTCGACCGAGTGAAATCTCCTCACCCACGCGACGAGTGAACGAGGGAATTCAGCCTTGGGGTACGGGAGGAGCCACGAGCAGCGCGTAGGTGCGAGTCCGGGTCACCCCGTTACCGGTGGCCGTCACGGTGAGTCGCCCCGACTCTCCGGCGACGAGGGGCAGTGTGACCGGGGCGAGACCCACCGAATTGAGCGGCCCAATGATGGCGCTTCTCGTGACGGTGCTCGACGCTCCCTTCGTCGAGGTCACGGTAAACGTCACGATCACCGTCTGCGTGTCGACGGCGAGGTTATCGAGGGCGGCGGTGACACTCATCGAAGGGACGGGCGGTAGCGAGAGCGTTCCCCGGGGTGCCTGGAGCGGAGCGGGTTGAATAGCCAGGGCCGCGATACGGAAGTCTCTCGTGAGGACGAAGGTGGATCGGGTGGAGAGCGCCGTGAGGTCGTTCGTCAAGGGCAGAGTCGCCACCGTGGAACTGAGTGGGGCCAGGGTCGCCCCACCGGGCATTCCCTCCAGCAGGTGACGGGCCGAACCCCACGACGCACTCGTCGTCGCGAGCACGACTTGGGCCGGTCCGGGAAGTGGTGGGGCGGGGCGGGTCCACGGGAACTGCATCGCGCCCGCGACGAACGCGAGCAGTTGGGCGTAGGCCGTGGATCGCTCCTCGATATCGGTTGCGAGTTGCTGATCGAGGCCGCCACTGACGGTTGGGCCCACGAGGAGGGCAGCCCGAGCCTCGATGGATGCCAACTCTACGTTCGCCTCTCGCAACCCAATCAAAAAGGCCATGCGCGTACTAGCTCCCGTACCTCGAATCAGGGAGGCCAGGGTGGCGTCGAGTGAGTTGTCCGAGGCAATGACGGCGTTGGCGAGGGCCACGAAGCTTGAGTTTTCGCTCGAGCGCACCCCACTCGATCGGTGAGCCACCACCGATACCTGGTGCGCGAAGAGGGTGACCGTCACGCTGAGCACCAGAAAGGCAACAATCCACCCGTTGCGACGACGTCGCGAACGAGTGATAGCCATGGCCTACGAGATTACTCAGCCTCTCCCACGAGTCTGGGGCTCGGGGCGTCGAGCAGAGTGGAGCGCTCCGCCCAATCCCCCTCGTCGTCCGTCCTCCCCCACCTCGCCGAATCGAGTGAGGTCGTGACGGCGGTGACTTCGGGAAGTTCGGGTACGGCGTCGAAGGTGCCGGCGAGGTCCTGAACCCGGCGGGCTAAGGGAAGCAAGCGCGACTCCACGGAGCGAACCGCTTGGTTGTAGGAATCCGTCGCGTTCTTCAGCGACTGGCCCACTTTGAGGAGTGGATCGGCCACGTGGCGGATGCGATCCAGTAGGTCCTGAGCCAGAGTCATGATGTCCTGGGCGTTGTGCGCGGCGTGGGCGTGGCGTACGACTTCGGCGGCCGTCCACAACAACGCGAGCAGTGTCGTGGGGGAGGCCACGATGACTCGCCGTTCACTGGCGCCCGCCAGGAGATCGGGGTCGGCGGCCAGGGCGACGGAGAGGGCGGACTCGGACGGAACGAAACACACCGTGTACTCCGGCGAAAACTCCAGTGAGGCGTAGTAGGCCTTGCTCGCCAATTGGCGAATGTGTTGGCGCAGGGCGACGGCGTAGTCCTTCGCCGCCCGCTCGCGCTCTCCATCCTCACCGGCCCGCAGGGAACGCTCGAAATCGTCGAGTGGAAATTTGGCGTCCACCACAATGCGAACACCGCGGGGCAGGTGAATCACGCAGTCCGGACGTTGGCGACGCCCCTCTTCCGTTGAGGAGCGCTGCAGTTCG
>JAGXAY010000183.1 GCA_018971385.1 Acidobacteriota bacterium | reverse complement strand
CGCGAGACCATCGTTCGACGTTCTCGAGAGTGTGGTCGGCGAAGATGGGGTTGGGATTACCAACGTGCACCCACATGGTGAAGGGAACGAGGCCGAGACCACCCGCCGCGCCGTCGCAAGCGGGACTGTTCTCCGGGAGCTCCTCGAGATTGGAGTCGACGTCGCAGTTATAGGGGGTCGTCACAATGCTGCCCGCGCTCACCCCGACGTAGACAAGGTTCTCCAGGGACTCTACGAGGTCCGCGACTCCACTACGCCTCATCCAGTAGTGCAGGTACGCCACGTGGCCGCCCCACACCAAAAGGGCGTCCGTCGTCGTGAGATCGTGAACCCAGTTCTCTCGCTTCACCGTCTCGAGAGCGGTGATCTCCAGTAATCCGAGAGAACCCCACCCCAGGCCGGTGAGGTGGGGGGCGAGGTCACCCCGTAACGCCCGAACCATCCCGTCACCACCACCGCGAAAGGGGTGCATACCGGTCGAGACGAAGATAGCCCGAGACTCCTCGATGGGTTTCCCGAGTAACTCCACGAGCGCGGACCGTAAACTGGGATTCGTAATCCCCTGGGACGTGAGGAGTAACTTCACCGTGGCCCCCTCATCGACACCCTCCGTCGACGCGAGACGATCACGACGCCGGTGTCGCCATGGGAGTGGCAATCATCCACCGGATACCGAACCGATCCAGACAGGTCGACCAGTAGGAACCCCAGGGTTGATCGGCGGGCGCGTTCTCCTCGAGGCCGGCCGCGAGACCGGCGTAGAGGCGATCAACCTCCTCGCGGGACTCGACCTCCACCATGATGGTGGTGTTGTTTCCCACCCGGCAGGTCATCCCTTGCGACTCGAGCATGTCGGTCGCCATGAGGACGTGGCCGTCCACGATTTCGACCTCCATGTGCATGATGCGTCGGGCGTCGTCCTCGGACCACTCGACGCCCATCTCCATGTCACCGAAACGAAAAATCGGACCCACGAACTGGGTACCGAACAGGTCGCGGTAGTGGGTGAAGGCTTCCTCCGTATTTCCCGGAAAGTTCAGGTAGGTGCACACGCGGGCCATCGGCCCTCCCCTCATCGTGGTGAAACCGTGAGCCTAGCGAGATGGGTCCCGTCCGGCTAGGGATAATCGCCGAATTCACTGAACATCCAAGCTGCGTCGGTTCGGTACCGCTTCTTAGGGACATTAGGTCGGTGAGTCACCCTGGAGGGAGTGGAGGAGGAGAGTTAGTCGTCGCTCACGTCCCTCAGGAGTTGTGAGGCGAGCGAGTCGGTAGAGCACGGAGTAGCGCTCCGAGCGAGACATCGCCTCGAAGGCCGCGGCTGCCGTCGGATGATCGTGGAGCAGCGCGAGCAGGTCATCTGGCACCGACATCGACGCCTGCCCCGCGTAGGCCGCGGTCCAACGACCGTCGGCCCGCGCAAGTTCGACCGCCGCCTCTCCGGCCGGGTGCACACGGCCCTCGGCGACGAGGCGTTCTATCAGGGCCACGTTTCTCGCCGACCAGGCACTGCGGGGCGTTCGCGGGGTGAAGCGTCGACGGAAGGTCACCACGTCTCGAGCCGACAGTCGGCCGTCAATCCACCCGACGCAGAGCGC
>JAGXAY010000182.1 GCA_018971385.1 Acidobacteriota bacterium | reverse complement strand
CGTAAATCATGTGGTGGCTCTCGACGACTTCTGCCGGCGCCGTCAACCGCGCTCTCGGGGGGATGGCTGCCCCTTCCCCCAATGCAGGGATCTCGACGCAGGTACCCTCCCCGTCGAACATCCAACCGTGATAACCACAGCGGATCCGATCACCCTCGCACCACCCCGTAGTTAATGGGGCCCGACGATGAGGACATTGGTCGAGGAATACTCTGACTCGACCCGACGAATCTCGCCAAATGGCCCAATCGTCACCCATGAGGCGGCGTGATACCGGAGAATCTCCCGCTTCGTCGGATCGACACAGCGGTAGCCATGTTCGTCGCAGAGACGGTTCGCAATTACGAAGGTAAGACACGCCTGAATGGTAGAACGCCCCACTTCAGAACGTGGTCATTCACGACTCTTTCAATAGGCTACTCAACCGGCGGTAATCCTCCTCGGTGACCTCGCCACGCGCAAGCCGCTCCTGAAGTATTCGTTGAGCAGACGAAGGCACCTCCTGAGTGGGCGGATTGTTCGCTGTGCCTGGCGGATGTCCCCACGCACGATAATGAGGACGAAGCAGAGAAATCACCACGGCGATAATGGCAATCCACAGGGCCATGTTCACCAGACCCAGCAAAATCCAGCCCGGCCCGCCTCCGTGTCCGTACCAACCAAACATGTCCGTCACCTCCAGGGTCGACGTCGTTTCCACCATAGCCACAGGATTTCGGTGGCGTCATGGGTAACCCCTAAGAATTTTCACTTGCCTGTGTCTATTGGGAAGCAGTCCCATTAATGTCGGAACATGAGCGCCGTTGTCGCCCCTACACGAACTGAGAAAGTTCGCGCTGCCTTCAGCCCTCGAGAATGGCGGCGGCTGGGCATCATGTTTGGTTTTGTCGTCTTCCTCCACGTACTTGGGTGGGGTGGACTGATCTACGCTGCCACTCGGCACTACAACCTTGGAGGAGGCAAAGTCCTCGGGATTGGTACAGGAGTCCTGGCGTACACCCTGGGAATGCGTCACGCGTTCGACGCCGACCATATTGCCGCCATCGACAACACCACCAGAAAGTTCATGTCGGAAGGCAAGCGCCCAATGTCAGTGGGCTTCTTCTTCTCTCTCGGCCACTCCACAATTGTCTTTTCTCTGACCGTCATCCTTGGTCTCGGTGCCCGCGCTCTGGGGGGGCAAGTCCGCAATCCAAACTCCGGGCTCCACCACTACGGTGGCCTGGTTGGCACAATCGTGTCGGGAGGCTTTCTTTACATCATCGCCATTTTGAACTTGATTATCCTCGTGGGCATCGTTCGCCTTTTCGTCGAGATGCGCCAGGGCCGTTTCAACGACACGGAACTGGAAAAGCATCTCAACGCTCGTGGCTTCATGATGAGATTTTTTGGCCGTTTTGCCCGTTCGGTGGACGCCCCTTGGAAGATGTACCCTATCGGCGTTCTTTTCGGACTTGGCTTCGACACCGCCACCGAGGTTGCCTTCCTTGTGCTTGCTGGTACCTCCGTCGCTGCGGGACTTCCCTTTTGGGCCATCCTCACACTCCCAATTCTTTTCGCCGCGGGGATGAGTCTGCTCGACACCATCGACGGGTCGTTCATGAACTTC
>JAGXAY010000011.1 GCA_018971385.1 Acidobacteriota bacterium | reverse complement strand
GGTTTACCCAGTTCACCCGCGTGGACACCAGCTCCGCTCGCCCAGTCGGTGGACCCGAATAGCAACGTCTTTAACCCTTCAGAGCTTGCTCTCGCGAAGGTCCAGGTGAAGGATCTCTTCACCGGCTTGGCGGCGGACAAAGCGCCTCTGAACGCCCTCTTCGGCTACGAACTCCAGAACGAGCAGGATTTTGCCTACTCTCTCATGCCCTTCGAGGTTCCCTCCACCAAGGTGGTGACCGTGAGTGCCGTGACCCCTAAGGGACTCGGAGCGAGCTCACAGTTCACCATTAATCCTGACGGTACGGTGACCTCGGTGACGAGTGGACAGGGCGGTGCCGTTCCGGCGGTGGGGAAAGTGAGTCCCACCTATCGAGCCGACGAGGTCTACGTGGGATGGACGAAGCCCTCGACAAGCGTCAAAATCACGGGGTATCGAGTGTCGGTGAGTTTCTCTAGCCCCTACACCAGCCAACACACTGGTTCTCAGGTGTGCGCCGAACCTCGATCAACACTCGTGAAGACCGTGCGCACGCCCCACATCTTCGTGACGGGGCTCGGCATGCCCTACCTGTGTTCTATCAAGACCACGGATGGTCGGACCTACTCGCTCGCGGCGAAGAATCACCGCACTCAAAACGCAGCGACGGTTACCGCGATGGAGGCGAACAACCTGCTGTACTGGCAGAACTCGCTGGCGTCATTTACCCACCACCTCGTCCCGAACTTGCTGCTCTGCCTCGGCACCTTCCCTCCCATGGGGGCGACCCTGGGGCTGACGTCGTTGCCGCAAGTCGATTTGTCGAAGGCGTCAAAAGTGGACTTTATCGACATGCACTTCTACCCGAGTTACGGCGGTTCGGTTAAGGGTCACCCCACACTCGCGCAAAATTTTGCCGCACAGGTTCGTGATCTGTCGATGAAGACCTCTCAGATCACTAAGCCCGTCCTGATGGCCGAGTTCGGGGTCTGGAAGCCCTCTCCCGGAGCACCCGCGAAGTGGGTAGTGCCCTCTGCGACGGCGGCTGCCAAGGAGCTCCAGCAGTGGCAAATTATTAGTTGTTCAGTTCTTGGACTACACGTCGACGGGTGGATGGTGTGGACGTGGGACACCTCGCTCAAGGAAAAGACTCCGGGGAACTGGTCCATGGTGGACGGTGGGGGAGCCATCGCGCGCGCCCTCTCGCCCAAACTGCGACCGAACGCCTGCCGGGCCTAAACCCCCGCGGCGTCGGCCGTTGTGTAGCGTGGCGCCATGACCGATCTCGGCGCTTTTACTAACCACCTACCCGTCCGTATTTGGTTCGGGGAGGGTCGCTCTCAAGACGTTCTCACTGCGTTGGGCGAGGTGGGGGCTCGACGCGTCTTGGTCATGACGGACGAGGGCATTGACGCGTTTAACCCGGCGGCGGCGACACTCTTGGACGTGCTGGTGGCGTCGGAGTTTGACGTCACGCGAATGGACAAGCCGGCGGGAGAGCCCACCATCGCCATGGTCGATGCGGCGACGGAGCACGTCCGCCTCACGAATCCCGACGCCATCGTGGCCCTCGGTGGGGGTTCAGTTATTGACACCGCGAAGGCGGCCCGACTCTGTGATCAACTGAACATCGGCTTCGCCGAGTTTGTCGCGACGCGACCGACCTATCCGACGCCGACTCGAGTACTGATGGTACTGCCCACCTCGGCGGGAACCGGCTCTGAAGTATCGG
Organism: Acidobacteriota bacterium; assembly: GCA_018971385.1. Lineage (GTDB taxonomy): Bacteria > Actinomycetota > Acidimicrobiia > Acidimicrobiales > RAAP-2 > RAAP-2. Next base: position 36,286 of record JAGXAY010000011.1, on the reverse strand, counting down.
GTGGAGCAGTCATCGCGGATCCCGAGGCTGGAACGAAGAATGGCATTGCCCACCCGCTCCTTCGCGCCCAGTACGCCATTGTCGATCCGGAACTGTCCGCGTCGATGCCTCCATCGATGACGGCCAACACGGGTATTGACGCCATGGCGCAGGCCATCGCGGCCATGGTGGCTCACGTGCGAACTCCCATTGGGGACGCTATCGCCCTCGAAGCAATTCGGATGATGGCACCAGCCCTCCCAGTCGCATTTCGTGACGGTACCGATCGCTCGGCCCGGGCCGCCATGGCGTGCGGGGCGATGATGGCGGGCCTCGCCATGAATATCTCGGACTGCACCGCCGAGCACGCCCTCGGTCAGGCCATCGGGGGCGTCGCTCACGTACCCCACGGATTAACTATTGGGCTCGTCGTGGCGGAAACTTTGGAACGGGAGCGTCACCACGTCCCCGAGATTCTGGAGCGGGTGGCGGACGCCCTTGGAGCTCCTCGTGATGGCACGAGTGATGGGAGTCGCTGTATCACCGCAGTGAAGGGCCTGTTGGGCGAACTCAACTTTCCGGTCCTCAGCTCTCTCGGGATTACGGAGGAGTCGCTGGCCGATCTGGCTGACTTGGCGTTGGCGGACTACTTCATCACGATGTCGCCCGTGCCGTGGACGAAGGAAGAAGTGGTTAACGCCTTCGCCTCGGCGTTGGCTCTGACATCTCGGTAGGTGATTCGCTGATGCCGTTGTGACGTCGGCAACCGTTCTTCACTGATCCGCGCGACGCACGTTCTTTGTTCCCTTTGGGGTGGAGTTACCCTCAGGGTAAATAGTTCATTTACTTCTTGCCAAATTGTTTCGTCAGGTTCACCCCGGGCATGACGTGTTCACTCGAGTCTCGACTTACATAGGGCTTATGAAGAACACCACCACCATGACGGCGCGACTCCTCAAGAGTCGTCGCCTCACCGGAGCCCTCGTGGCGTCGGTCGCAGTTTCGTCCTTGTCCCTCGCGGGCCTCGGTGCCGCGACGGCTCACGCCTCGGTTCCGACCCTGTTGCTCTACAACGCTCAGGGCTACGGAGACTACGTCGCCAAGGTCTTTAACGCCACTAACCCTGGCTTCAAGATCGTGGTCGACGACAACTCCACGGGACCGCTCTTCACCAAGATTCAGGCGGAGGAGCAGGCCGGCAATCCCAAGTGGGGGATTTTCTGGGCTGACGGCGCGACCGAGTTCGCGGCCCTCGACACCCTGGGCTACCTCCAGAAGAACGCCTACACCTCCACCGCGGGTTACAACGCTTTCGGTAAGGCCAACATCCCGGCCAACCACAGCTACGCACCGACCGGTCTGACGGTCATGGGTGGCCTTTGCTACGACAAGGTCGCGACGAAGGGTCTGAAGCTCCCTACGACCTGGGCGCAGTTGACCTCCGTGCCGAAGGGGTCGCTCGGCATGAACGATCCCTCGCAGTCCGGACCGACCTACCCGATGATCGCGGGTGTCTTTGCCCACCTGAGTGGTATCACCTCGGCGATGCACCCGAGCAAGGCCCAAGTGGCCGCGGCGGTGAAGAAGGGTGAGGCGTACTTCTTGAAGTTGAAGAAGAACGGCCTTGTCGTCCACCCCACCAATGGTCCGACCCTGGGTGCTCTCGAGTCGAACCCGCCCTCGATCAAGATGGCGATCATTCAGTCGTCGGCCTGCTACGGCGACATCACCGCCACTCCGAAGTCCCTGTGGCCGACCGGTGCGGTGAAGTACCTGGACTACTCCGTGGCCCTCACCTCCAACATCGCGGTGAGCAACCACCTGTCCCCGGCGCTCCAGAAGGACGCGGACAAGTTCGTGGCCTTCGTGACCTCGAAGAAGGGTCAGTTGGCCATGCAGCAGGGTGACCCGCACGGTGACGGACTGTTCTGGCCGGTCATTGGGGGCGTGAGCCCGGAGAAGTACCTCCCGAGCTACTCCATCACCCGTGGCTTCCCGATCAACCCCTACGTCTGGGGTCCGCTGGAGAACCAGATTAACACCTGGTTCACCAACAACATCATCAACTAGTCGTACTAACGTCCTCGTGACTGCGTGTGATCGCGGTGCTTCGGCACCGCGATCACACGCGTTCGCGCGTGTCACCAGATACCACAGGGAGTCAGAGTCGTGAGTATGTCGTCGAGTGTCGCCTACCGTCTTCGTCGGGTGGCCTGGTCTGGCTTCCTCGTGTGGGTTGTCCTGCTTTTACTCATTGTGCTCCCGGTGATGTTCTTCGTCGTGACGGCGGTGAGTCCGCGTCTCATGAACTCCGGACCCCAGTGGTTCACCCTGTCCAACATTTCTGCTGCGTTCCAGGGCTACACCGGTCAGGGAATTCTGGACTCGCTCTGGGTGTCCTTCCTCGTGGGTCTCTTTGCGACGACGGCGGCAACAACCATGGCGTGGTTGGTTCAACGAACCAACGTGTGGGGTCGTCGGCTCTTCAGTGGCGCTATGTGGCTCCTCATTCTGTTGCCCACTTGGATGACGACTCTCGGCTGGATTGACGTGGTGTCGCCGGGCGAGCTTCTTTCCGCAGTCGGCGTCCATTCGCTGTGGGTGTACCACATGTTTTTTGGGGCCTCGGGAATCGTCTTTGTTCTCACGACGGCCTCGCTACCGTTTTCGTACATCGTGGTTTCCGCAGGACTCCGGGGACTCGGTTCGGAGTTTGAAGACGCCGCGCGAGTTCACGGGGCGTCGCGTCTTCGCGTGATGCGCACCGTTCTCCCCATCATTGCGCCGGCGCTGCTCAGCGCCTTCGTTATCGCCTTCGCCGAGGCCATGAGTGACTTCGGAACCGCCTACACCTTGGGGTCGGCCTCACACTTTCCGATCGCGACATTGACGCTCTTCAACGCCATCTCCAACTTCCCCGCGAACTTTCCCGTCGCGGCCGTGATCGCCGGCATCCTCATTCTCTCAACGGTGCCCCCCGTCTTTCTCCAGGCGCGCATGATGCGGGGTCGCTCCTACGCCGTTCTGAGCGGCCGTACGCGGGCGGTGCGTCGATACCAGTTCACCACCCCGGTCAGAATCGCCGTGACCGCCGCTCTGGCGCTCTTCGTGTTGATTGTGGTCGGAATGCCGGTGCTCGGAGCTCTGTCGAGTTCCTTCACCAACACTGCGAGTTTCGTGACCCCGACCGGAATTCACTGGACTCTCCAGTCCTACAAGGACGTGTTCTCCTCCCTGCCTTCGTACACCTCGCTCGGCGCTCCCCTCGTCACGTCCAATCGACTTGGCTTCTGGGTGGCCACGCTGACGGTGGTGGTGGGTCTCATTCTCGCTCGTCGTATCGCGAAGTCGAGTGGAAGCTGGAGTCAGCGGATTACCGACGTCTTCCTGATGGGCTCCGTGGCCATTCCCGGGATTGTTCTCGGTATTGGGTACATCTTCTTCTACGACCAGCGATTCATTACTCACCACATCGTCGACCTCTACGAGACGACACCGCTCATCGTGCTGGGTCTTTCGGCGTCAGCGCTTCCCGGACAGTCGCGTCTGTTGCTCGGTCCGGTGTCACAGATTCAGTCCTCTTTGAACGACGCCGCCCGTGTTCACGGTGCCGGAAAAATACGGGCGTGGCGCACGACCACGTTGCCCCTGTTGTCGCGAGCCATTGTCTGGGCCTGGGTCTTGACGTTTACGAAGACTATTTCGGAGTTGGCGGTCGCCCAAATCCTCTTTGTTCCGGGTCAACAGCCCGCCTCGGTGACTATTGAGCAGTACCTCGGAACGGTGTTCGCCAGTGTGGGATCGGCGGCAACGGTGATCACCCTGGCGGAGATGCTCGGGGTGATTGGTGTGGTGTTGCTGGTGTATCGACTCGTCACTCCTCGTGGGTGGCGCCGAATTGGAGAAGCGGGAGCTAACTCATGAGTATGTCCGTGAACGCGGAGAGCATCGACATCGTCGGACTGCGCAAACAGTTCAAAGAGAAGGTGGCGCTCAACGATGTGACGTTGTCCATTCAGCCGGGTTCCTTCACGGTTCTTCTCGGTCCGTCCGGTTCGGGAAAGACCACGCTGCTGCGTTGTCTCGCCGGAATCGAACGGCCGAGTGCCGGGACCATCTCGCTGAGTGGTCGTGAAGTGGCCGGTCCGAAGACCTTCGTCGGTCCGGAGAAGCGTAACTTGTCCATGGTCTTCCAGGACTACGCGCTCTGGCCCCACATGACGGTGAAGAAGAACATCGCCTTTCCCTTGGCGAACTCCTCCATCGAACGGGGGTCGCGAGACGCCCGCGTCAACGACCTCCTCGAACGCGTGGGCATAGCGCACCTCGCCGACAACTATCCGAACGAACTCTCGGGTGGTGAACAGCAGCGAGTGGCCCTCGCACGGGCGCTGTCGTCCCACGTGGGTCTCGTTCTCTTTGATGAGCCTCTCTCCAACCTCGACGCCGACCGACGCGACCTTCTCCGCATCGAAATTGCCACTCTGACCCGGGAGAGTGGCGCGACCGCGGTGTACATCACCCACGACCAGGCGGAAGCGTTCGCCCTGGCGGACCGCATTGGGGTGTTGAACAAGGGTGAACTCGTCCAATGGGCGTCTCCCGAGAAGATTTACCGCCAGCCGGCGAACGCGTTCGTGGCGCGCTTTACGGGCGTCGCCGGAGAGTTCCCCGTCGAAGTGGCGTCCTCTCACGGAGAGGAGACCATCTCCGTGAAGCTCCCCTTCGCCCAAGGCGCCCTCCTCGAGGCAACGCGAATCGAGGACTCCCACCTCGGAAGCGCGCCCCACGTCTTCGTGCGGGCGGCCGGTGTCACGCTGTACCCGGAGACCCACGACGCCGGTCTGGCCGGAAGTGTGGTGGACCACGCCTATACGGGGCGTGGCTACGAACACGTCGTGGAAATTGGCGAAGGGCGACTCCTCACCAAGATCTACTCCACGAAGCGCTTCGAGCGTGGGTCCCACGTGAAGGTGGTACTCGACCCCAGCCAGTGCTTCGTTATGGATGTGTAAGTAATTTGCTAGACTGGCCATTCTAAGAAAGGACTAAATTCATGCCCTTCCTGGCAACGACAGTCTCCTCCGGAGTACTCGTCCTCGTAGGCGCCGTGTTTCTCGCGAGCGCGGTGGAGATGGTGGAGGCCCTCACCATTGTGGTGGCGGTGGGCCACACGCGCGGATGGCGCTCGGCCCTCCAGGGTGTCGGTGTCGCCCTCGTCGCCCTCGCCGCCCTAGTGGCGGCCTTCGGCCCCGCTCTCGTCCATGTTCCGCTGTCCGCGCTTCGACTCATCGTCGGCGGAGTGCTCCTGATTTTTGGAATGCAGTGGCTGCGCAAGGCCGTCCTGCGTTCGGCCGGGCTCAAGGCTAAGCACGACGAGGACGAGATCTACCGCGAAACCGTCGCCGAACTCGAAGCCGCCGGAACGACACCGGCTCGCGACCGCATTGCCTTCGTCATGGCGTTTAAGGGCGTTTTCCTCGAAGGACTCGAGGTCGTCATTACCGTCCTCACCCTTGGGACGTCAGCCCATCGATTGGGACTGGCCACGGTCGTGGCGGCCGTCGCCGTCGTTCTCGTCGGGGGAGTGGGCATCGCCGTGTCGCGTCAACTCTCCGCCGTGCCCGAAAACGCGATGAAGATGACGGTGGGAATCTTGCTCGTCAGCTACGGAACGTTCTGGACGGGGGAGGGTCTCTCGGTGAAGTGGCCCGGTAACGACACCTTCCTCGTCGCCTGCGTGGCGATTTACGCCGTGGTGACCTGGGCCCTCGTGGTTCTCGTCAAGCCCAAGGCCCGTCCGTCGGTGGAGGTGGCCGCGTGAGTACCAAGTCGTCGTGGCCCCTTCGGGCCCTCAAGGGTTTTGGCATGTTCTGGTGGGACTTCCTCGTCGGTGACACCCCGGAGCTCTTTGTCGCCGCGGTCGTCACGATTGTGATTATCGACCTCGTCTCTCGAGTGGGACATCACAACTCCCTGGCCGTCTGGTTGCTACCCATCCTCGCCGTCGTGTCGTTCAGCACCTCGGTCTGGCGAGCCGTCTCGAAGGCTCGCAAGAAGTAGGGATCCCGACGCCGGTCTAGTGTCGGGGGGGAGACGAGGGGGTCTGATGCCACAGGGTCCATTAGCGAGCATTCTTGACGCGATTGGTTCAACGCCACTCCTCAACCTCGACGGGCTCTGGGTGAAAGCGGAGTATCTCAATCCCTCTGGTTCCATTAAGGCCCGTATGGCCCGCTACATCATTGAGCGCGCCGAGCGGGAGGGTCTCCTTCAGCCGGGTGACACCATCGTGGAGGCGTCGTCGGGTAACACGGGAAACGCCATGAGCATGGTGGCCGCCGTCAAGGGTTACCGCATGATGGTGGTGACCCCGGAGGGGCTCTCACCGGAGCGAACCGCCATTTCCGTGGCGTTCGGCGCCGAAGTCGTGAACGTCGGCAACTTCCACGTCAATCGTGCTCTCGACTTCGTGCTGGACATGGGATCACGACCTGGATTCTTCGCCCCGCGCCAATTCGAAAACGAGTGGAACGTGGACGAGAATCGTGAATGGCTGGGGCGGGAGCTGATCGACCAGTTAGAGGGACGCATCCCGGACGCCTTCGTGATGGGAGTGGGGACTGGTGGCACCCTCATTGGCGTGGGCCAAGCTATTCGCCGCGTTAACCCGGATGCCCTGATCGTCGCCCTCGAACCGGCCGAGTCCTGCACTATCTCCTGCGGCGACGTTGACTTGCACCGAATTGAGGGCATCGCCGACGGCTTTGTCCCCCCGATCTACGCCCGACACGCCGCGGAGGTATCCCGTGTCGTGACCGTGTCGAGCGAGGATGCGGAAGCTGAAATGTACCGTCTGGCCCGTGACTACGGACTTCTCGTCGGTCCGAGTTCGGGGGCCAACGTGGTGGCCGCGACCCAGTTACGGGACGAACTCGGTTCGCAAGCGACGATCGTCACCATTCTCTGTGACGAGGGCGAGAAGTACCTCAGTGATCACTTCATGCACTTGGTGACGGGGGCGACGCGCGCCCTCGATTAGTGGTCGGCGAAGAAGACGTTCTTTTCCTCAGAAAAACTCTTGAGGGCGTCCGGACCGAGTTCGCGTCCGAGGCCGGACTGCTTGAATCCCCCGAAGGGCGTGGCGTATCGGACGGAGGCGTGCGAGTTCACCGAGAGGACACCGGTGTCGATGGCTCGAGCTACGCGAAGGGCTCGTCCGAGATCCCGGGTCCAGAGCGACCCCGAGAGTCCGTACGGAGTGTCGTTAGCCAGACGAACCGCGTCGGCTTCATCGGAGAAGCGCACGACCGAGACCACCGGCCCAAATATCTCCTCGCAGTAGCTCGGACTGGAAAGGTCGTTCTCCACCAGGACGGTCGGGGGGAACCACCACCCCGGCCCCTCCGGAACCGATCCTCGGAACGCGACCTTCGACTCATCCACGTAGGCCGCCACGCTTTCGCGTTGGCCGGCGGTGATGAGGGGCCCCATCTCGGAGTCGTCCCGCAAAGGATCGAGAACTCTAAAGGCGCGGACCGCCTGTTCGAAATGTTCCATGAAGGTGTCGTAGGCCGACTCCTGAACGAGAATTCGAGAACGGGCGCAACAGTCTTGTCCGGCGTTGTCGAAGACCGACCCGGGAGCGGCGCTCGCCGCTCGTTCAATGTCGGCGTCGGCGAAGATGACGTTGGCACTCTTGCCACCGAGCTCGAGAGTCAGGCGCTTGACGTGATCGGCGCAGCCACGCATGATGGCTCGTCCCGCCTCGTTGGATCCCGTGAAACAGATCTTGCCGACAGCGGGGTGAGTGACGAGGCGAAAGCCCACCCGAGAGCCGTCCCCCGGAACGACCTGAAACACTCCCTCGGGTAGCCCCGCCTCGAGGCCCAGTTCGGCGAGTCGAATGGCGGTGAGTGGCGTGTAGGTCGCCGGCTTCATCACGACGGTGTTACCGGCCGCGAGAGCGGGTCCGAGACCCCAGCCGGCGATGGGGAGTGGAAAGTTCCACGGAACGATGATGCCGACGACACCGATGGGCTCGTAGAACGTGACGTCCACACCACCCGCGACCGGAATCTGTTTTCCGGAGTGTCGCTCCGGGGCACCGGCGTAGTAGGCCAGAACGTCGCGAACGTTCCCGGCCTCCCACCGGGCGTTCGAGATGGTGTGACCCGAGTTTGCCACCTCGAGCTGCGCCAGCTCTTCGAGATGGCTATCGACAACCTCGGAGAATCGACGAAGGAGGCGAGCCCGATCCACGGGCGACACTGCCCGCCACGAGGACGCCGCGTGGGTGGCCCGTTCGATGGCGAGATCCATCTCCTCCAGGGAGGCCAGCTCGAGTGTGGAGACGATCTCTTCGGTCGCCGGATTGACAATGACGTGACTCATAGGCGTTCAAACCCCCGGTAGCGTTCCCAGTCGGTAATGGCGGAGTTGTAGGCGTCGACTTCGACGCGACCCGCTTGTGCCAAGTGATCGACGACGTCGTCACCGAAGGCGGCGCGGGCCATCGCCGAGCGGTCGAAGAGATCCACCGCCTCCGCGAGGGTGGTGGGCATGCGTGCGGCGTCCGCGACGTAGGCGTTGCCGGAGAAGGCCGGGGGGCGCTCGAGTCCCTGCTCGATTCCCGCGAGTCCCGCCGCGAGGAGTCCGGCTTCAGCGAGGTAGGGGTTAACGTCACCGCCGGGAATACGACACTCGAAGCGCAGCGACGGACCGTGCCCCACCACTCGGTAGGCGCACGTGCGATTGTCAAGGCCCCACAAGAGTGCGGTGGGGGCGAAGGAGCCCTCGACGTAACGTTTGTAGGAGTTGATGTTGGGCGCGAACAGCAGGGAGAGTTCGCGGGAGTACGTGAGAAGCCCCGCCAGAAAGTGATCAAAGGTGGTGGAGAAGCCGTACTCGTTCTCTCCGGCGAAGACGGGGCGATTGTCCTGGTCGCGCAGGGAGAGGTGGATGTGGCAGGAGTTGCCCTCTCGTTCGTCGTACTTGGCCATAAAGGTGAGGGAGTATCCCTCCTGGTCGGCAATCTCCTTCGCCCCCAACTTGAAGAGACTGTGCTCGTCACACTTCGCGATGAGTTCGTCATACTTGAAGGCGATCTCGTGCTGGCCCAGATTGCACTCACCCTTGGCCGACTCCACCACCATGCCAGCCCCGCGCATCTCTCGACGAATTCGCCCGAGAAGAGGCTCGATGCGTGAGGTACCGAGGAGGGAGTAGTCCACGTTGTACTGATTGACCGGACGCATGTCGCGGTACCCGTTCAGCCAAGCCTCGTCGAAGGAGTCGTGAAAGACAATGAACTCGAGTTCTGTTCCGGTCAGTCCGTGCCATCCGTGTTCGGCGACTCTCGCGCACTGGCGGGCCAGGATCTGTCGGGGGGAGACTGCGACGTCTCGTCCCTCCTGATCGGTCACGTCGGCAAAGACGCAAGCGGTCTTCTCGTGCCACGGTACGAGGCGGGTCGAGCTGAAATCGGGGACGAAGGCGAGGTCCCCGTAGCCGTTCTCCCAGGACGTGAGAGCGAAGCCTTCGACGGTACGCATGTCGACGTCGGAGGCGAGCAGGTAGCTACACCCCTCGACGACTCCGTCGTGGAGGTCGTCAAAAAAGTATGTAGCGTCCATGCGCTTACCCTGCATGCGTCCCTGCACGTCCACGATGGCGACGAGAACGGTGTCCACTTCACCGGATCGCACGAGTGATTCCAATTCGCCACGCGTTAACCGGCCCTGGTGAGTCATGACGCATCCTTCCCCCGACGCCACCGGCGTGGCGTCGGGCCCACTATTCCACACCGGAGAGGTGTGAGAAATGCCCACAATTTCACAGTTCTCCGTTCTTCGTTACCCAAATGTAAATTCTTTCTCTTTTCCTTGACGAGGTGGGTACGAGCCGCTACGTTCACTCGACTAACCGGCATCGGGGGCGTTCCCGGGGCGGTACGGAGGGGGTGGTGCGTGAGCACAGGTACAACGGAGCCGGGGGGCATCGAGCAGCTCGATGACGATACTCGGCGCCTACACGAGTTGGGGTACGCCCAGGAGTTGAAGAGAGGGTTGGGCGGATTCTCTAACTTCGCCATCTCCTTCTCGATCATTTCCATCCTCACGGGCGGCATCACCACCTACTACCTCGGTATGGACGCGGGTGGACCTCGGGTCATCACCCTCGGATGGTTCATCGTTGGCTTCTTCACCCTTCTCGTCGGGATGGGCATGGCGGAGATCACGTCGGCCTACCCCACCGCGGGTGGCCTGTACTTCTTTGCGGCGAAGCTGGCGCCGAAGAACAAGGCGGCGTGGTCCTGGGCCACGGGGTGGTTCAACCTCGTCGGACAGGTGGCGGTGACAGCGTCGATTGACTACGGTCTCGCGAACTACGTGGCCTTCGCCATTGGCTTCTACGACTCGAAGTTTCACTCCACGGTGCGGACCGTCCTCGTCATTTACGCCCTGGTCCTCGTCGCTCACGGACTGTTGAACACCTTCGGCGTCAATCTCGTCGAAAAGTTGGCCAACTTGTCGGCCTGGTGGCACTTGGGCGGAACGGCGCTCATCGTGGTGGTGCTTCTGGTCCTCCCGAGCCACCACCAGTCCATCAGCTTCCTCTTTCAGAGCCAGAACCTGACGGGATGGACTGGACCGGCGGCCGGGTTCTACGCCTTCATGATTGGACTGCTGCTCGCCCAGTACACCTTGACCGGGTACGACGCGTCGGCCCACATGACCGAGGAGACGAAGGATGCCGCTCGGGCGGGTTCGAAGGGCATCGTTCGTGCCATCTACGTGTCCATCATCGCCGGTTTCCTGCTGAACTTGGTCATGACGCTGGCGATTCCGTCGGGCGCCAAGGCGTACGGACAAATTGCTGCTCAGGGCTCGACGGCCGGAGCCGCGATCTTCATCAACGCGCTGAACGGGTTCTGGGGTAAGGGCCTGGTGCTTCTCGTGACGGTGGCCCAGTTCTTCTGCGGTCTTGCTTCCGTGACGGCGAACTCTCGCATGATCTACGCCTTCTCCAGAGACGGTGCGGTGCCCGGTCACCGCTACTGGCACCGGCTCCACCCGAAGTCGCGCACCCCGGTCAACGCCGTCTGGTTCGCCGTAGTGGGCGCCTTCATCCTCGGCATTCCGTCGCTCTACCAGGTGTCGGGATCGTCCGTCGCGTTCTTTGCCATTGTGTCCATCGGGACCGTGGGACTGTACGTGGCCTACGCCATTCCGATTTACCTACGCCTGCGCTCGACGACGTTCGAGCCCGGCCCCTGGAACTTGGGACGCTGGAGCAAGGTTGTCGGGTGGATTGCCGTTCTCTGGGTCATCCTCATAACGCTGTTGTTTTTCGCGCCCGAGTTCTACCCCTGGACGACGGCGGCGGACATTAACTGGGCCGGTCCTGCGTTCGTTACCCTGATGGCAATCGTCTTCATCTGGTACGGCGTATCGGCCCGTAAGTGGTTCACGGGACCGAGAATGCAGGGTAGTGAACTGACACTCGAGCACATCGAGGAGGAGTTGGCCGAAGGGATTAACCCGATCGAGAACGAAACCGACTAGTTCCCAGCACTGCTGAGTCGACGCGTCATCGCCCGGGCCGGGTACGGCCCGGGCGATGCGCTGTGTAGGACCCGGGCGCGGTTAGGTCAGTGAGGTTCCGCACGTGGAACACGTGCTCTGACCCGGTAGAACCATTTTTCCGCAGGTGGGACAGCTGGAAGAAGAGAATCCCGGCTCGGCGTCGAATGACGGGGCGAGGGGCGAGGGGCCGAAGCGGTTGGGTCCGGGGGTCCCTCGTCGAGCGCAGAGGACCAGGCCCACAATTTGGAGCAACCCCAGCAACGGAGTTGTCACGAGGGCGATACTCCCGATGTAGGTCAAGAGGTAGAACGGACCCGCGAGATTGGTGTCGTGGATGCGCCGCCACCCGACGGCGAGGGTGGGCACGATGACAATGAGTTCCCAGATGACGGTGACGACGGGCGAGATGAGGAGCAGGGCGAGGGAGACGAGAGTGGAGACGAGAAACCACCACCAGAACTCCGACCGTGATGAACGCCCCGAAAACTTGGTGTAGTTCGAAAAGACGCTTCGTACTGCCTCGGAGATGGACACGGTGACTCCTCGCCTCGTTGCCTCGTACCCTAGCCAAAGTCGGGTCGTGGATCTGACCGTTACCCGTCGCTATCCGGTGTTGCGAAGTCCGGTGGCGATGCCGTTGATGGTGAGCAGAAGGGCGCGTTGCAGAGTCTCGTCAATCTCCTCGCCGTGTTCTCGGGCGCGGCGAACTCGGTCCAAGAGCTGAATTTGTAGCACCTGGAGAGGGCGTAAGTACCGATCACGGGTGTCGAGAGTTGTCGCGAGCAGTTGGTCGTGCGCGAGTAGTCGATCCGACCCGGTGACGAAGAGCACCTGCTCCACTGTCCGACGGTACTCCTCGGAAATAGTGTCGAAGAGGTAGTGAAGTTCCGGCGGGACCAGTCGAACGACGTACTCGCGGGCGATGTCGAGATCGGTCTTGGCGAGAGTCATTTCGACGTTGGAGATGTAGGTCGAGAAGAAGGGCCACTCGGCGTACATTTGACAGAGTTCGTCGCCCCGGCCCGCGGCTCGGGCCGCGGCGAGCCCCGTTCCGACCCCGAACCACCCCGGAACGATTTGTCGAGATTGGGTCCACCCAAAGACCCAGGGAATGGCGCGAAGCGAACTGATTGTGTCGTCCCCCGAGACTCGTCGGGCTGGCCGGGAGCCGATGTGGAGGTCGGCTAACTCGGTGACGGGAGTCGAACGAGTGAAGTAGGTCGGTAGGTGGGGGTCGTCCACGAGTCCGCGGTACGCGACGAGGGAGGCGTCGGCGATGGTGTCCATGGTTGCGTTCCACGCTTCCAATTTCTCCGGGTCGACCCAGGGGCGGGAGTGGAAGACGACGGCCTCGAGAGTGGCGGCGAGCAAGAGTTCGAGGTTCTCGTGAGCGAGGGGGGCGAGCAGATACTTGTCGGAGATGACCTCGCCCTGTTCGGTGAGCTTGATGGAGCCCTTCAACACGCCGTAGGGCTGGGAGAGAACGGCGTCGTGAGTGGGTCCGCCCCCCCGCCCCACCGAGCCACCGCGGCCGTGAAACAGGGATAAGCGGATACCGTGCCGTGCCGCAACGTCGCGTAGTTGTCGTTCCGCGAGGTGGATTCCCCACTGCGACGCCGTGATGCCGGCGTCCTTGTTTGAGTCGGAGTACCCGAGCATGATTTCTTGATGATCTTCACGCAGCGACACCAAGCGTCGATAGGCCGGAACGGCGAGCAGGGTTTCGAAAATGTCGCCGGCGTGTCGAAGTTCGTCGAGGGTTTCAAAGAGGGGGGCGAAACCGATTTGCGCAACGCCACTGGCGAGGTCCACGAGCCCGGCTTCGCGAGCGAGAACGACCGCCGCCAGAAGATCATCAGCGCCCTTGGTCATCGAGACGATGTAGGTTTCGCACGTCGGCGCACCGTAGCGATGCAGTAGTTCGTGCATCGTGGTGAAGACTCGGTACGTGGTGAGGGCGTCTCCCTCCAGGGGAACGTGGGAGGAGAAGAGGGGGCGACGGGACTCTAACTCCCGAGACAGAACCTCGAGACGTTCCTCTCGTGACAGATCGAGATAGGGCTGCGGCAACTCGCCGAGCCGGTCGAAGAGTTCGCTAAGGACGCGATGGTGAGCGCCGGCGTGCTCGCGGATGTCGAGGGTGGTGAGCGTTAACCCGAACGCGGCCACGGTGATGAGAGATCGTTCGAGGGTTCCTCGGGCGAGGAGTGACGAGCCGTGGGTGACTAAGGAGTTGTAGATCAACATGAGGTCGTCCACCAGGTCCTGGGAAGACGCGTAGTCGTCGCCGGGTTTGTGAGGCGTCCGTCGTTCCATCCGTCGCTGGGTGGCCTCCAACTTCGCCCGAATGCAGCCCAACTTCAGTCGATACGGCTCCTGGGCGTTAAGGCGAAGGTAGCGTTCCGGCAACTCGACGTGGGCCAAATCTCTCTCGAGGGAGGTGGCGAGCTCGTCCGAGATTCCGACGTGAAGGGTCGACACGGAGAGTTCGTCAACGAGGCGAGACACCATGGCCCGAAGCGCCCTGACGGAGAAGTCGAGGGCGAGATCAACGACGTCCGCGGTGACGTCGGGGGTGACGAAGGGGTTACCGTCACGGTCACCCCCGATCCAACTACCGAACGTCAACGGACGCGACGTGGGAGGAATGTCGACTCCTAGTCGCTCCGCGTTGGCGACCAGAGTGTCGAGAACGTCGGGAACCACCGAACGCATGAGTAAATCCACGTAGTGCATAGCGTTACGGGCTTCGTCAATGACTTCGGGCTTGGTGCGACGAAGTTCATCGGTTTGCCAGAGGGTGTCCACCAGTTCGCGGAGACGGCGCCGTCGGAGCGCCTCGTCGAGACCGGACTTCGTCCCCCGGGCGTCGTCGAGGACGTTCGAAATGGAACGGAGCTTCAACAACACACTCCGACGCGCCGATTCCGTGGGGTGGGCGGTGAAGACGGGTCGAACGTCCAAAGAATTAAAGGCGTCACGAACATCATTCTCCGTGATCACGCCTCGCTCCAAGGCATCTTCGATGAGTCGGGTGACGCGCGCCAGTGGGCCGTCGTCAACGTTTCGACGCAACTCCCCCTCGCGGGCTCGGTGGGTCTGCTCCGTCACGTTCGCGAGGTGGAAGTACATCGAAAAAGCTCGGACGAGCTGACTCGCGGTGGCGAGGTCGAGATCTTCGAGGGCCCGGAGGGTTGAGGATAGATCGTCGCCCGCAACATCTCGAACACGCTGGACGAGATCGACAAAGTCGCGCGAGGTCTGTCGTTCGAGTGTTTCGTCGAGCACCGCCGACAACAGGGATAGGTCAGACGTCAGGGCGCGTCGGCGCTCGACGTCGTTGTCGGCCAGTGGCGCCCCTTCGCCACCGAGGGAAGGGGAGAGCACGTCCCTAGGTTAGTGACATCTTCTGAGGGTCCCGCGACGCCGCCACCCATACGAAGTCTTGGGCCGCTCCCCAGGGGGTGTGGTGGGTGTGGTGGCGAGTGTCGAGAACCAGGAACTCTGGTCCGAGCCACTCGAGGAGATCCTCTTCTCTGTACCTGGTGACCGGAAGGCCGGAACAGGATTCGGGTCCCGAATCGGAAAAAACGCCAATGACGACGGCCCCGTGGGGTGTCAGAGCGTCCAGCATGGTGCGCCGGTAGAGCTGGGCGTCCTCGGCGGAGAGAAAGTGCAGGACGGCGCGATCGTGCCACCGGTCGTAGTGACGCTCGGGTAGCCACGACGTGATGTCCGCGACTACCCGGGTCACCCGTCCCTCGGCGCTATCGAGTTGGTCGAGGGCTTCTCGGGAGACGTCCAGGGCCGTGACGTCGTGAAGGCCCCGATCTACGAGTGAGCGAGGGAGGGGGGAACGACCGGCCCCGATGTCGATCACCGAGGTGCCGGACTCGAGGCCCGTGAGTAGCAGCAGGTCCAGTGACTCGGTGGGGTCGTCTTCGAACCAACTGGTGTCCCGGGGAGCCTTCTCCGAGTACACCCGTTCCCAATGAGACGCTCTATCCATCACTCTCACACAGTAAAGGCCCCACCGGGCCCTCCGTTGAGAACCCGGTGGGGCGAAGAAACTACAGAGTGACGGAGTCGTCGACGCGCCGGTAGTGGCGCCACCCGAAGAGGGTGAGAACGATCATGACGAGAGCTCCCAGGTAGGCCGCCCACGCTGACCACCAGGCAATCTGTCCGAAGGTCCAAAAGGCGTAGGCGTCGAGGAGCATCGACCGGAGGGTGTCGCCCCGAAAGACGGTGTCGACTTGGGCCGCCAACTTGGTGTTGCTCGGATCAGCCATGGCCTTCTGAGATAGTTGCGAGTAAGTCAACCCGCCACCAATGTCCGCCAAGTGAACAGCGATGAAGTGGTCCGCGTACGCCTCGGCTTGCGCACCGTTCACCATTTGCTGACCGGCGTATTGATTGAGGTACGTTCCAATCTCTACTGGAGCGAGAGCGGATGATCCCTTGGCGGGAAAGTAGATCTTCTGCGCGGCGAGTTGATTGTGGACCGTGGAACTCGCGAAGGAGTGACCCCACATCAGGAGAGATCCGGTGGCGAGAAGTCCGACGCTCAGGACGGCACCGAGGACGGTGAGAAGTAGGTCAAGTGTTCGGCGTTTCATTGGGGGGTCCTTTCACTGGCTGACTCTTCCAGTGTGAACCTCTTAGGTATTTCTTATCTAGAACCCCGGTAGGGGACTAGGGCACTTATGTCGTCAATCCGAGTTGTTGGAGAAGCCCTAGTCCCATGACGGCGGCTTCACACCCGACGTCCTCGAGTGCGCGAAGGTCGTCATCACCGCGAACTCCCCCGGCGGCGATCACGGCGGGACCTCGTCCACACACCTGCCGATAAAGGTCGAGATCGGGGCCACTCATCGTTCCGTCTCGAGAGATGGCGGTCACGTGAAGTCGTCGCACTCCCGCCTCGGCGCAGCGTGCTACCGCATCGTCGACGTCCAACCCCGAGTCTTCCAGCCACCCGCCCGTCGCCACGCGACCATTCCGGACGTCGACGGCAACGACCAGGGCGTCGCCGAGGGCGTCGGCGAACTCCACGAGACCCTGGGGGGTCGCCCACACGGCGGTTCCCACGATGACCCGATGGACGCCGAGCTCTAGTAGATGGCGAGCCGTCTCAATACTGCGAATACCGCCCGAGACTTGAAGAGGAATGCCCTCGGACGCGACCAGGAGGGAGCCGATGACATCGTCACGAACCCGACCTTCTCGGGCACCTTCCAAATCCACGACGTGGAGTAGATCCGGGTGAAGCTCCAAGATTTTGGGAAGTACCTCGTCGACGGGTCGGCGAAAAATCACTCGCTGATAGTCACCTTGTTCTAAGCGAACGGCGTCGTGGCCGATGAGGTCGAGTGCGGGAATTAGTTGCATATTAACGTACTAACACGCTAGCATACTGAAATGACTAGTGGACGCGTCCCTCCCGCCGAGGCCCACCAGGAGACTCAGCGACGTTTTGACGAATTAGTTCAGAGCCTCGTGGCCGTCACGAGCACCGAGTTGATGGCCGCGTTCCTACGTGACCTGTGCACGAGCGCTGAACTCGACGCCATGGGCCAGCGGCTCCAGGTTGCCCGGTTAGTGGACGAGGGCATCTCGTATCACGAGATCTCGAGACGTACTGGTGCCTCGACGGCCACGGTGACCCGAGTGGCTCACTGGCTGCGCGAGGGGGCGGGCGGGTACCGAGCCATTCTTGATGGAGTTGGGTCGTGACCCGCCGCTTAACTCTCGCCCTCCCCTCCAAGGGGAGGCTCCGCGAACCGTCGTGGAACCTGCTCGAAGCGAGCGGAGTAGACCCCCAGAGCCCCGGTGAACGGGTCCTCCAAACGTTCTGTCGTAACGCGGACATTGACCTTCTCTTCGTTCGGGCCGACGACGTTCCCGAATACGTGACCGACGGCATCGTGGACTGCGGCATTACCGGACTCGACCTCGTACGGGAACGCGACTTTGACGTTGACGTTCTCTTGGAGTTGGGATTTGGACACTGCTCACTTCACGCCGCGGTTCCCCGGGAAGATGGCGCGACCGGTCTCCACGACCTGAACGGCCGACGCATCGCGACGTCTCACCCGCACCTCGCCACAACCTGGCTGGAGCAACACCACTTGAACGCGGAGGTGGTGCGCGTCAGTGGATCAGTAGAGATTGCGCCGCGCTTAGGACTCGCCGACGCCATCATCGACCTCGTCTCCACGGGTTCGACCCTTCGCACCAATGGGCTCACTTCGCTGGGCGTGGTGTTTTCATCCCAGGCCGTCCTCATCGGTCGGCACGATGCGGACCACGAGGCGCAGGACACCCTGACCACGCTTCTCGCCTCCGTCATTGAAGCGCGGGCCAGTCGCTACTTGCTCTTTAACATTCCGGCCGCTCAACTCGGCGAGGTGACCGAACTATTGCCGACGGCCGGCTCTCCGACCGTGATGGATCTCGCTCGATCGGGGCTCGTCGCCGTTCACGCCCTGGTCCCGGCCTCGTCGGTCTGGTCCCTTCTGCCCCAATTGAAAGCCCGTGGTGCGAGTTCCCTACTCACGCTACCCGTCGAAAGGATGATGCCGTGAGTAAAACGGTAACGACCTCTCGCCCGATCTCCGTCGACGAGATTGTGAGCGACGTACGCGAGCGCGGTGATGCTGCGCTGCGCTACTGGAGTGAAACCTTCGACGGGGTGGAGGGGGCGCCGTCTCGCGCACGCGCGTACGGGGACATACCGACCCAGGCCATTGTGGACGCCGCCGCCGCCGTGCGGCGTTGGCACGCCGCTCAGCGACCGAGTGATCTCACCCTGGAGGTGAATCCGGGGGTGGTCCTCGAGAGGCGGTGGGTGCCGCTCGACTCGGTGGGGCTCTACGTCCCGCGAGGATTGGTCTCCTCCCTCATCATGTCCGCGGTTCCCGCTCAGGTGGCGGGCGTTCGTCGCATCGTTGTCTGCACGCCGCCGGAGGGATCGGAAGCGGTGGCGGCTGCGGCGGCCCTCCTCGGAATTGAGGAGGTGTGGGCCCTCGGAGGCGCTCAGGCCATCGCCGCCATGGCGTACGGGACGGAGTCTCTCGCCCCGGTGGACAAGATCTTTGGGCCCGGCGGCGGTGCGGTGAACGCGGCCAAACTACTCGTCAGTCGGGACGTCGCGATTGACCTGCCCGCCGGGCCGAGTGAGGTGGTGGTCGCGGCCGACGAGGGCTTCGACGAGCGCATCGTCGCTCAAGAGTGCGCTGCCCAGATGGAGCACGGGCCCGACTCCAAGGCTCACGTGGTGTGGGTGGGAGACGACCTCGACGCGGCCCTCGAGGCGATTGACGGCTACGCCGCCGAGCACGTGGCCCTACTCGGACCGCGCGCCGAGTCCCTCGCGACGAGAATTCGCCACGCGGGGGCGATCTTTGTGGGCCCCTACTCTCCGGTGCCGGCGGGAGACTACGCGACCGGAGGCAATCACGTCCTCCCCACGGGGGGCTGGGCCCGTTCGACGGGAGGCCTCGGCCTCGAGGCCTTTATGAAGCCTCTCACTATCCAGCGGGTAACGAAGGAAGGATTGGAGCGCATGGCCCCCACCATTGAGGCGCTCGCCGACATTGAGGGTATGCCCCAGCACAAAGCGACGGCCCGCCGATGAGCACACCGGAACCCCTCGACGCCTACCAGTGGCCCCCCTCGAACGCCGAACTCGCGGCTCGAGTGGGTCTGCGTCCAGAACAGATGATTCGTTTCGACGGCAACGTGGCTTCGATGCCTCCGGTGTCGGCTCGTCCGGCGACCCTCGCGCGCGCGCTCGCCCAGATCAACGAGTACGACCGGGGCCGCTACGCCCCGTTGCGCGAGCGCATCGCCGCTCTCCACGAGGTCGGCGTAGACCAGGTGGCCCTCGGGGCGGGCAGTGACGAGTTCATTGTGCTCGTAGCTCAGGTGTTCGCGGCCGGCGGAACGGTGGCGACGGTGCCCCAGTTCACGTATTCGATGTACCGCTACGCGGCTCTCATGGCCGGTGCTCGACTCGTGGACGATCCCCGTGAGGCGGACCTCGTCTACGTGTGTCGCCCGAATAATCCCACGGGCGAGATGGTCGACATCCCCGAAGGTCTTCGAGGTCAGCTCGTTATTGACGAGGCGTACGCCCAGTACGCCGGCGTGGACGAGACGGCTCGCATCTCCGAGGGGGCCATCATTTTGCGAACCTTCTCGAAGGCCTACGGTCTCGCCGGAGCGCGGGTGGGTTACGCCCTCGCCGACGAGCGACGGACCCGCATCCTGTCCTCTCGGCAAGCCCCCCTGAGCGTGTCAGCTCTTTCGGCGGCGCTCGCCCTCGCGGCTCTCGACACCCCGGTCGACGTCTCGAAGGAGATCGCGGAGCGGGAACGATTGGCGGGCGAGTTGCGAGGACTGGGACTCGCTCCCCGCGACTCCTCGACCAACTTTCTCTTCCTCGACATGGACGATCCCCAGACAATGGTGGATCGACTCTTGCCCTACGGAGTCGTCGCGCGGGCCTATCCCGGGGGGCTACGCCTCTCGGTGCGCGACCCCCTCGACGACGATGTTCTCCTCTCCGCTCTTCGTCAAGAGCTCCACGGAGCGCCCGCCGATCCCGAGTGGACGAGAGTCACTCGGGCGACGGCCGAGACTCGACTCCAGGTTCGTTTGCGAGCTCCGGGGGAGGGCCGCGTCTTTATCGACACGGGCGAGGGCTTCTACGATCACATGCTGCAACAGCTCGCCTTCCACGGGGGACTGGACCTCACTCTCACCGGCGTCGGCGACCTCGAGACCGGAGACCACCACACCGTGGAGGACACCTTCCGCGCCTTCGGAGACGCCCTCTCCCAGGCGCTCGGGGATCGTCGAGGCATCACCCGTTACGGGGAGGCCCGCGTTCCGATGGACGAGGCCCTCGCTCACGCGGTCGTCGACCTCTCGGGTCGAGCGGTGTGGGTGATCGATATCTCACCCGATCCCGGTATGGCGGCCCACGCGCTCGAGTCCCTAGCCCAGGCGGCTCGCATCACCATTCACCTCACCGCGACCGGGAGCAACGCCCACCACGTGGCCGAAGCGGCCTTTAAGGCCATGGGTCGGGCCATCGCGCAAGCACTCACGCCGTCGGGCAGCGTGATTCCTTCCACGAAGGGCTCCCTATGAGCGACGTGGTCGTCGTGGACTACGGGGCGGGGAATACCCATTCCGTGCGGGCTGCGCTAGAACACCTCGGTCGGACGAGTGTGGTGAGCTCTCAACCCGAACTCATTTTGAACGCCCCCTGGGTGATTCTGCCCGGAGTGGGTTCGGCCAAGAGCGCGATGGAGCACCTCGAGGAAACTGGCGCGGCCTCCGCTTTGCGGGAGCGCTTCGCCGCCTCTCATCCCATCCTCGGAATTTGTCTCGGCATGCAGCTGGCTCTCCAAGCCTCGGAGGAAGACGGCGGGGTGAAGGGCCTGGGCCTCCTCGCCGGCGTCGTCATCCGCCTAGACGCGCCCCGCGTTCCCCGACTCGGGTGGGCGATTGTCGACCCCTGGGATGAGGCCTACTACTTCGCCCACTCCTTTGTCGCCGAATCTCCCCACCGCGTCGCCACCAGTGAAGGCTGGACGGCGGTGGTCGAACATGGTGCATTTATCGGGGTGCAGTTTCACCCGGAGAAGAGTGACGCCGCCGGCCTGAACTTTTTGGATCGATGCCTCTCCCGCGCCTAATTCCCTGCCTCGACGTCGCCGACGGTCGCGTGGTGAAGGGGGTCAGTTTCGTCGCCCTGCGCGACGTCGGAGACCCCGTCGAGTTGGCCCGTCACTACAGCGCCGGGGGAGCCGACGAACTGGTGTTCCTCGACATCACCGCGACACCTCATGGCGCCGACACCCTGGTGGAGGTGGTCGAACGGGTGGCCGACGTGATCGAGATTCCCTTCACCGTCGGGGGAGGGATCAGGACTCTCGAAGACGCTTCACGGATCATCGAGGCGGGGGCCGACCGAGTCTCAGTGAACTCGGCGGCGATTACCGAACCTGAGCTGATTACTCGCATCGCGGAACGATTCGGATCCCAGGCGGTCGTCGTCGCCATCGACGCCGGAGCCGACGTGGTCTACACCCACGGGGGCCGGCGCGCGAGTGACTTACGGACGGTGCCCTGGGCCGTGGAGGCGGCCGCTCGCGGAGCGGGGGAGATTCTGCTGACGTCGATTGAGCGCGACGGACAACGGTCCGGGTACGACCTCGTCCTCACGGCCGCCGTGCGCGACGCGGTGGACGTGCCGGTTATCGCGTCGGGTGGGGCCGGATCGGCGGCGGATGTGGCGGCCGCCCTCCGCGTGACCGACGCCGCGCTCGTCGCCTCGATTGTGCACGAGAACCCCGAAGGGTTACCCGGGCTTCGCGCCGAGATCAGTGCGCTCGGGATATCCCTGCGGCGAGTGGAGGAGCGACGATGAGTGACGGGTTACGAGCGGCCATTATTCAAGACGAGATCACCGGGCGTGTTCTCATGCTCGGATGGATGGATGACGAGGCCCTCGCCGCGACACGAACGTCGGGCCGGGTGCACTTCTTCTCCCGCTCCCGTCAACGTCTGTGGGAGAAGGGGGAGACGTCGGGGAACTTTCTCCACGTGGGTGACATCGTGCCCGACTGTGACGAGGACGCCCTGTTAATTACGGTCCACGCGGACGGGCCGACGTGCCACGACGGTTCGACCTCCTGCTTTACCCCGTGGCTCTGGCGGAGGATTCTGCGACGAGAAGCCGAACAGGCTGAGGGGTCCTACGTTTCCTCCTCGCTCGCGAAGGGTCCCACCTTTCTCGCTCAGAAGGTGGGAGAGGAGTCGGCCGAGGTCATCGTCGCGGCCCTGGCCCAGACCTCGGAGCGACTGGTGGAGGAGTCGGCAGATCTTCTCTTTCACCTTCACCTCCTCTGGCGGTCGGCGGGCGTCGATCCGGCGGCGGTCGATGACGAACTTCGCCGTCGTAGTACGGGGTCCTAGTCTCGGGGGATGCGCCTCCTTCGTGTCGTTCTCACGTGCGCGGGACTCGTCGGGCTCGCCACTCCACTCTCGGAGGGCGCGGGGGCGACATCCCTCTCGTGTGCGCAGTCTCGAGTCGCGGCGTGGAACGGTCCGGAACTCGCGAAGGAGGTCGTGTCAGTCTCGGTGAACGGAGAGGACCTCGCGAGTGCACGCGCCGCCGCTCTTCGGGGATTCGGGGCCATCACGCTCTTCGGTTCGACGGGATCAGGACACCTGTTATCGACTCTGCACCAGTTGTCGTCACTTAATCCCCGACGCGTTCAGCCCCTGGTGGTCAGTGACGAAGAGGGCGGAGGCGTGCTTCGACTGACCAACCTCGTGGGTACGTGGCCGTGGGCGAAGGTGATGGGTTCCACCATGACGGCCTCAGAGATACGTGACGTCGGACGTCGGGTGGGACGTCGCCTTCGCAATCTCGGTATCACTGGGGATCTCGCCCCCGTCGCCGACCTCGATCCCTCCTCCGTGGTGCCCGGTGTCGAGAACGCCGACGGATTGCGGTCTTTTTCCGGATCAGCGGCGGTGGCGAGTCGCGACGTCGCGGCGTTCGTGACGGGAGTGCGTGAGGCCGGAGAGTGGGCGGTAGTGAAGCACTTTCCCGGACTCGGCGGGGTGTCTCCGAATACGGACGTGGGTCCCGCTCGGACTCGTCCGTGGTCCACTCTCACCACCTCTCTCCTGCCGTTTCGCGCCGGTGTGGCGAGTGGCGGTCTCGTCATGATGTCCAACGCCACCGTGCCGGGTCTCACCACCGGACCGGCGACCATGTCGGCGGCGGCGAGTGCGGCACTGCGGAGTCGACTGAACTACGTCGGACCCATCGTGAGCGACGCTCTCGATGCGAAGAGTGTGAGTGCGGCCGGTTGGGCCCTCGGCGCCGCGAGTGCCCAGGCCATCCGCGCGGGTGAGGACCTGCTCATCGACGGGACTCCAGGGATTGGCGTCCACTCTCCGGTGAGTAGTGCCGAGATCATGGCGGCCGGTATCGTCGCCGCGCTCCACGACGGGACTGTGTCACTCAGCGCCTTGCGTCGGGCGGCCAGTCTCGACCTGTCCCTGAGTCCCACTTGCGCCCCCTAACGGTGGTGGGGAGGGACCTCGTGGTCACGGTGGGTCTGGGCCACTAGGAGGGCCCGTAAGCGTTCCACCTCGGCGCGAAGTCGTTCGATGATGTCGAGCAGTTCCTCGCGGCTCGGTTCGCTCACGGAAAGAGTCCTCGCAGGGTTGTGGCTTCGGCAATGCGTTCCACACCCACCGCGATGGCGCCATCACGAAGATTGACGCCGAGGTCGAGGTGGCGACTCCACACGTGGTTGAAGGCTTCGTGCATGAACTTCTCGAGCCGACTTTGGAAAAGGTCTCGCTCCCACATGAAGCCCTGAAGGTCCTGGGCCCACTCGAAGTAGGAGGCGACGACGCCGCCGGCGTTGGCGAGGACGTCGGGGACGACGGTGACTCCGCGATCGGCGAAAACTGCGGCCCCCTCTCCCGTGGTCGGACCGTTCGCAGCCTCCACGACGAGGCGGGCCTTCATGGCGGAAGCGACTTCCCCGGTGAGAACGCCACCGAGGGCGGCGGGAATGGCAATGTCGGCGTCGAGCCCGAAGACGTCACTCGCCGCCAGGGCGTCCGCGTCTGGGCACCCGACCACCGTGCCGAACTCCGCGACGTGGTTGGCGAGAGTGGTGGGGTCGAGACCCGCGTCGTTGTAGAGAGCGCCGTGCACGTCGGCGACGCCGACGACCTTCATGCCACGATCGTGCAGCAGGCGCACGAGGGGTGCGCCCACCTTCCCGTAACCCTGAACGATGACCCGTTGGCCCGCGGGGTCGATTCCTAAGTTCTTCAGGAGGGCCAACGTACAGATGGTGACCCCGAGAGACGTGGCCCCGGCGTGACCGTCGGTACCCCCGATGGCGAGCGGCTTTCCCGTCACCGCACCCGGGGTCGCGTGTCCGTGGAGCATGGAGACCGTGTCCATGATCCAACTCATCACCTGGAGATCAGTATTGACGTCGGGGGCCGGGATGTCGGTCTCGGGCCCGATGGCCGGAGCGATCGCGAAGGCGTAACGCCGCGTCAATCGTTCCAACTCCCCTCGCGACAGAGTGGTGGGGTCCACGCGAACCCCCCCCTTGGCGCCCCCGTAGGGGATGTTCACGACGGCGCACTTGATCGACATGTCGGCACTCAGCGCGGCAATCTCGTCCACGTTGACACTGGGGTGAAAGCGAATACCGCCCTTCCCCGGACCGCGGGAGGTGTCGTGCAGAATGCGCCACCCGGTGAAGACTTCCACTTCTCCGGAGTCCAGTCGGACGGGAACGGCGACTTCCAAGATGCGCTCGGGGGTCGTAATACGCTTGACGAGACCGCGGTCGAGTCCCAAGACCCGACCGGCTCCTTCGATTAACGACTCCACCCGACGCCACGGATTAAAGGCGCCCGGAGCTGACTCTACTGTGACCACGTTGTCACCCTCTTTCGCTCGAGCGGGAGACCCCTCGGTCTCCCACCTTTGACCCTAGAGGAGATGGCGACGGGGTGACGTGGATTTATCGAGCGACGTCGCGACCCCCCGCCGCCAGCCAGGCGGCGTACATCGCGGCGTAGGCACCCTCGCGAGCGAGCAGTTCGCCGGGTCGGCCCATCTCGACGACGCCGCCCCGATCAACGACCACGATGCGGTCCGCCCGCTGGGCGGTGGTGAGGCGGTGCGCGATGAGAATGGCGGTTCGTCCCTCGAGGACGCGATCGAGGGCCCGTTCAACCACCACCTCACTACGTAGATCGAGCGAGGAGGTGGCTTCATCGAGCACGAGGACGCGGGGCCGAGCGAGAAAGGCTCGGGCGAGGGCCAGGAGCTGTCGCTCACCGGTCGAAAGAGTCTGTCCCCGCTCGTGTACGGGGGTGTCTACTCCCTCGGGGAGGCGATCGACCAGGTCGCGCAATCCCACCTGGTCGATGGCGTCCTGCACCTCTTCGTTCGAGGCCTCGGGGCGAGCGAAGGTGATGTTGGACCGAATCGATCCGGAGAAGAGGAAGGGCTCCTGGGGAACCACTCCCACCTGGCGGCGGAGGGAGTGCTGGGTGACTGATCGCAGGTCGACCCCGTCGATGAGTACTCGGCCGGCGAGGGGATCGTAAAAGCGAGTGACCAGTTTCGCCAGTGTGGACTTCCCGGCTCCCGTCGGTCCGACGAAGGCGACCGTCTCTCCGGGCTCGACGGTGAGGGATACGTCGTGGAGGATGAGACGAGAGGGGTCGTATCCGAAATCGACGTGTTCGAAGGTGATAGCCCCCTCCCGAATGACGAAGGGAACGGCGCCCCGTTCGTCGTCGACACTCGGGGCGGTTTCCAACAGTTCTCTCAGTCGAGTGATGGAGGAGCGACTCTGCTGCAGTGAGCTGTACTGCTGAACCAGGAGCTGAATGGGCTGGAAGAAACGACCGACGTAGAGCGTGAAGGCGACGAGAGCACCCACGCTCAGCTGATGGTGAAGAACGAGGTCCCCGCCGACCCCGAGGAGTACTCCTTGCACGATGATGGCGAGGGCCACCGTCGCCGGACCGTAGAGGGCGTTAATTCGACCGGTGAGAAGGTTGGCGTCCCGGTAGGCGCCCACGACGTGGCGGTGGTTGAGAATGTTGCGACGTTGGCGATTCGTGGCGGCGATCACGCGCATGCCGTAGAGGGACTCGGAGAGGTCGGCTAAGACGAGAGCGATGCGGTCGCGCGAGAGGAGGTAGCCCCTCTCCGAGGCGCGGTGAAACCAGATCGAGAGGGCGAGGAGCGGAGGAACTACGAGGAGCAGGGTCCAGAGCGCCAACTCCACGTTGGTCAGAAACAAGACGAGAGTGATGACCACCATGGTGAGGCCCTGCAGAGCGAAGGACGCGACGCCGTCCTGGACGAGCTGCTGCAGATTCTCAATGTCACTCGTCATTCGACTGATGAGGACGCCGACCTTCTCCTCGGTGAAAAAGTCCAGTGACAGGCGCTGGAGGTGGGTGAACACCCGTAGGCGCAAGTCGTGCATGACCCGGGCCGCGAGGCGCCCGGTGACGACCGCTTGTCCGCGCTGACTAAAGACCCCGACGAGGGCGAGGACGAGGTAGAGCCCACCCGCACCGAGCACGACGGAGGTCGAATGGTGGTGGGGAATCATGCCGTGGTCGATGGCCAGCTCGGTGATGAGCGGACCCGCCTGGAGGACGAGACTGGAGACGAGGACGAGGAGGGACGCGCCCACCAGCCAGCCGCGGTAGTGCAGTACGAGTCTCGTGAGCCGGAGCGGTTCGCGCTCGAGCTCACTCGGGCGCTGGTGGAACGTCAGATTCGCCGGAGAGTGGGGAGGTTCGGTGGCGAGAATCTCGTCGACACCGGCTTGAAGCTCGGAGGGAATCCCCCCGAAGGGGAGTCCCGCGGGGCTGGCCCGGCCCACCCCCCAGCCACCCCCCATACCTCCGCCCACTCCGAAACTCACGAGCGGTCCTCCGCGTCTGCCTGGGCGAGAATGCGGCGGTAGAGTTCGCTCGATGCGAGAAGGTCCTCGTGAGAGCCCTGAGCGCTGATGCGCCCCTCGTCGAGCACGATGACCCGGTCGGCCAGAGCAATCGTGGAGACCCGGTGGGCAATGATCAACGTCGTGCGGTGCTCGAGTAGTGAGTCGAGGGCGTCGTGGATGGCCGTCTCGACGTGAACGTCGATGGCACTGGTGGCGTCGTCCAGAACGAGAATCGGCGGATTCGCGAGGAGAGTTCGGGCGATGGCCAGGCGCTGACGCTGACCCCCCGACAAGGTGTAGCCCCGCTCACCGATGACGGTGTCGTAGCCGAGGGGCAAGTCCCGAATGAACCCGTCCGCTCCGGCGGCTCGGGCGGCCGCTACCACGTCGTCGTCGTCGGCGGCGTTCGGTCGGGCGTAGGCGATGTTGTCGCGAACGGAGACGGAGAAGAGGAAGGCGTCGTCAGTCACCACGCCGACGAGTCGGCGCAGGGAATGAAGGGTGAGATCGGCGATGTCGAGGCCGTCAATCCGGATAACGCCGCCGAGGGGATCGTAAAACCGAGTGAGGAGACGGGCGACGGTGGTCTTACCCGATCCGGTCGCCCCCACGAGGGCCACTCGTTCACCGGCGCCAATGTGCAGAGTCACGTCGCGCAGCACCGGAACGTCGTCCCGGTAGGCGAAGTGGACGTGATCGAACTCCACCTCTCCGCGAGCGCTATCGAGGTCTCTCGCTCCGGGCCGGTCGGTGATGTCGGGGGTTTCGTCGAGAACTTCGAAAATGCGCTCCGCACTAGCCTTCGCCCGCTGGCCCATCATGACGAGTTGCCCGAGCATCATAAAGGGGGCCTGGAGCATCACGAGGTAGGCGGTAAAGGCCAAGATGGCGCCCACTGTGAGCTGGGCGTGTATCACCATCTCGCCTCCGACGCCGAGTACCAGGGCGATAGCGACCTGAGGGAGGTTTTGCACCCAGGGCGACCAGCGACCCCGAATGCGGGCGTCGGTCTCGTAAGCCCACGCCACTCGCTCGGCGGCGTCGGCCATTCGATTGATTTCAGCCTCTTCCTGGGCGAAGGCCTTGACGACCCGAACCCCGTTCACGTTCTCGTCGACCAGGGTGGCGACGTCGGCCAGACGCGCCTGAGTAATCCACGAAATGGGAAAGAGGACCTGGCGCATCTTTAGTCCGACGACGTAGAGAATCGGCATCACGATCATGGCAACGAGGGCGAGGGTGACGTTGATGGCCAACATGAACCAAAACGCCAGTACACCGATGAGGCTCTGCACCACGATGAGCGGGGCGAACGTTGAGTACATCTGCACGCTGCGAATATCACTGTTGGCGCGAGAAATGAGCTGTCCGGACTGCACCCGGTCGTAGAAGGAAAAGGAGAGGGAGGTGAGGTGCTCGTAGATCAGGCTGCGTAGATCGGCCTCGACGTCAAAGGCCGTGCGGTAGAGGTACTGTCGAGAGAGAAGGCCGGTCACTCCCGCAAGAATTCCCAGGAGGAGGGTGAGTTCGACGGCCCCGTGAAGAGACCCCCGACCGGTAACGACGACGTTGACCGCCCGAGAGAGCTCGTTCGGAACCAGGGTCTGAAAGACGAGTGACGCGAGACTCAAGACGACGGCCGCCACGAAACTCACTCGGTGACTCGCGATGACGGGAAGTACCCGGCGCCACCACGGCCAGTCGCGGTGCGTCGAAATCTCGGCCCGGGGTCCGGGGTAGCGCGAGAGAACGCCACCGAGGGGATTCACCCCGCCCTCGTCCAGACGAGGTACATCGGAGGGTGGCACCGGTCCAGGCTACCGGTGCCCTCCCGCGGTCCAGTCCGCGACGTAAGGTGACTCGATGACTGTTCCCCTGATTGTGTCCCATCCGGTAATCGACGACAAGGTTCGCCAGATGCGTGACCGTTCGACGTCGAACGCCGACTTTCTCCGACTCGCGAGTGAGGTCTCCCGATTTCTCGCCTACGAGGCGTTTCGTGACTTGCCCGTGGTCGAGACCACCGTGGATACCCCGGTCGTGGCCGGTGCCCCCGCGGTCCGCATCGACACCTCGTTCGTGATCGTGCCCATTCTGCGGGCGGGCCTGGGAATGATCCCGGCGGTGCAGGAGTTCCTCCCTCGCCACCGCGTGTGCCTCGTGGGACTTCGCCGAAACGAGGAGACCCTTCAGCCCGACGTGTATCTCGACGGACTTCCCGACAATCTCGAGGGAACCCCCGTCGTCCTCTGTGATCCCATGTTGGCGACCGGCGGTTCGCTCACACTCGTCATCTCCATGTTGAAGGGACGAGGCGCGGGGGCGATTACCGCGCTCTGCCTCATCGCGTCCAAGCCCGGCGTGGACGTCGTTCGCGACGCGCACCCCGACGTGCGCATTGTGGCGGCCGCACTCGATGACGAGTTGAACGACGTCGGCTACATCACGCCCGGCCTCGGCGACGCCGGAGATCGACTCTTCGGCCCACCGGTGCGCTAACTACTCTCCGATGTCCTCGTTCCAGATATCGGGATGAGCGTGAACGTAGTCTCCGAGGAGTCGTGCGCACTCCTCGTCGTCCACCACCACGACCTCGACACCGAGTTCGCGGAGCCACTCGTGGCCGCCGGTGAAGGTTCGTGACTCGCCAATAACGAGTGCCCCGATGTTGAACTGTCGCACGAGCCCCGAGCAGTACCAGCAGGGAGACAGCGTGGTGACCATGACCGTGTCGCGATAGTCGCGCCGCCGGCCGGCTCGTCGGAAGGCGTCGGTTTCGGCGTGGACGGAGGCGTCGTCGTCCTGTATTCGGCGGTTATGGCCCCGTCCGAGAACCTCGCCGTCACGAGTGACGAGGGCGGCCCCGATGGGTATGCCCCCTTCGGCGAGTCCGAGGCGCGCCTCTTCGAGGGCGACGTCGAGAACGCGTCGAGCGAAGGCGGAGTCGAGGGGTGTGGTCACGCTCTCAGTATTATCGAGCGGGGTGAACGCTAACCACTACTCCGTCACCATTGGTCGCCAACGGGTGGACCTACCCCTCGTCGCCCTGAGTGAGCATCTCACCCTCGCGCTCTTGATTACCGTCGACCAGGGAGTGACGTTCATGGAGCTCGCCGGTCAGGACCTCGCGGACCAACTTCGGCCCTTTGACGTAGAGGTCGTCGCCACCGTGGCCACCATGGGGATTCCCGTCGCGATCGAGGTGACGCGGTCTCTCGGACTCGATCAGTACGTGGTGCTGCACAAGACGCCGAAGATTCACCTCAGCGACGCCGAGTTCGAGCCGGTCCGATCGATTACCACCGCGGTCGAACAGCGGTTGCTCTTCGACCGGGCTCGCGTGTCCTCCGTCGCCGGTCGACGGGTCGCCATCGTGGATGACGTGATTTCGACGGGTGCTTCGACGGGCGCCGCCCTTCGTCTGTTGCGTCGTCTCGGGGCCGACGTCGTCGCGATCGGCACACTCGTGACCGAAGCCAATTTGTGGCGAGGTGCCCTCGGGGACGACGCCTCCCTCGTTCGCGCGCTCGGGGAGATTCCGGTCTTTCATCCCTCCGAAGAGGGGTGGGTGGAGGACTGGGAGGGCTAGTTCTCCACCCACCCCTCGCTAGGCGGCGTCGCTCACTCGGGTGCGACGGGTGTAGCCCGACAGGCGATCGAGGATGAAGTACACCAGGCCGGCCGAAATAATTCCGAAGAAGACGGACATGTCGGCCCCACCGAACCATCCCGCCGGACCGCAGTTGGCCTTGGCGCTTCCGTCACAGTAGAAGGCCCCGAAGTGGTTGGAGAAGGGGGTCATCCAGTGAAGGGGGAAGTTGACGGGTGGTGGCGCCTTCGAAAAGGCGGACGTCGCGAGCACGAGACCGACGACGAAGGCAATCATCGCGTTCCAGTTCACCCCGCCACTGGCCCAGTACCGGTTTCCCGGCTCCGTACTCTGGAGAGCTGCCGCGTCGTAACGGCGCCCCCGTAACAGCCAGTCCACGACGAAGATGGCGAACCAGGGAGCAATCCACACGATGATGACGCCGACGAAGTCCTTCATGTAGAGCGAGAACGTCGACCCGAACTCCGCCCAAATGGTGAGAGCGCAGGCGATGACCGAGTCCAGCACCACCGCCTGGTAGCGCTTGAGGTGAATGCCGAGGGCCTGGACCGAGACGCCCGAGGAGTAGAGGTCGAGGGAGTTGATTCCGAAGAGTTGGACAATCGCGAAGAGCAGGAAAATCACCACGAACCAACTGGGCAGACCCTTCTGGTGGTAGAGAGCGAAGAACGGGTTCGCGCTGTTCCAGACCGCGGACGTGGATAGGTAGGAGTACGCCAGAGCTCCGAGAATCATCATGACGATCTCGGGCAGAGCCGTAGAGAGAAAGATCCAGCCCACCACCGAGGAGCGCTTCGTGGTGCGGGGCAAGTAACGGGTGTAGTCGTTGCCGCACTCGGTCCACCCGAGTCCGGAGAGGGCAATAGTGAAGGCCAAGCCCGCGCTATAGGGCTCCCAGCCGTGGGCGAAGACGAAGACCGACCCCGGGTGGGCGTGGCCCACTTCGAAGATGGCGAAGATGGCGAAGATCACGGCGAAGGGGATGATGAGAGCGCGGAGGACCCGCACCATCGTCGCGTGTCCGAGGTAGGGCATGATCGCCTGGACCGCCGCCGCGAGAACGATGATGATGACTTTGAAGGCACTGTTCACCGTGACTCCGGCGTACTGGGACAGGACGAGGACCGCCCCGACGATCAGAATCAATCCCTCCGTTTCAAAACCGAGTTGGGTGATCCAGTTGAACAAGGAGACCAGCTTCGAACCCTGGGTACCGAAAGCGGCTCTCGACGTGGTGAAGGCCGTCGTCCCCGACTCTTGCCCCTGGAGAGAGGCAACACCGAGAAGTAAATACGACAGGTTGCCGATGACGATGATGGAGACCGCAGTCCAAAAACTGAACCCGAACCCCATCAACAGGGCTCCGTAGATGAAGTACTCCATGTTGATGGCGCTACCGGCCCACATGGCACCAATATTGCGCGGGCTAGCCCACCGCTCCGTTTCCGGAATGAAATCGATCCCGTGGGTTTCAACCTTGAAGGCCTGGTCCCCCGACGAACCGTCGTGAACTGAACTCATTGACACTGATCCTTATCCTCCCTAATAGATGACAATCATCTGCACGACTCTGTGAGGGGTTAGTCGTACCCCACCATTGTGGAGGATGGCGACTTAGGGTTTTCTTAACTCCGACGAAAAGTCCCCGCTTTTTGTTACTGGCGTTTTAAATCTCCCCTACGGACCCTTCATCTAGCCCCGCCACACTGGTTGCGTACCAGGAGGACATATGTATCGCCCCGTCAAAAAGAAGGTTCAGGGATGGACGAACGCCGGAGTAGCCGTGGTGGCACTCCTGACCGCGGTCGGCCTGGGCCAGTACGCCCTTCACGACACTTCCTCCCACACCTCGTCCGCGCTGAGTTCCACGACGAACGCGACCTCCTCGATAACGGCCAAGTCCAGTGCGTCGAGTAGTTCCACCTCGACGCCGAGTTTCCACGTGGTGCGCAGTGCGTACCACGACGACGGGTCGGCCCACGAGGGCGAGTAGTTCCCTACGCCGCGGCGTCGCGGATATGGCCCGGGGTGTGGCGCCACCACCACAGAGTGGTGGTGGACATGAGTACGGAGATGACGGCGACGAGTGTGAAGGGTAGAGCCGGAGAACGTGTGAAGAGGAAGCCCGACGTTCCCGCCGAGAGGGCGAGGGCCAGGGTCTGAGAGGTCGCCGAGAGACCTTGACGTCGGCCCATTTCGTCGGGGTGTGCCCCCTGGGTCAAGAGTGAGGCGATGGCCGGAACGGACGCGGCGGCGCCGATGGACTCGAGTGATCCCACAAAAATCATGACCACGTTGTTGTGAATGTGCGGATAAAGCGCGAGGAAGATCGCGCCGTTCCAGAGACCCGCGAGGGCGATGACCCGACGGTTGGCGTGGTCGGCGAGCCACCCACCGAGTCGACTGAGGACGAGCCACGGGATAGAAAACAGGGTCCAGCTCAGCCGGATTTCGAGGGTCGTGGCGTGGTGGGAGTTCATCAGAAGGGTCCAACACGCTTCGTACACTCCGATGGTGAGTCCCGTCGCTCCCGCGGCGACGAGTGAGCCGATAAGTCGTGGCGACCAGGACACCTTCACCAGTGGACCGGTGGTGGAGACCGGCCCACCGAGATCGAGGCGGGTCGCTACGAAGGCGGCCAGCAAACTCGCGACTCCGGTAGCGACGAAGACCCACCCCAAATTGGCCACTGTCGTGAGGGCTCCGGCGAGGGGTCCAATGGCAACGCCGAGGAGTTGGGCCGACAAGATTCTCGCCACGGCCCGTCCACGCTCGGTCTCCGGGTAGAGAGCGGCGACCGCGGAGAGGGCCGTGACTTCGAGGGCGCCGGCCGCGGCGCCCTGAATCAGGCGTGAACCGGTAAACCAGAGAGCTGTCACCGGCAGGGCGAAGGTCATGGAAGCGAGCCCGTAGGCGACGAGTGCCCCCACGAGGATGGGGCGGCGACCGAATCGATCACTGGCGTGTCCGAGGGCGTACTGGGTCGCCACTCCGGCGACGAAAAAGGCGGACATGATGAGCCCGATGACGTGAGGGCTTCCCCCACGATGTTCGAGGAAGAGGGGGAGGAGGGGGAGTCCGAGCGTAGCCCCCATCCATTGGAGGGCCACGATGACCGTAAGACGTCGAAGCGTCCGGGGAGGCGACGCTGCATCCACCGGACCAGGCTACCGGGCTCTAGATGACTCGCGTTTCGAAGAGGATGACGACTCCGAGGAGTACGTACACGAGAGGGAGGGCCCAGTGACCGACCCGTTCGGCCCATTGAGTAATGCGGGGGTGGCGAACGAGGCGTCGGGCCAGTGACACGAAGAGAATCTGGCACCCGGCAAAGACCGCGAGAACCACACCTCCGTGAATGAAGCCCCCCGCGCGAAGGAGCGGAGTCCATACGGCGACGTTGTCCCCACCGAGAGCCAGGGTCGAGACGAACGTGGCCGTCACCCCCCGTCGCGAGGAGACGTAGCCGTCGTGGCGGTGGCGTACGGCCTGCACGGCGAGAGCCCACGGAGCGAGGGCGCAAAGTGAAAACGCCGCGAGGGGCAGGATACGCAGGATGTTCCCGAGGACGAGAGACGCGATGACCAGGACCCCCACTCCCGCGCTCTGGGCGCTGCTCACCGCACCGCGCTTCTCCTCGGGGGTGAGGGCCAACTGGGCCGAGAACGCCAGCAGGTTGTCCGACATCGTGCCCACGTAGGACACCAGACTGACGACGAGG
Organism: Acidobacteriota bacterium; assembly: GCA_018971385.1. Classification (GTDB taxonomy): domain Bacteria; phylum Actinomycetota; class Acidimicrobiia; order Acidimicrobiales; family RAAP-2; genus RAAP-2. Next base: position 1,846 of record JAGXAY010000011.1, on the reverse strand, counting down.
AGTGCCAAGAGACTCGTCACGGCAGCATCGTAGCCACGGGGCTCACGCCTTCACGCCGGTAGTGTGGACGGGATGCTGACGGACGTCACTGTACCCACCGAGGACGATCTCGAGAACGCCCGTCGGGTTGTCTCTGAGTACCTGGAGCCCACCCCCACTGTGAGTCTGCGACTGCGTGGTCGCTCCGTGCTCGCGAAGCTCGAAAGTATGCAGATGACGGGTTCATTCAAGGTACGAGGTGGGCTCGCGGCAGTTTCCGCGGCGCACCGGAGTGACCCGCACGGAGCGGTCATTACGTCCTCGGCGGGCAATCACGGGCTCGGTGTCGCCCACGCGTCCACCCTGCTGTCGGTCCCGGCAACCGTCGTGGTGCCGGCGAACGCGTCGGCGGCCAAAGTCGCGAAACTGCGTCGCTACGCCATCGAACTCATCCAGCACGGCTCTTCCTACGACGAGGCCCAGGCCCACGCTCTCGAACTCTCGGAGAGTCGCGGAATCCAGTACATCTCTCCCTTCAATCACACCCACGTCATCGCCGGCCAGTTCACCGTGTTCGATGAGATGTTCCACCAAGTCCCCCACCTCGAACACCTGGTGGTACCCGTTGGCGGTGGGGGCTTAATGAGTGGAGCCTTGGTGGCTCGCACGGTACTTGGTCGCGAAGATATACGGGTAACCGGAGTACAACCTCGAAACTCGGCGGCCATGTACCACGTGGTTCGGGGAACTCCCATGAACGACGTCGTGCATCGCCCGACTATTGCCGACGGACTCGCCGGCGGTGGAGATGAGGGGGCGCTGACGAATCGTCTCATCGAAGAGGGCAAGATTCCTCTGGTTCTCGTGGAGGAGTCCTTTATTCGTCAAGGTGTCCGCGAGGCGCTCGAAATGAACGGTCTCGTTTTTGAAGGATCGGCAGCGACCCCCTACGCGGCCATCGTCAGAAACCTCGTCGATGACGAGACGTCCTGCGTGGGATTCATTGCGTCGGGACGCAACATCGCCTTTGACCTCCTGGTCGAACTGCTCGGCGAGCCAATCGAGTAGTCGGTCGAATTCTTACGGCGCTCTCAGCCGGTAGCGCCAGCCCCTCGCGAGTGGACCGTTAGGGTGGCGATATGTCATTACGCCCCCTCCACGCCGGCGCCGCTCTCTTCCTAGTGGCCTCTTCCTTCGGACTGTCCTCTCTGGCGAGTGCCAAGACGGTCGCCGACCCTCTCGCCCTCCACGGACATCCCGTGTCCACGGTCGACTTCTCCCTGTCGGTGTCGTACAACTCCTTGCAGGCGGTGAAGGGTGTCGTGAAGCTAAACGTCGCCCACCCCTCCCTCACCGGTCAACTCAGCATTCCGCTCCTCACCGCCGCCACCGCACTGAACGTGCTGGACGTCAACAACACCCTCTACTACTCGTCGCCGAACTTGGGGTCGAAGACCTGGTACCGAACGCCCCAGAGGCTCGGATCTCTCGCGGTCGTGAGTTCGTTACTGGCTCACCCGAAGACGGGAGCCCTGCTCCTCGCCGGCGCTAAGCCGGTCCACCACGGCCCCTTCACTACCTATTCGGCGACGGTTAACCCGGCTGTTGCTACCGTCCTCGTGGGAACCACTCTTCCGGTGAAGAACGTGAAGAACGTACTCGTTAGTGAGACGGTGGGAGCAGGTGGTGAAGTGACGGCGCTCAGCGTGGGTCTGGTCACGAGCACCGGCGCGCACACCACGATTGCGGCGCAAGTCATCTCTTACAACAAGCCCCTCGTGGTGGTGGCACCCAAGCACTCGTTGGCGGGCCAGGCGCTCGGGTCGCTCGCGGGATCCTTCGGGGCGTCCGGATTTCCCACGACCTC
>JAGXAY010000181.1 GCA_018971385.1 Acidobacteriota bacterium | reverse complement strand
AAACTCCCGAGCTGACGTCTCGTCGCTCACCACGCAGTACCGGGCCGTCGGCACGCCGGCCGCGGCCAGAAAATCTTTCATGAACGCCTTCGAACCCTCGAGCTGCGCTCCCTCGGTCCCTGGTCCCAGGACGGCGACCCCTCGACCTCGTAACTCGTCGGCGAGGCCCTCTACGAGGGGCGCCTCCGGGCCGATAACCACAAGGTCAGGCTCAAGATCGAGCGCCGACGCGGACGACGTACGGAGGCCGTGGGCTGCCATGCCGTCATTGCCGGGGGTGACCACAACGTCGGACTCACGAGAGAGGGCCCACGCCAGAGCGTGCTCGCGCGCACCCGAGCCCACGACGACAACTCGAGTCACGAGGGCGTCACGAACTGCTCACGCCCCGGACCAATGCCCACGACCGTAATCGCCACACCCACCGTGTCCTCTAAGAATCGGACGTAGTTCCTGGCCGCGTCGGGAAGATCGGAGAAGGACGACGCTTCGGTGATGTCTGTCGTCCAACCCGGGAGTGTCTCGTAAATCGGGGTCACGTCGTGAAGAATCGACTGGTGATACGGCGGATAGTCGTATCGCATCCCGTCGGCCTCGTAGGCCACGCACACTTTTATCTCGTCGACGGTGTCAAGAACGTCCAACTTGGTGAGCGCGAGACTGGTCAGAGAGTTGAGGCGTCGTGCTTGGCGAGCCATGACGGCGTCGAACCACCCCACGCGACGCTGGCGACCGGTGTTGGTGCCAAATTCGTGCCCACGAGTCACGAGGAGATCAGCCAACTCGCCATCGAGCTCCGTGGGGAACGGTCCCGCACCCACTCTCGTGACGTAGGCCTTGGCAATTCCTACAATGCTGTCGATGTCGCGCGGACCGAGTCCGGATCCCACACACGCGCCACCGGCCACCGGATTGGAGGACGTCACGAAAGGGTACGTTCCGTGATCGAGGTCAAGAAATGTTGCCTGCGCACCCTCGAGCAGCACGCGTTGACCTGATTCCAACGCCTCGTGAACGAGCGCCACCGTGTCGACCACGCGGGGGGCGATGCGGGGAGCCAACTGTCCGAGGTACCGCTCGCAGATAGCGTCAGCCAGGACGGACGGACGGTTGTAGACCTTATTAAGGATGACGTTCTTCTCGTGGAGAACCACCTCGAGCTTTTGCCGGAAAATCTTCTCGTCTAGGAGATCCTGTACTCGCAGGCCCACACGGGCCGCCTTGTCCGCGTACGTCGGACCAATGCCCCGTCTCGTCGTTCCGAGGGCGTTCTTTCCGAGAAATCGCTCCGTGAGTCGGTCAATCTCCTGGTGATACGGCATGATGAGGTGTGCGTTCCCGGACACCACCACCCGAGACACGTCCACTCCCTTCGCCTCAAGAACGTCCAGTTCGTCAAACAACACGCCCGGATCCACGACGACGCCGTTACCGATCACGGGGGTGATGTGAGGGTAGAGAACTCCCGACGGGACGAGTTGCAATGCGAACGCCTCGCCATCGACAACGATGCGGTGACCGGCGTTATGGCCACCTTGGTAACGGACGACCATGTCCATATCGCGGGCGAGAAGGTCGGTTAACTTACCCTTGCCTTCATCACCCCACTGGGTTCCTACGACCACGGTTGCCGGCACGGGGAGCCTTTCGT
>JAGXAY010000060.1 GCA_018971385.1 Acidobacteriota bacterium | reverse complement strand
GATTCCCCTCGACGGGCTGAACGACGGCCAAATTGAACAGATACTGATTGCCGACGGAGTCACGCCCACCACCGCTGCCCTCAGCGCGCAGGCGTCCGGTGGCGATCTCGAGAGGGCTCGCCGACTCGCCCAGGACCCCGGCGTGGCCCAGAGGTACGAACTATGGGCGTCGCTACCGGATCGCTTCGATGGGACGGCGGCGGGTGCCATGACTCTGGTCGACGCGGTGCACGGTGCCATCGACTCCGCGTTAGCTCCCCTCGAAGAACGTCAGGCCGAGGAACTGCGTCGCCGTACCTCGGACGCGGACGCGGGAGGTCGACGAGGGGGAGTTCCCAAGGTCGAAATGGAGCGACGTCACCGTCGAGAGAGTCGTCGTGTTCGAACGGAGGAGCTACGGTTCGGCATCGTCACTCTCACCCGAGTCTTTCGCGAGAGGATGCTCGGATCACTCGAATCGCCGGACAGTTCCCGCGGCCAGCAACGACTGGCGACGAGCCTCGACGCACTCTCTATTTTGGACGAGGCGTATCGTCGAACGTTCACGACCATGGATGAGGTCCTTTTGCTGTCCGACCTCCTCTTGGCGCTCGGACGCCTCTGATCAAGAGACGCAGTAGGCTAGGGGCTCGCGCCTGGGTAGCTCAGCTGGCAGAGCAGCTCATTCGTAATGAGCAGGTCAGGGGTTCGAATCCCCTCCCAGGCTCCAACTCCGGCCCAATCCCTACTCGTCGCGGGCACTCTTCGTTATCCTGAGGTATGGGTGAGGATCGTTACACGCACGGACATCACGACTCGGTCTTACGTGGCCATCGTTGGAGAACGGCAGAAAATTCGGCGTCGTATCTCCTCCCCCACCTCGTTGCGGGTCAGGATGTTCTCGACGTGGGGTGCGGACCGGGGACGATTACGGCCGACCTGGCTCGTCGAGTCAGCCCGGGAACAGTACTCGGAGTAGATCGGTCGGCCGACGTTGTGAACTCCGCCGCGATGGATTTTTCCGCAGACCAGTATCCGAACCTACGATTTCGGGTGGAGGACGTCTACCACCTCGGCCTCGACGACGAGAGTGTGGATGTCGTGCACGCGCACCAGGTTCTCCAGCATTTGACCCATCCGGTGGCGGCCCTCGAGGAGATGCGTCGCGTCACTCGCCCGGGAGGACTTCTCGCGGTGAGGGACGCCGACTACGCCTCCTTTTTGTGGGCCCCCCGCGACCCCTGGCTCGATCGGTGGATGCAGATGTACCACGAGATCACCCGCCGTAACGACGCCGAGTGCGACGGGGGCCGATTTTTGCCCGGGTGGGTGGCGAGCGCGGGGTGGAACGAGCTCGACGTGTCGAGTTCGACCTGGACCTTCACCACCGACGAAGATCGAGCGTGGTGGGCGGGTCAGTGGGCGGATCGCGTGCGGCTAAGTTCCTTCGCTGATCAGGCCCGCGAATACGGGGTCGCTACGGACGAGGACCTTGACGAGATGGCCGCGGCTTTTCTCCGGTGGCGAGATGCGCCGGGTGCCATCTTCGTTCTGACTCACGTCGAGGTCGTGGCCCGCCGTCTCGGAAACTAACCGACTGGTCGAGGACTTGTTGCAAGAAACTTGCATTTAGTTCTGAGCGGTGCTAAAACCGTTCCGCGCTCGCGTACGGCTCCATGGGGGGGTTGAGGCGCCGCGCAAGGGGGCAGGATGCATCTTTTCTGGATCGATTTCGGAACCGGACTGGCCACGGCTGCGGTGGTAGCACTGGCTGCGACGGGCCTGACCCTCCAGTTCGGTATCACGAATTACATCAATTTTGCTTACGGGGACTTCATGGCCCTCGGAGCGCTCTTGACCTTCGCGTTGAACAATCAGGCCCTTCACCTCAATTTCTGGGTGGCGGCGCCCATCGCGGCAATTCTCGTGGGAGTTTTCGCGGTTATTGCGAATCAGTTTCTCCTCGCGCCGTTCGCTCGCCGATTTTCCAACCCGGCCCTCACCATGATCGTGACCTTCGGGTTGTCGCTGTTTATGGCGAACGTGGCGACGGTTATCTGGACCGGTAACACCTTGTTCTACCGGATGCCCATCTCCGTCGACAAGAAGGTCGGACCCTTTCTCTGGTCGCCGGACGTCATGGTGGTCATGGTGTTTGCCGTGGTGGTCATGATTTTGATTCACTTGCTCTTGAAGATGACCCGCCTCGGCAAGATGATGCGCGCCCTCTCGGACAACACCTCCCTGGCGTTGACGAGTGGTATCGACGTTCGTCAAATCACCAACGTGACGTGGTTCATGTCGGGACTTCTCGCCGGGCTGGGCGGTATCGCCCTCGCGGTCCAGGAAGCCAATTTGACCGTCACCTCGGCCGAGTCCTACCTCTTCGTTATCTTCGCCGCCGTCATCCTGGGGGGCATCGGATCGGTCTACGGTGCGATGCTCGGGGCCCTGGCCATTGGGTTGCTCACCGAAACCGCGCCGCTCTACATCAACGCGGGCTACAAGCTCGACGTGGGCTTCTTCATTGTGATTGTCCTCCTCCTGTTCCGGCCCCAGGGCCTCGTTCCTCGACTCGGAAGGTCGTAACGTGTCCGCATTTTTCCTCTTCGTCATGACGATGGTGTTCTACGTCATCGTCTTCTGGATTGGTTCGCTCGGCCTCGACCTGGTGTGGAGCCGTACGGGAATTCCAATCTTCGCCTACTACCTGTACGTCGCCATTGGGGCGTACCTGACGGGGCTCTTTTCCCTGCCCCACGTTCCGCTGCAAAACGGCGTGGGCAACCTCTTCGGGCTCGATATGCCGGGTCTCCTCGCGTTACCGCTGGCGGCGGTGGCGACGGGAGTGATCGCGATGGGCATTGGTGCGGTCTTTCTGCGTCGACTGCGGACGGACTACCTCGCGGTGGTGATGGTGGCGGTGGCCCTCGTGATCTGGGACTTCTCCCAGAACGACATCACGCTCGTCAGTGGCAACACCGGTTTGACCAACATTCCGCTCCCGCTCGCCGGGGTCTTGAAGATCAACATCAACCAGTGGACGTACCTCTACACCGGCGTGGCCCTGGTGTGGGCCTTGGCTCTCTGGTGGGTGATGAAGACGGTGAGTAACTCGCCAACGGGTCGTGTCTTTCGGGCCATTCGCGACGACTCCGTCGTGGCCGCCACGATCGGTAAGAACGTGTACCGCTACCAAATTCTGTCCATGGGCATCGGTGGTTTCTACGCGGCGATTGCCGGTGGATTTCTCGCTCAGTTGGCGACCAGCTGGAACCCCTCGTCCTGGGCCCCCTTCGAGGTGTTCAACGTCTTCACCATGGTGATCGTGGGGGGCGTCGGAAGCAACCTGGGAGCTCTCGTGGGAGCTGCCCTTCTCCAAGTCCTCTTCATTCAGGGCCCGACCTACGTGGCGTCGAACTACCTCCACAGTCCGACCTTCGAAACCTTGGCCGCCGCGGCCATCGGAGTGTTGATGTGGTTGTCCCTCTGGTTTCGCCCGCAGGGAGCGGTGCCGGAGAAGCTCAAGCCGACCAAGTGGTACTTGGGACGTGAACCGCAGTTGGCCGAGTCCATTAACCCGGACCTCACCGTTGAGGAGCGTGCCTAATGGCTAACGAACTGACGAACCCCATTCTCAGTACTCGGGACTTAAAGAAGTCCTTCTTGGGCGTCACGGCGGTGAACGGAGCGACCTTCGACGTTCCCCGGAATCTCATTACCGCCCTCATTGGCCCGAACGGCGCCGGCAAGACCACCGTCGTGTCGCTGATTTCCGGGCAGATTAAGGCCGACTCCGGTCAGGTCTCTATTGACGGCGTGGACGTGAGTGGCTGGCCCGCTCACCGCATCAGCCAGCAGGGTTTGATGCGTACCTTCCAGCTCTCCCGGGAGTTGGGGGGGATGACCGTTCTGGAGAACTTGATGGTTTCCGCTCGTCGCCAGAGCGGGGAGAATCTCCTCAACGTGTTCCTTCGTCCGGGTGCCGTGAAGAAGGAGGAGCAAGCCCTGGCGGAGCGAGCCCTCGAGATCCTCAACCGCTACGGCCTGTATCACCTGAGGGACAGTCGTGCTCAAGCCCTCTCGGGAGGTCAGAAGAAACTCTTGGAGATTTCGCGGGCGGTGATTGCTGATCCCAAGATTTTGCTCCTCGACGAACCGATGGCGGGGGTGAATCCGGCGCTGATTGAGAAGATTGGTGAGTACATCATCGATCTTCGCAACGGGGGAATGTCGATCTTGATGATTGAGCACAACCTCGGGATCGTCGAGAAGATTTGCGACAACGTCATCGTGCTCGCCGAAGGTCGCACCTTGGCGACGGGCAAGATGTCGGAACTCCGCGAGAACGAAGAAGTCGTTCGCGCGTACTTGGGGGAGGTCATCAATGCCGACAATGGTCGCTGACAATATTTCGGCCGGATACGGCAAGAACCTCATTATTCGAAACATCTCTTTGGAGGTGGACGCGAAGAAGATCACCACCATCGTGGGTCCGAACGGGGCAGGTAAGTCCACTTTTGCGAAGACGGTGGTGGGGCTACTCAAGGCCCAGACGGGGTCCATCATCGTCAACGGTGACGACCTCACGAAGGTTCCCGCGTTCAAGATCCCGAGTCGGGGGCTCGCCTACGTCCCCCAGGTTCAGAACGTCTTCGTGTCGATGACGGTTCAGGAGAATCTGGAGATTGGCGGGTTCGTCACGAAGGGCAGCACCCACGAGCGCATGGAAGAGATTCTGGCCACCTTTAAGGACCTCAACAAGGCGCGGCACAAGCGGGCCGGCTTCTTGTCCGGTGGTCAGCAGAACATGCTGGCGATTGCTCGTGCCCTCATGGTGAACCCGTCGGTTATCGTTCTCGACGAGCCCACAGCCGGACTTTCTCCGGCGTACACCAATGTGGTGTGGGAAGAGATTGCCCGCATTGCGGAGTCGGGCACGGCGGTTCTCGTCGTGGAGCAGAACGTGGAGCGCGCCATCGCTCACTCTGACTACGTTCACGTGTTCGTCGCGGGACAGAACCACGTGCACGGTACTCGTGACGAGATTGGCAAGTTGGATCTTGCGTCAATATTCTTGGGCCGCAGTGAGGTGGCGAGGTCGTAGTCGCGTTGTCACACGCGGCGCGAAAAAGAGAAGTAAAAAGGTAGTACCAAACCAGAATCAGGGGGAAAAAAATAGTGATCCGTAATCCGAAGAGGTGGGGCCGTCTCGGTCGCACCAAGGCGACGATGGTGGGCGCCATGCTCGTCTCCGTCGCGAGCGTCGGTCTGACTACGACGGCGGCCTCGGCGGGCACCAAGCCCGCTCCGCTCGTGGTGGGAGCGATGTTCCCGTTTACCGGGGCGAAGGCGATTCTGTCGACCTGGGGCACCCACGGTGTGGCGACCGGCGTGTACGCCGTCAACGCTGCCGGTGGTGTTCTCGGTCACCAGTTGACCTACACCTACGCCGACGACGCAGCCGACCCAGCGGACGCCCTCCCGGCGTTCCGTCAGCTCATGCTGCACCACCCGACGTTCATGGTCGGACCGTTCTCCCCGACGATTGAGTCGGTGATCAACCAGTTCGTGCCGAACAACGTGGTGGACTTCATGGTGGGTGGTCTGACGACCCTCGACAACAACACCAACCCGTACGTGTTCCGGACCTCGTCCTCGGACTCTAACGAGGCGATTGCGATGGCGTACTACGCCATCTCCAAGGGTTGGAAGACCGCGGTGATGTTGTTCGACAACTCGGCTAACTCGCAGGGCTTCGTGCCGCCGCTCATGGCGGCCTACAAGGCTCTCGGTGGCACGATTCAGGCGAACGAGGTGATCAACCCGGGTGCGTCGAGCTACACCTCGACTCTGACCTCGGCGTTCCAGAACAACCCGCAGGTCGTGTTCGACTCGATGGACTCGGCCACGGCGGCAACGTTGTTCCACGACGCCCAGCAGCTCGGCTACCAGAACCGTCCGTGGATTGGTGACGACCTCCAGTCGTCGGCGAAGGGCCCCTACGCGGCGGCCTTCAACCCGTCGACCGTGAGCACCGACCTCATCGCGGCGCTGCCCGCGACTCCGTCGGGCGCGGGCTACACCACCTTCTTGAAGGAGTACGGCCTGCGCTTCGGTAAGAAGGCGACGGTGTGGCCGACGGCGTTCAACGAGTACGACTCCATCGTGATCGCGTCCCTCGCGATGACGCTGGCGAACTCGACGAACCCCAAGGTCTGGGTGAAGGACGTCACCAAGGTGTCCAACCCGCCGGGAACCATGTGCTCGAGCTACCCGCAGTGCCTCGCCCTGCTGAAGAAGCACGTGAAGATCAACTACGAGGGAGCTGCCGGTAACGACAACTTCAATCAGTTCCACAACGTCTTCTCGGGCTTCCAGTTCCTCGGCTTCGACTCGTCGCTCAACACGCACCAGGTGGCGTTCGTCACCCCGGCGGAATTGGCGTCGGTAGTGGCCAAGGAGGCCAAGAAGTAACGATTCGCAGGAATCGGCAGTTCTTCGAGTGGCCGGTGGGTTTCCCACCGGCCACTCGTTCTGTGAAAGGGGGTGGTGGTGGGAGTTCTCGCCGGCTATCGAATAATTGACATGACGACGGTGCTCGCGGGGCCCCTCGGGGTGTACCAGCTGGCACTGCTCGGTGCGGACGTCATCAAAGTCGAGGTACCCGGAACGGGTGACGTGGCGCGTGACTTTGGCGCGGACGCCGACCTACGCGAGCGCCAAATGGGACCCTCTTTTCTCGCCTCCAACTCCCAAAAGTCGTCCGTCACTATTAATCTTAAATCCGACGGGGGCCGTGAAGCCTTTCGTCGACTCGTTCGAGCCAGCGACGCGCTGGTAGAGAACATGCGCCCGGGGGTACTCGCCCGCCTAGGTTTTTCCCCCGACGAACTCCTCGCCCTCAATCCCGACCTGGTGTACTGCTCGCTGACCGGTTTTGGTTCGTCGGGCCCCCTCGCGCAGTACCCCGCCTACGACCAGATCATCCAGGGGTTAGCCGGCATGGCGTCGGTGACGGGATTCCCCGACGGCGACGGCGTGCGAGTGGGCTTTCCAGTGTGCGACGCCCTCGGAGGCTACGTCGCCGCCCTCGCCGTGGCCGCCGGACTCGCGAATACCGCGTCACCCCGCGGGGTCTATCTCGACGTGGCCATGCTGGACGCCGCTCTCTCGGCGATGTCGTGGGTCTCCTCGGAGGCCCTCTTTGGTCGCCACCCTCGGCGAATTGGTAACGACAACGCCGCATCGTCTCCGTCCGGCACTTTCTACGCCGCGGACGGACCACTCAATATTGCGACCAACACGTTGGAACAATTCCGAACGTTGTGTCGAGTCGTCGGACGTGACGACCTGCCTGACGACCCTCGATTTGCGACGCGCGAAGATCGTAAGGCTCGGCGCTCGGAACTCTCCGCTCTCCTTAATGAGGCTCTGTCACTACGTACCGTGGAGGAATGGGTGACGGAGTTGGCGGCCGAGGGCGTACCTTCGGGCCCCCTACTGGAGGTGCCGGACGCCCTTCACCAACCTCAGGTACGGAGTCGGGGACTCGTTCATCAGGTAACGCTTCCCGGCCCCGACTCCCGGCAGGTGTCGGTTCTCGGTTCGCCCATTCACGTCAACGGTGAACCTCTTCGTCCCGAACGAGCGCCCGCGGAGCTCGGAAGCGATACCGAGCGGGTCCTCCTGGACGTGGGGTGTCAACCGGAAGAGATCGCGCGGTGGCGCGAAGAGGGGGCCATCTGATGCCTACGTGGCCGAAGGTCGTCATTGTTGAAGAGGGTATGCGGGAAGGCATGCAGATCGAGTCGGCCGATATCTCGGTCGATGACAAAGTCCGCTTGCTCGACGCGCTCTCGCAGACGGGACTCTCCAACATCGTGGTGGGTTCCTTCGTCTCGCCCAAGTGGACTCCTCAGATGGCCCACGTCGACGAGATCGTGCAGCGATTTACTCCCCGTGAGGGGGTCCGCTACAGCGCCCTCGCGCTCAACGAGCGAGGTCGCGAACGAATGTCGGCGTATCGTCCGCCCTTGAGTGACCCCGTCGAATATCCGCGAACGCTGGTTCACCTGTGTGACGTCTTCGTCCGCCGCAACACCAACGAAACCCAGAAGGAGGAGGTGGCCCGCTGGGCGTCCACCATCGAGACGGCTCGAGAGATGGGCGTCCACGGAGCCATGGGCATCAACGCCGCCTGGGGATCTAACTGGACGGGTCCCTTTGATCTGGACCTGCGCATGGCGTGGCTGGCGGCCCAACACCGAGTGTGGACGGACGCCGGAATTCCCGTCAACCGAGTGTGGATTGGGGACCCGATGGGGTGGAATCTGCCGTGGCTCGTGAGTGAGCAGTTGCGCGCGATTCGCGATCGCTGGCCGGAGATCACCACCTTTCACCTTCACTTGCACGACGCCCGCGGAATGGCGATGACCTCGGCGTACGCCGCCCTCGAATCCCTGAGGCCCGAGGACACCCTGGTTCTGGACTCCTCCGTGGGAGGAATGGGTGGCTGCCCTTACGGGGGGCACGGGCAGATGACGCGAATGATTCCGACGGAAGATCTGGTGGACATGCTGGAGGAGGCGGGGGTGTCGACGGGCGTCGACCTCGACGCCCTGATTCGGGCCGCACTTGTCGCCGAAGAGGTGGTCGGGCATCCCCTGTGGGGTCACGTCTCGCACGCGGGCCCCCGCCCGCGTCCCGGTCGGCTCTTCCCGGTGAACCTCCCTTTTATCGAGACCCCGCGCGAGGCGCTGCACTTCGTTGTCGGAGCGGCCGC
>JAGXAY010000059.1 GCA_018971385.1 Acidobacteriota bacterium | reverse complement strand
AGCAGATGGTCTCGACAATCAACGCGGTTACCGTGTAGGGGTCCATGTTGGCGTTGGGTCGTCGGTCCTCGATGTAACCCCGCTTTTCGCGAGCCACGCCACCCGGGATGCGGATGGACGATCCTCGGTCGGAGACGCCGTACGAGAACTTCGACCACGGAGCGGTTTCGTGGGCTCCGGTGAGGCGGTCCTTGATGCCGTCGCCGTAGTTTTCGACGTGCTCGAGGTAACGGGTGCCCATCGCCTCACACGCAGCGATGATGTGGTCCCACCCACCGGCGGCGCGCATCTGCTTCGTGGAGAAGTTGGTGTGTGCACCCGCACCGTTCCAGTCACCCTTCATCGGCTTAGCGGCCCAGTTCACGTCTACCTCGAAGTCCTCGGCGATGCGCTCGAGCAGCCAGCGAGCCACCCACAACTGGTCACCGACGGCGACCGGGTCGAGGACGCCGACCTGGAACTCCCACTGGCCCATCATGACCTCAGCGTTCGTTCCCTCGATTCCGAGTCCCGCCTCAAGGCACGCGCTGGTGTGAGCCTCGACGATGTCGCGACCGGGCATCTTCGCCCCACCCACTCCGCAGTAGTAGGGGCCCTGCGGGGCGGGAAATCCGACCTCCGGCCAGCCGTAGGGGCGGCCGTCCTGGTAGAAGGTGTACTCCTGCTCGATGCCGAACATGGGTTCGAAGCTGGCGTACTTCTTCGCCATCTCGACAGCCTTGGCCCGGGTATTGGTCGCGTGGGGAGTCATGTCGGGGTTGAGCACCTCGCACATGACCAGAACGTCCTTGGGACCCCGTAGCGGGTCCTTGCAGGTGAAGACGGGACGCAAAACGCAGTCCGAGAAGGAACCCGTCGCCTGATTGGTGCTGGATCCGTCGAATCCCCAGATGTCGGGCTTCTTACCGTCGGCGACAATGCGGGTCTTTGAGCGAAGACCGTGCGTCGGTTCAGCACCGTCGATCCAGATGTACTCAGCTCGATACGGCATGTTTCTCCTTAGCCACTGTGGTCGCGCCTCGCGACGTCTCCTCTCCATTGTGCAAGAGGGCGGGCGCGGCAAATCGTTGTTGTGTTAACCGCGTGTGAACGTTGGCTCGAGTGACTCACCGCGTGCACCGGTAGGCTGGTCTCGTGCCGATCCTGCGTGTGGCGATCGCCCAGATGAACTCGGTGGTCGGTTCGCTCAGCGAGAACGTAGCCACTCTTCAAAGAATGCGCACGAGGGCCGCGGCCTACGGGGCCACTCTCGTCGTGACCCCGGAACTGGCGCTCACTGGTTATCCGCCCGAAGATTTGCTGCTGAAGGAGGGTTTCGTCGACGCTTCGCGAGTAGCCCTCGAGGAGTTAGCCCTCGCGAGTGATGTTCCTGTCACTCTGGTCGGTACGGTTCTCGCTGAATCTCGTGAAATGAACCTCGGACCCTCCAGTGATGGTCGAGACATTGCCCGAAGAATGGACGGTTCCCACGAGGCAGCTCACGTGGCGAACGTGGTGACGGTGGTCGGCCCCGACGGCGTGGGGCCAAGTATCGCGAAACAGTACCTACCCAACTACGACGTTTTCGACGAACAGCGCTACTTTCACGCGGGTCAACGTCCGGGACCTCTCCTCAATATTGATGGAATCGCGGTGGGGGTCGTGATTTGCGAGGACATCTGGGTGTCGCCGGGACCGGCTCACGCGCTGAGCGGGGAGGGGGCATCGGTGCTCCTCGTACCCAACGCTTCCCCCTACGCTCGGGGGCGACAGCGCGAGCGAGAGGAGATGCTCGCCGAACGGGCTCGTGAAACCGGGTGCGCGATCGTCTACTGCAATTTGGTTGGGGGCCAAGACGAGTTGGTTTTCGATGGGCAAAGTGTCGTAGTGGACGCGCAGGGGCGAGTGGTGGCCCGGGCTGACGCCTTTACCGAAGAACTACTGCTCGTCGATCTCGATCTACCCGCGTCGTCACGTGGAGTGGTGGTGTCCACGGTCTACGTACGCCCGGAGACGGAGTGGTCGACACCTACCCCTCACCTCAGTGAGCCTTTGACCGACGTCGCCGAAGTGTACGAAGCACTCGTGATGGGCACTCGCGACTATCTGCGAAAGAACGGCTTTCGGGAGGCTCTGGTGGCGTTGTCGGGAGGGATTGATTCATCTCTCGTTGCCGCCATTGCGGTCGATGCCGTCGGGGCACGGGCGGTGAGGGGGTTCGCCCTCCCGAGTCGATACTCCTCGGAGGGTTCGAGATCGGATGCGTACGAGTTGGCGATGCGACTCGATATCGAGATATCGACGCTGGATATCGACGCCGCTCACCGCGTGTTCGAGGAGATTCTCACCCCAGCCCTGGGGGAGTCTCCCCGCGGGCTCACTGACGAGAATCTTCAGTCGCGCATTCGCGGGGTTTTGATGATGGCCTTGTCGAACGCGTCGGGAGCCATTGTGCTCACCACGGGAAATAAGTCGGAAATGGCGACCGGCTACTCCACGTTGTACGGAGACTCGGCCGGGGGTTTCGCGGTCATCAAGGACGTTCCGAAGACCTTGGTGTACGACTTGTGTCGGTACGTGAACGAACGCGCGCTGCACCGAGGCGACCCCGCTCCCATCCCCGACACGGTGCTGGAGAAGCCCCCGTCGGCCGAACTTCGCCCTGATCAGCGTGATGATCAGTCCCTGCCGCCCTACGAACTTCTCGATCCCTTGCTCGCGCTCTACGTCGAGCAGGACTGGACGGCGAGCGAGATGGTGGCGGCCGGTTACGACCCTGACCTGGTGCGACGGATCACCCGTTTAGTGGATCGCAGCGAATACAAACGCCGTCAGATGCCTCCCGGTGTTCGCATTACGAAGAAGGCGTTCGGACGGGATCGTCGAATGCCCATCACCAACGGTTTTTACGAGGATCAGTGGTGAGCCGCACTCATCTCGCCGGAGTCTTTGATGCTCTGTATTCGGAGTTGGCCACCTCGAGTCATGTCGCCCTCGACGATGCGGTGGCGGTGCGACTGTTCGTGGCGTCCCGGGTGATGGGGGACATCGCGTTGCGAGCCCGGGGTGCCGATTTCGTGCCGCCCGATTCCCTCGTGCGCGCCGCCCTCGAGTACGCGCGTGAGGAAGATTCCAGTGGTGTCTTTACTCTGTACGTTTTCACCATGGTGCTGGCGCCCCGCCTTCTGGTGAGTTTGCGCGACGACCTGGAAGGGCGACCAGATGAGGCCACGTCTGCGCTGTGGGCCGCGGCCTCCGGGGCCATCATTGGCCAAATTTCAGCAATATCGCGGGTGATGCAGCGTCGTCCGGCGAGTGATTCGGTGACCTGGGCCCCGGCGGCACGCTCCGTGGTGGAGACTCTGGAATCGGCGGGCTACTCCGATCACCTGGGTCCCCGCCGCTAGCGGTTGCGCCCCGCCGTATAACTCTCGTTGCCGGAGGTTTCGGCGGTTAGTACCTCGAGGAGGAGCCATGGCCAAAGAGCGCGTCGATCGCGACGACGAGGATCTCGTCCGACTGTACCTGTCCGATATTGGGCAGTACGCCCTGCTCACCAAGGATGACGAAGTTCGCCTGGCTCAAGCTATTGAGGAGGGTCGTGAGGCCCGGGCTGAACTCGAGGCCTCGGAGAGCGATAAGTCGGTGAAGCTCACCGCCTCGCGCAAGCAGTCGTTGAAGCGTGCGGCCCACCGGGGTGACCAGGCGGAACGGGACTTCGTTCAGTCGAACCTTCGCCTCGTGGTGTCGATTGCGAAGAAGTACCAGGCGTCGGGCCTTCCCCTTCTCGATCTCATCCAAGAGGGCAACTTGGGCCTTATGCACGCCGTGGAGAAGTTCGACTGGCGCAAGGGATTCAAGTTTTCGACGTACGCGACGTGGTGGATTCGTCAGGCGATTACGCGAGGAATTGCCAACACCGGCCGAACGATTCGCCTACCGGTGCACGCGGGTGACACCCTCGCACGGGTGCAAAAAGCGCAGTCTCGTCTGGAGTTGAAGTTCGGGCGCCCCCCGACCATCAAAGAGCTCTGCGACGAGTGCGAGATGCCCGAGGACAAGTTGATTGAGGCATTGCGTTTTCGGTCGGAGCCGATTTCGTTGTCGGAGCCCCTTCGTGAAGATGGTGACGCGGAGCTCGGCGACGTCGTCGAAGACCGTTCCGCAGAGTCTCCCTTCGACGTCGCGGCAGTGAAGATGATGCCCGAGGCTATCGAGCAGTTGCTAAAGCCACTCGACGAGCGCGAGCAGAAGATTTTGCGGATGCGCTTCGGACTTGACGGAGCGGGCGAGATCCGGACCCTCGAAGACGTGGGGGCCGAGATGAACTTGACGCGAGAGCGTATTCGTCAAATCGAAGCTCGCGCGATGAGCAAGTTGCGCCACCCGAGCTCCGACACCGGGGCGCGGGACCTGTTAACGCTCTAGTGTCGCCGGGTTTGCCCTCGCCCAATCAGGGCGAGGGCCCCTAGAACGACGGCCGAGATAATGAACGGAGTGCGCGAGCGGTTCCCGTCGTGAGCGCGCACCGGATGAGTAAAGCTCAACGTGGGCCAGCCGCGTTCGCGGGCGGTGCGCGAGAGGCCGCGGTCGGGATTGACCGCGTAAGGATGTCCCACGACTTCCAGCATCGGGATGTCGGTCTCGGAGTCGGAGTAGGCGTAGGAGTCGTCTAAGTCGATGTCGTGTTGCTCGGCGACCTCACGCATCGCCACCGCCTTATTGGATCCCTGTGCGATGAACTCCATCTCGCCCGTGAACTTTCCGTTCTCGTCAATTTTGGCGCGAGAGGAGATCGCTCCGGTCATTTTGAGTAGTTCCGCGAAGGGCTCCACCACCTCAGCAGGGGCCATCGACACCAACCACGTCTGGTCACCGGCGGCTTGGTGGCGAGCCAGTAAATCTCGCGCCTCGGCGTAGATCAGGGGCTCGACGACGGAGTTCATTGCTTCGTGAACTAAGGATCGAATCTCATCGTGATCCCACCCTCGAGTGATTTTGAGCACGCGCTCCGTAATCTGAGTGAGACGATCCTCGGAGGCGCCGAAGCGAAGAAAGACGACTTGGGCGAGGGCGGCGTAAATCAAGGTCGACCGGCGGAGCAATCCCCGAGCGTGCAACTCCGGGCCGAGGGCGACGACGGACGACTGGGCGATAACTGTTTTGTCCAAATCGAAGAACGCGGCGCGCACGGGTTCATGCTAGGGCCCCCGAGGGGTGGAGTTACCCTATAAAAGCGCGATTACAGGCGTCCGAACCGTCGCCCCGAATAATCATGATGACGTGGTCGTGCGCCATAAAGGTCATGGAACCGCTGGGTACGAGGGGTTGGTCGGATCGCAGCACCGTGACGACACGTACCGAATCGGGCAAACGAAGGTCGTCCAACGTCTTTCCGTAGGCGACGGCGGGCGAGTTGGAGGCCAGGGTGACCTCGCACAGGTGCATCCGACCCTGAGAGAGATCCATCAGGTTAATCATGGAGCCCACTTCGACGGCCTCGTCCACGAGAGAAGTGATGAGGGCCGGGGTGGAGACGGCCACGTCGACGCCCCACCGTTCGTTGAAGAGCCACTCGTTACGAGAATTGTTTATGCGGGCAATAACTCGAGGAACGGCGAACTCCTGCTTACAGAGCCACGACACAACGAGGTTGTCCTCGTCATCGCCGGTGGCCGCAATGACGACGTCAATAGTGCGTACGTCGGCGGCGACCAATGAGGTGTACTCGCAGGCGTCGGCATTAATCACGGTGGCCCCGGGCAGCATGACCTTCAGTCGTTCAGCGACCGCCCACACGTGTTCCATCATCACCACGTCGTGGTTGCGTGAAATGAGGTCAGTCGCGATGGCCGTACCTACGGAACCGCCACCAGCGACGAGGACCCTCACGTGGGCTCCTTTAGTAACTCGGATAGTTCGTGAAGCCCGTCCTCGGAGACCATGAAGGTCAAGATGTCATCCTCCTGGGCGAAGAGTCCATCCACGTCTACGCGTCCCTGACCACCGCGGATGAGTCCCGCTAGTCGAACGTGGGGTCCGAAGTGGAGATCCGCGAGACGTTTTCCCGCCAAATGGTCGGGGACGACGCGCTCGACGAGACGTAGGACGTCGGTGCCGTCACTCCACGACACCGAGTCGTCTTGGGGAACGATCCACCGCTTCACCTGCTGAGTGGTCCAACGGGCGGAGGCTACGGTGGGGATGCCCAGTTTCATGTAGATTGCCGCGCGCTGTGCGTCGTAGATGCGGGCGACGACGTTCTTGACGCCGAAATTGTCGCGGGCGATGCGCGCGCAGAGGATGTTCGTGTTGTCACCTCGGGTGACGGCCGCCAGGGCGTACGCGTGGGCCGCGTCAGCCTTCACCAACGTGTCGCGATCAAAGCCCGATCCGAGAATGGTCTGGCCAGAAAAGTGCGTGAGGCGCTGAAAGGCATCTCGATTTTTATCGATGATGACCACCGAGTGGCCCTCGTCGGTGAGTTGCATAGCGAGCGAGGACCCCACCCGTCCACAACCCACGATGATGAAATGCACGGGCTCATCTCACCACAGGCCACCCGGGCCAGGCAAGTCTCGCGGTTCACGCTCCCCGCTTCCGCAACGGCGAGGCGCCCCCGTCTAGGCTGTGGCCCGTGTCGGAGGCCGACCAGCAACTTGCCAAGAATGCTCCCGTATTGACCTCTCACGCCAATGTGAGCGCGGTCTATCCGGAGTCTTTGGGCTATCGACTGAAACGAATCTTTCTGGGGCGTCCTTACGTGACGGAGCAGTTAGGCGGAGAGCGGCTGGCCAATCCCATTGCGTTGGGTGTGCTCGCGCCGGACTGCATCTCGTCCTCGGCCTACGGGGCTGAGGAGATTCTGACCCAGATCACCCCCTATATCGGTCTCGCCGCATTTTCCATGGTCGTACCGATCATGTTCATCATTCTCGGGGTGTTATTCCTGGTCACGACGTCCTATCTGGATGTCATCAAGTACTACACCACCGCCGGTGGTTCCTACGTCGTCGCTCGGGATAATTTTGGCCCCCGGGTCGCTCAGATTGCCGCGGTCGCCCTACTGATTGACTACACGGTCACGGTGGCGGTGCAGACGGCGGCGGGAACGGCCGCTCTCACCACGGCCATTCCGTCCCTCGTTCCTTACACCCTGGTGATCACGGTCGGCGTCGTGTTGATCTTGATCTACGGAAACCTTCGGGGGCTACGAGAGGCCGGTTCCTACTTCGCCCTCCCGACCTATCTCTACATTCTGGGCCTCGGTGGGACCATCGTCGTTGGGTACTGGAAGAAGTTCGCCGGTACCCTTCACCACATCGTCCAACCCCCGGTTCAGGACCTCGTCGGTGGTCGACTCGGCCACGGAAGTAGTGGCGTGCTGATGGGACTCGCCTTCATCACGTTCCTTCGGGCCTACGCCAACGGCGGATCCTCCCTTACCGGGCTGGAGGCTATTTCCAATGGGGTGGCGTCGTTTCGGCGTCCCGAATCTCGTCACGCTCGCCAGACCCTGGTGGTAATGAGTTCCGTGCTCGCCTTCCTCCTTCTCGGCACCACGTTGCTCGCCTCGTGGACCCACGCCTTCCCGTTCGCCGCGGGTACGCCCACCGTCGTGGGGCAAGAAGTCTCCGCCGTCTTTGGGAATTCGGGGATGGGTCGCATCATCTTCTACTTCGTGCAGTTCGCGACGGTCGCCATTTTGTACACCGGGGGCAATACGTCGTTCAATGGATTTCCGTTCCTCGCGAACTACGTCGCGACGGATAAGTATCTGCCGCGTCAACTCACCAAGCGCGGGCACCGATTGGCGTTCTCCAACGGCATCATCGTTCTTGGCATCGTCGCGCTGGTCTTGATCTTCACCTTCAATGCTCAGGTGAACGCCCTGATTTCGCTCTACGCGATTGGCGTGTTCACCGGATTCTCTATGGCCGGAGCGGGCATGGTGGCTCGTCACCGGCGCGAGAAGCAGGGTCACTGGCGATTTGGTTTGGTCGTCAACTCCGTGTCGGCGGTCATCACCTTCACCATCGTCATCATTTTCCTCGTCGCGAAGTTCGTGGAAGGAGCCTGGATTATCGCCGTAGTGGGCCCCCTCATGTACTACGCGCTTATTCGATTCAATCGACAGTATGAACGGGAGGAGCGGGCCTTTCGGGCTACTGCCGCGACCGAGCCTCCGGCGATTCACACCACTCGCGTCGTTATTTTTGTGGACACCTACGACCTCGCCACCGAGCGCGCGTTGCAGTACGCCCTCAATCTCAACTCGTACTCCGTACGAGCCGTGCACTTTGACATCGACCCTCGCGTGACTCGAGTTCTCGAGGCGCGGTGGGGAGAGGCTGGTACCGCGTCGGCGGCAGTCAATTTGGAAGTGGTGGACTGCGAGGACCGGCGGCTCGATCGAGCCGCGCTGGAGTTGGTCGCGGACGTCGTGCGCGACCCTGACGTCTTCTGCATGGTGATTCTGCCGCGACGCGGTTTCGTCTCGCGCCTTCAGCGACTGCTCCACGACCGCACTGCCGACACGATGGCGGGAGCGGTGATGCACGTCCCCCGTACGGTGGCCACCATCATTCCTTACCGGGCGGCGCGCATCTGAGTTACCGAGGGTGACGTCGAAGAGGTCCCGGTGTCGGACGAGGTCACGCGAGGAGGGGTGCGAGAAGACGCGCACCTCGAAGCCGACCAACTGTTAGCCGAGCGAGCCACCGACACGGTGGCCATCGGTGGGGTTCGCGAACGAGATACCGTGGCGATTGCCGGACGCGTGAAGTCCATG
>JAGXAY010000180.1 GCA_018971385.1 Acidobacteriota bacterium | reverse complement strand
CGCGACCACTCACGGGTGGAGTGTGGCGCAGGTGTCTCTCGCGTGGCTCCTCGAGCGCTCACCGGTTATCGTGCCCATTCCCGGAACGTCACGACGTGATCATCTCGAGGAGAACATGGGCGCGACCTCCGTCACGCTCGACGACGAGACGATGGCGGCCTTGAACGCGTTGGGCTAGTGGGTGGGCCCCGCCCGTCCTCTTTAGGCGTAGTCGTCGGGCTGGAGAATTCCCTCACGGGTCGCTATGGCCACCGCTTCGAGCTTCGAGTGGGCGCCCAGTTTGGTGAGGACGGATTGGCTGTAGTTGCGGACGGTGTTGACGCTCAGGAACAGACGTTCCGCCACCATTTTGGTCGTGAGCCCCGCCGCCATCAGGCGGAGTACGTCGCGCTCGCGCTCACTCAACAGTTCTCGAGACGGTACCGGGGATCGAGCAACGCGCCGCATGACCCGACGAAGTTCCTCCGGAGCCATCAAGGACTCGCCCCGAGCTACTTGACGAAGTGAGTCGGTGAGTACGGACGCGGCCTGATCCTTCGTGAGAAAGCCGCTCACTCCGGCCTCGATTGCTCGAAGGAGGAGTCCGTCATCGGACTGTCCGGTCAGCATCACGACGCGAAGATGAGGGACTCGTGCGAGCAGCGCTCGGGTTAAGTCGACACCGTTTCCGTCGGGGAGCTGATAGTCAACGAGCGCAACGTCGGGTTCCTTCTCGACGATGGATTTGAGTGCACTGGCCGTATCGACGCACGCGTCGAGCACGTCGAAGTCGGCCTCTTCGCGCAGCAGTCTCACGAGACTGTCAGCAAACATGCGATGATCGTCGACCACGACGACCCGCAACGAACGATCGTCCGGGCTATCCACGCAGGGCCTCCTTCATCGCGCGCAAGAGCGTTACCTCATCCAAAGGTTTCATCACGAGGGGGGTCGTAACCGCGTCGGCGTCCGACAATCCCGTCATCATGACGACCGGAATGTGGGGGTGGGTGTGGCGAACTCTCTCCACGAGCTGGTCGCCGTCTAATCGCGGCATGGAACGGTCGGTGAGGACCACGTCGATGGACTCTCCCATGGTGTTCAACACGGTGAGAGCAGCGAGACCATCAGCCGCCCGAACGACTCGGTACCCCGCCTGCTCCAGAAGTCGTGCGGTACTTTCGCGTAAGGGGGCGTCGTCGTCGACGAGTAGGACCATTTCTCCTCGCCCCTCGAGGATGGAGTCCTCCTCGTCGACCGTCGCGGACGGTGAGGTGGTGCTTTCGGGCAACACGACCCGTACCTGAGTCCCGAGCCCCGGGCTGGACGAGATCGCAACCCGCCCTCCCGCTCGTTGGACGATGCCGTACACAGTGGCGAGTCCGAGTCCGGTTCCTTGTTCACGAGGCTTGGTGGTGAAAAAAGGCTCAAACGCTCGACGGGCGACATCTTTACTCATTCCCACTCCGGTGTCCGACACGCCAATTTCGACGCTGCCGTCGTCGCGACGATGGCTGCTGATGGTGATGGATCCACCCCGCGGCATCGCGTCGCGCGCGTTGAG
Source organism: Acidobacteriota bacterium (assembly GCA_018971385.1). GTDB lineage: Bacteria > Actinomycetota > Acidimicrobiia > Acidimicrobiales > RAAP-2 > RAAP-2. Next base: position 173 of record JAGXAY010000180.1, on the reverse strand, counting down.
AGAGAGGTTGATCAGAATTTGGTCCAGCTGCTGAGCGTCCATCGCTACGACGGGGTTCGAGTCGTCGAGTTGAAGAGCCACATTCACGACGGCCCCGAGGAGGGGGGTGAGGAGCTTGACCACGTTCGTCAAGGCCTCGTTGACGTTGACGTGATCGAGCGAGACGGGATCTC
>JAGXAY010000179.1 GCA_018971385.1 Acidobacteriota bacterium | reverse complement strand
TCGGGGGAACGAGTGTTTTCGGCGGTCGCGGATCGTTCATGGGCGTCTTCGTGGGAGCCGCACTTCTCGAAGAACTACTCAATATCACCGTCTTTTTGAATCTCTAACAGGCCTACCAGTACTGGTTTCGGGGCCTGTTGATCTTTTTCGCGGTCGGTATCTACACCACTGCTCGTAATCGGCGGGCCAAGCCGAAGACGCTCGATGCCATTCAATTACTCAGCGAGAACGTAGTTACGAGTCCAACAGAAGGGATACGTGAATGAGGGCAGTTGTGTTCACCGGGGTCGACACGATAGTGGTGGAGAGTCGCGACGTTCCACGAGTGGGGTCGGACGAAGTGTTAGTGAAGTCAAAGGCAGTTGGAATCTGCCACTCCGATATCGAACTGTTGGAGGGACGCTACATCCTGCCCTTTTCTTATCCCATTGTTCCCGGACACGAGTGGTCCGGCGAAGTGGTTGAAGTGGGCTCCGAGGTTGAAGACTTCACACCCGGTGATCGCGTGGTAGGTGAGTGCGTGGTCAACGCCGGTGGCAAGGATCACTTCGGATTCACTATTTCGGGCGCCATGGCCGAGTACTTCGTTGTTAAGGCGGAGTGGTTGCATTCATTTCCTGCTTCGATGAGTTGGTCAATGGGCGCGTTGGTGGAGCCGTTTAGCGTGGCTTACAACGCCACTTTCGTCGCTCGAGTTGATCCGGCCGATCGCGTCGCGGTGCTTGGTGGGGGTCCCATCGGCCTCATGACGGCGCTTGCTGCGAAGGGGCGAGGCGCCAGAGTGGTCCTCTTTGAGCCACAAGAACACCGTCGACAACTCGCGTCGACGCTGGGCATTTCTGACTCATTTGACTCCCGTTCACCCAGCGAGGTGGCACGGGCTCTCGGTGTCACTGGCGGGGACGGCTTTGACGTCGTCCTTGAAACCGCCGGTCACCCTAGCGCGATGGCGCAAGCACTCGAATTGGCCGGACACTCGGCGAAAGTGGTGTTCGTCGGTATCAACGTGGGCGGTTCGGTCGAGACGCCGATGGGGCTGATTCAGGCAAAGGCTCTCGAGATTCGAGGAATCATTGGCTCCGTCGGCCTCTGGCCCCAGACGATTCGATTCTTGAGTTCCGGAATTGTGGACCCCTCGCCCATCGTGTCTCACCATGTCGCCCTTGACGACGCTCCCGCAGCGTTTCAGCTCTCGCGAGGCGGTGGCTCTACGACGAAAGTGCACGTGGAGTTAGGACGATGAAAGCCGCCGTCTACTACGGACCCAGCGACCTTCGGATTGAAGAGGTTCCCACTCCGAGGGTGACGGGGCCCCACGAGGTACTGATCAGAGTGTTGAAAGCGGCAATATGTGGATCTGACTCCGCTGAGGTCGATCACGGTCCCGTCCTCGCTGTGCCCCCCGTCATTCTCGGTCACGAGTTCGTTGGTGTCGTGGAAGAAGTGGGTAGTTCCGTCACGGAAGTCCGTGTCGGGGATCGAGTCGTCAGTGGAGCCGGCATCTCCTGTGGCGCCTGTGAGTGGTGTCTGGAGGGACGAACAAATCTGTGTGAGTCGTACCAAACCTTGGGACTTCATCTGAACGGCGGACTGAGTTCGTACGTCGTGAGTCCCGCCTCCATCTGTCGGTCTGTCCCGACGGGGATGGATGACGTTACGGCCGTGATGGCCCAACCCTTCGCCGTGGCTCTTCACGCGCTTCGCCGAGTTCGTGTACGAGAGGGCAAAGGTGTCGCCATTATCGGTG
>JAGXAY010000178.1 GCA_018971385.1 Acidobacteriota bacterium | reverse complement strand
CAGTCTTGTGGAGGACGGGCGGGGTGAGACCAACGAAGAACACAAGTTGCGTGATGAGAGTCGGAAAATCTTGGAGATTTCCGACTTGGCCGTTGATGTGACGTGCGTACGAGTGCCCGTATTCACTGGTCACTCCCTCTCCGTAACCGCCGGATTTGACCGGCCCCTCAGCGTGAGTCGGGCGCTCGAGATTCTCGCGTCCGCGCCCGGTGTGGCATTGGCCGATATTCCGACCCCCCGTCTCGCGGCGGGTGAGGATCCCACCTACGTCGGACGGATACGCCCTTCCGAGTCGGTAGTGAACGGCCTCAACCTCTTCATGAGTAACGACAATCTCCGAAAGGGCGCCGCGCTTAACGCGGTGCAGATTGCGGAGATTCTCGCCGGGGCCTAGTCGGCCCCGTCGCGACCAAGTTGACGTCGCGCCAAGTTAACGCAGTGATCGCCGAAGCGTTCGTAGAAGCGGGCGAGCAGGGCGACTTCGACGGCGACCGGAAGAGCCATGGAGCCCGACGTCAGTTCAGCGGTTAGCGCTACGTGGAGTTCGTCGAGTTCGTCGTCGATGTCCTCGATCGCCTCGGCCGCTTCGACGTTGGCGTCGAGAATGATGTCGGTCGCTTCACGCCAAATGGTGGACGCCACCTCGCCCATTCGTTCGATGAGTCCTCGCGAACGGGGGGACATCTCGGTGCCCATGCCCCGGGCCCCCCGTCGCGCTATGTGTTCGGCGAGGTCCCCATTGCGCTCGATCTCGGGCAAGATTCGAAGCAGAGTCAGCAGTTCCGCTCGCTGGGCGGGCGGTGTGGATTCGGCGAGCAGGGCCCGCTCCGCTTCGAGAAGAAGCCCGTCGATGAGCGAGTCGATAGTGACGTCTCGTTCGACGATGACTTTGGCCGCTTCTCGGTCACTGTTCAGAAGTGCGTGGGTGGCTCCGGCGATAGCTTCTCCGACCATGGCGAAGACCTGAATCACTCGAGATCGCATCTCCGGGGAGATAATCGGGGTGACGTCGAGAATATCCCGAGATTTTGCCGCACCAAAGAGACGAGCCATTCGGTCATGATACTGACGTGTCACGCCCGTCTCGTAGGGTGCCGACCATGAAGGAGACAACGTGAACGTCATGGTGCCCGCGCTGGTTGGACTGGCGGTAGGACTCGCACTCGGGTTTCTGGGGTCCCGGGGACGTTCACGCACCCGTGACGAAGAGTTGAACGTGAGAGTCCGCGTTGCCGAGGCCCGGGTGACGGACCTCGAGGGCCAACTCGAGCGTGAGCGCCAGAGTTACGCCAACAACGTGGATCAGTTGGACACTATTTTCCAGGCGAGATCGGCCGAGGTCCTCGCCCACACGGCGGATCGCTTGGCGCGGAGTCAGGAGGCCGTGCAGCGAGAGCGAGACGAACGACTTCAGGACAACTTGCGTCCGCTCGCCGACATGCTACGGGCGTATCAGGAGCGGCTCACTCACTTTGACGAAGCTCACCAGAAGGCTCTTTTTGACGTACAGCGCCGGGCCGAGGAGCTGCTCGAGGCGCAGCGAGACGCTCGACACGAAACGCAGCGACTCTCCCAACTGCTCGGACGTTCTGATCAACGAGGTCGCTGGGGGGAGATCCAACTCGCCAATCTGCTCGACGCGTCGGGTTTGCGCGAAGGAGTCGATTACGAACTGCAGCGCTCCTCAACGGAGGAGGGGCGACGCCAACGTCCGGACTGCGTGATTCACCTACCCCGCGGTGTTCGC
>JAGXAY010000010.1 GCA_018971385.1 Acidobacteriota bacterium | reverse complement strand
GGAGGGCGCGGAGGACCCCGGCCCGCTGGAGAGCGCTGAGACCCCCTCGTCGGGTGAGGCGGGCGACGAGGTCCTGGGGCGAAAGGTCACCCTCGATTCCGAGGCCCGGGTGTCGTTCGAGAAAACCTCCGACGGCTCGGCGAGCCCCGGGGGCTCGAGAGTAGGCCGCAAAGTCGTCGCGGGCGAGTTGGAAGAGGTCGTACGTGGGAGTTGTCATAGGACGAGAATCGACCCTCACCCTCGTCGTACCTCTCACGGTGACGCGACGATCTCCTTTCTATTTCTCGCACACACACGAACTCACATATTGAGAAGGGGCGTCGGACTCTCGGTGAGCGAACCCCACTCTCGGTAGGCTGGCCGACATGGATATTGAGGGTTTCTACGACGAGAACGAGGCGCGCCGCGAGAGTGCGGAGCACGAGTTCGGGGACCAGTGGACGGACGCGGCCGGTACGAACTACGAGCTGGCCTGGGTGGAGGCAACGGGCGAGCTCTACCTGATGATGGAACCCGAAGCCCCCATCACCGAAGACGCCTTCGGCGACTACACGACCGGCCAAGCGGTCGGCGGGCTCGAGGTAAGGGTGATCGCCACCGTGTCGACCATCGAGGAATTAGAGGAGCGACTCACGGGGTGGGAAGAGGCCTCGCAGGCCCCGAACTCCCTCGCGTGGTTGGCGGCCCGCTTTCCCGGTTCCTGAGAGCGCCCTAGAGATAGGGCGTGGACGAGTTCGCCACCTGGCAGATTCGAGTGAGTGCCGGAACGAGTCGAGCGAGCGGGACGCGTTCGGCCTCCTGAATGGTGGTCTGGAGTACGTTCCAGCTGCCGTCGGCCGACGTCGCTTGGGCCGCCGCTGAGGAGGCGGCGAGAAGAGTACTCATCGCTTGACCCTCGAGCACCTGACGTTCGGAGGAGCTCAGCCCCGGCGCCGCCGAGCGATGTTGATACACGAGGGCGCTGTTGACCTGCTTGCACGCGGCGCGCGCGTCGTTCAGTGCTCCACCCGTCCCACACGCGGCGAGGGCCAGGCCCGCCACGAGGAGTACCGAGAGAGGGGCGAAACGTCGCCTTAGCCGAGCCAGGAGTCGGCCGCTTGGAGCAGGTACTCGCTCACTTGTCGACCCCGCTCGAAGATGTCGCACAGCGGATCTTCACCCTTTGACACCTGAGTGAGAGAGATGGCTCGGCGAGCCACGATGGTGACTCGCCGCTCGGGAGCTTCGACGGGCGAGGCGATGGAGTCCGTGGCGGTGACTTCCAGAGGAAGTTCGACTCCGCCTACGGAGGAGAGGTCCAGGGTGAGACGCAGCAAGTCCGGACCCGGAGTCATGGCCGGTAGCGACCAGGTCAGAATCAGGGGAAAGTGAAACTCATCCGGCGGATCGACGTCGTCGGGGAGTCCGAGGACGGCGTCTTCGAAAGCGAGCAGGGTGCGCGGGTCGACGTCGAGCTCGATGTGCAGGTCGAGGGGGCCGCCACACGCGTCCTCGGGGTGGAGATCGACCTCCCAGGCTTGGCGAAGAGAGTAGGTCTCCACGAAGTGACGTTCGTCGTGGACGTGAAATCCGTGGGTGACCGCGTGGTCCTTTAAGTCGGCTACAAAACCGGCAACATCGATGGCGGCCATCACCGCCAGGCTAGTCGGCTTCGCGGGTAGCGTGGACGCGTGAGTCTCCTTCTCGAGCGCCTAACCGACTGCGCCCGGGAGATCGGGGGAGCCGTAGGTGCGGACCGGGGGCGGGGGTACTCCGGGGAGCGAGACACCCAGTATCACCTCGATCTCGCGGCCGATCGGGTGGCTCTCACGATGCTCACGGGCTGGGGGTACCGGGTGGTGTCCGAAGAGTCCGGCGTGAGCGGGGAGGGCGAACTCACCGTCGTGGTGGATCCGATTGACGGATCCACGAACTGTGATCACGGAATCCCCTTCTACGCCACATCCTTTGGCGTACTTCAGGGGAGTGAACTCGTGGCCGGCCTCGTGATGAACCACGCCACCGGCGACGTCTACGCCGCCGAGAAGGGAGCGGGTGCGTTCCGGGGCGACGCGGCGATCCGCCCATCAGCGACGACGAACTATCGTTCGGCCATCGTGGCGTTTTCCGGGCTACCGTCTCGTCACGCGGGGTGGGCGCAGTTTCGGGCTCTCGGGGCCGCGAGTTTGGAAATCTGCCTCGTCGCGGACGGATCTCTAGACGCCTACACCGTCGCTCGTTACTCCACGCTCCACCCGTGGGACTACCTCGGGGGGCTGCTCATTGCGCGAGAAGCGGGAGCGGTGGCTGCGGAGTACCAGGGCGAGGAACTCATTACCGAGGAACGCGTTGGTCGACGTCCGTATTTCGCCGCAACGACGGAGTTGCTAGACGAAATCTCCGTTCTCGGGATGCTCTAACAAAACCTAGAATGGTCCCTTCGCGGGCGCTTAGCTCAGTTGGTTAGAGCAGCTGATTTACACTCAGCAGGTCGGGGGTTCGAGTCCCTCAGCGCCCACCCAATGTGGGTCATCGGATTTCAGTGGGGTGACCGTGTTCTCGGGGTGACTCAATGAGAGACGAAGGTGCTCCATGCTTTAAGTGTGAGCAAAAAACCTGGAAACACCTTCGTCCTGTCCAACCCTAACGACATTCTCAAAGCCCTCGTTGGCCTGAAGGACGTGCGGATCCTCCACCTCGAAAGAAACGGACCACACGTCGAGTTGGTGGTCGAGCGCGAGATCGGCGTCGCGGCGTGTGCATCGTGTGGCCAGCGCGCTCGAGTGAAGGACCGCTCGAGAGTCTCCTACGTCGACCTTCCGGTCTACGGCTCGCCGATGTCATTGACGTGGAGAAAGCACCGGCTGCGCTGCGTGAACGGAGCCTGTCCGCAAACGACCTGGATATTCGAGGACCACCGGATCGCGGCCAAGGGCTGTCTTCTCCCTACCCGGGCGGCCAAGTGGGCGACGGTCCAGGTCGGCCAGGGTCGCACCGTCTTAGAGGTCGCCCGAGAGCTCGCCTGTGACTGGCACACCGTCAATGACGCCGTCGCCACCTACGGCGCCGCGCTGCTCGCGGCCGATCGCAAGCGCCTCAACCAGACCACGGCCATTGGCCTAGACGAGACCAATTTCGTCAAGCACGGCGCCCACACTCACTCGAGCTACGCCACGACCGTCGCCGACGTTCAGAACCACCAGATCATCGACATCTTGCCCACGCGCCAGTTCGTGGACGTGGCGAAGTGGATCGACGAGCAGCCCGTTGCCTGGAAAGAGCGCATCCACTACGGCGCGCTCGACATGTCACTCACCTACGCCTCGGTCTACACGGTGATGCTGCCCGGGGCCGCCCAGGTCGTGGACCCCTTTCACGTGGTCGCCCTCGCCAATCGCTGCCTGGACGCGGTGAGGCGACGGGTGCAGGTCGAACAGCTGGGACACCGCGGGCGCCGAGACGATCCGCTCTATCGAATTCGCCGAGTGCTCTTGATGGGCGAGGACAAGTTCGACGAGAGGGGTTCGCAACGTCTGCAGCCTCTTGGAGCTCGGTGACCCCAACGCCGAAGTTGCCCTCGCCTATCGCGTGAAAGAACGCCTCCGCGACTTCTATCGAAGCCAAGACCCCGACGAGGCTCGGCGCATCCTTGATGACCTCCACCGCCACTGCCGGCGCCGCGAGATGCCCGTCGAGATCCAGAAGCTCGGACGAACGATCCGCGACTGGTTCGAGAAGATCTGCAACTTCCACTTGGCCCGCGTCAGCAACGGGCCCACCGAGTCGCTCAACAACTTGATCAAGCGAATCAAGCGAATCGGCTTCGGATTCCGCAATTTCCAGAACTATCGAATACGTGCCCTTCTCTACGCCGGAAGGCCCAACTGACGGGTCCTCGACTCGATTGTCGTCCGATGAAAGGGGTCAGCACCCCACCAGAATCCGATGAGCCACTAATGGTGGATGCTCAAACCGGCGACATGCCCGGTTTGAGCATCCAACCCCGCTTGTAGCCGCTGGTAGTAGGCCAGTGCTTCGGCCTGGAGTGCGGGATCGAACAGTGCGTCGAAGGGCTCGCCGTGCTGGGCTTCCACGATGTCGGCGTCCTCGTCCTCGTAGATGTTGATGCGCTCGAAGAACGCCTGGTTGCAGATGCGACGTAGCGAGTCGTCCAGGCTCATGTAGATCGCGTGGGCGTTGCCGGCCAGGGCCAGACAGTCCTCCAAGTGAGCCTTCGCCTGGTCGTACTCGATCTGCGAGGCGTCGATGCGGGAGTCGAGGAAGGTGAGGCGCCGCGAGATGCGGTCCTATTCCTCTTTGAGCAGGTCGAGCGGCACGGCCCCGCATGATGGGCGTGCAGGAGACTTCGTCGTTCGTCGCGGAGCTTGTCGCGCTCGGCGGCGAGGGTGCCTCGATCCTTCTTACCTCGGCGTGGAGGTCATCGAACTGGCGGGTGAGCATGTGCCGGAGCGCGGCGACGATGTGCTCGGGTATCTGCACTCGCCGGTAGTAGTCCTCGACCTTCTGCTCGATGTCGACCACGCCCATCGCCTGCCGGGTGCAGCTCGTCCGCTTAGAGTGCCGACCCGCACAGATGAAGTACGGGTAGATGACCCCGGTCCGGTTCTTGGCGTGGGTCACCATCAGCCGTGAGCCGCAGTCGTCGCAGTAGATCGTGCCTTTCAGGCAGTGCTCGTGGACTTGCGTCTTCTCCCCGGAGACCTGGTGCGCCGTCAGGACGTTCTGCACCCGGTACCAAACTTCGGCACTGACCAACGGCTCGTGCAGTCCCTGGTAGCGGGCGCCACGGAAGATCACGTCGCCCTTGTAGTACGGGTTCGACAGCATGGCCTGGATCGTGGACAGGCCGGGAGCCTTGGCGTGGCGCTTCGGTGTCGGCACCGTCGTCAGGCCGCGGTCGATCAGATCCTCCCGCAGAGCCGTTGTCGAGTAGTTCCCGGTCGCATACGCCTCGAAGGCCCACGGCACCAGCGCGGCATGGTCGGGATCGGGCTCGACCGTAGGGATGTCGCGGCCGAGCTCGTCGCGCTTGTGGACGTTGAGATATCCAAGCGGCGCACGGCCAACGGTGCCGCCGGCCGCGTCCTCGGCGCTAACGCGACAGCGTGGGCGCGGCAGGTCGCGGCAAACGAGGAGCCGCTGCTGCTCCGGGCCGACGACATGCCCTTGGACGTGATCGCGTCCCTCGGAGGAAGCGTGGTCGAGGCGGTCGGTGAGAAGCGCTCCACCTGGCGGCGGTGGAACCTCACGGCCGAGGCGGCCCGGCAGACGATGGGCAACAGGTTCGCCACCATCGAGGATTGGGAGGCCGTCGTCGGCCTGGTCGTAGACGCCGCCGAAGCCGCTTCGCTGCGGCTGACCCCGTCCCAGCTCGCGTCGTCGATGTCCTCGTGGGGCCGGCGGGTGCGGGCAAGACCACGGCCATGTCCGCAGTCGCCGCGCAGGTCCTCGCCGATGACCTCGGCATCCAGACCGAGAACACCGCGAAGTGGCTCGACGGCACGACCGTACCGGCGAGACGTTCAGCATCGGCCAGCTTGTCATCGTGGACGAAGCCTCCCTGGCCGGCACACTCTCCCTCGACCGCATCACCGCCCTGGCCGCCGAGGCCGGGGCGAAGGTGCTACTCGTCGGGGACTACGCCCAGCTCCAGTCACCGACCGCCCCCGGCGCGTTCGCGCTGCTCGTCCACGACCGCCACGACGCACCCGAACTGGTCGACATCCACCGCTTCACGAACCCGTGGGAGAAGTCCGCTTCCCTCGGCCTGCGGCCTGCGGCACGGACACACCGAAGTCATCGACACCTACATGAACCACGGCCGCTTGATCGGCGGCGCCGCGTAGGCGATGGCCGACACCGCCTACGCGGCATGGCGGGCCGACCGACAAGCCGGACGGGCGACGGTGCTGGTCACCGACTCGAACGAATCCGTCCAAGTGCTCAACCAGCGCGCCCGTACCGACCTGATCTTGGACGGCACCGTGAACGCGCTGCGCGAGGTCGAACAGCACGACGGCACGAGGGGCGCAGTCGGAGACTCGGTCATCACCCGGCACAACGACCGCCGCCTGCGCGCCGGCCGCGGCTGGGTCCGCAACGGCGACAGATGGACAGTCACCGAAGCCCGCGACGACGGCCCCCTCACCCTCCGCCGCGCAACCCGCAAGTGGGGCGGGTCAGTCGTGCTTCCAGCCGACTATGTGGCCGAACACCTCGACCTCGGCTACGCCGTCACCTCCTACCGGGCGCAGGGCATCACCGTCGACCGCTCACACGTCCTGGTCGACGCGAGCATGACGCGCGAGAACCTATACGTCGCTCTCACCCGCGGCCGAGAACTGAACATGGCCTACGTCACCGTCGACAAGCCCGACGACTCCCATGAAGGACCGCACTCTGGCGACGAGGTCGAGGCGACGGCCAGGTCGGTGCAGTTCGGGGTCCTCCAGCATGTCGGCGCCGAACTCTCCGCCCACGAGACCATCACCGCCGAACAGAAGGCATGGGGTTCGATCGCCCAACTCGCAGCCGAGTACGAGACGATCGCCGCCGCGGCGCAACACGACCGCTGGGCGAACCTCATCCGGGCCTCCGGACTCACCGACGAGGAAGCCGAGGCCACGATCGCCTCCCCAGCGTTCGGCGCCCTGGCCGTCAAACTGCGCCGAGCCGAGGCGAACCAGCACAACATCGAGACGCTGCAGCCACGCCCGGTGGCCGCGCGCGGCTTCGCCCACGCCGACGACATCGCCGCCGTCCTCCGCTACCGCGTCGCCGAAGCCACAGCTCGACCAGCCGGGTCCGGCCGCACACGGAAAGCACCAAGGCTCATTGCCGGGCTCGTCCCCGAAGCCACCGGCACCATGAGCCCGGACCTCCGGCAGGCGCTCACCGAACGGCGCGACCTCATCGAGACCCGCGTCGACGCGCTCCTCGACACCGCCCTCACCGAGCACCAGGACTGGACGAAGCTCCTCGGCAACCCACCGAAGCAGCCCCGCGCCGCGGCATCGTGGCGGCACGCCGCGCGCACCGTGGCTGCCTACCGAGACCGCTACGGCATCACCGACGCCACCCCGCTCGGAGCACCAGCGGAGAGCGACGCGCAGAAGATCGACGCCGCCCAAGCCCGCGCGGCTCTCGACCGGGCGAGGCACCTCGATTGGAGCCCTGACGAGCCACACGAACGTCCCCGGAGGACATCTGCTCGTCAGCTCTGAGCGCTGCTCGCAGCGCCTAGAGTGGGGATGCTTTGAGGTCGAGCAGGCGCACCGGCACGCGGAAGAAGCCAGGGTCGCCGACCCCGGCTAGTCTTTGTTTGTGAGTCAGACCATAGCCGTTGTTGCCCCCGAGGAGGCTGACGATGACGGCTACGAACTCAAAATCTCCCGCCTGACCATCGACAAGCTCGGCGTGAAGTTGTACGACCGGGTGAGCGCCGTCGTCGCCGAGTTGGTCGCTAACAGTTATGACGCAGATGCCACGGAGGTCAGCGTTGAGCTCCCGCTCGCCACTCTGCTCAGCGTCCAAGACCCTGCACTGCCGGAATGGACAGTGACCGTCAGCGACAACGGACACGGTCTCACTCCCGATGAGGCGCGCGCCTACTACCTTCGAGTCGGCGCAGACCGCCGCAAGGCCGGAGGCGCTGGTGCGCGCAGCCGCAGGTTCAACCGGCCGGTGATGGGCCGCAAGGGCATCGGAAAGCTGGCGCCATTCGGCATATGTAAGCGAATCGAAGTCATCTCGTCGGGCGGCGACAAGACGGCGGCAGGTCATCTGACGAGCCACTTCCTCATGGACTTCGACAAGATCATTGGCGAAGACAGCGATGTTCCGGTCCTGCTCGAAAAGGGCGCCCTCGACGGCACCTACCAGCCTGGCTCCGGCACGAAGGTCGTGCTGACCGGCTTCCTCCCGAAGCGAGTGCCCGACGCGGGAGTCTTCATGCGGCAGGTTGAGCGCCGATTCGCCCTGGCCGCCGCGGACTTCGACGTGACCGTGCGAGACTCGCGCAGGCCCACAGAGCCGCCGCTTCCGATGCAGAAGTTTCAGATCAATGTCGTGGACGAGACCCGCATCGACCTCAGCACCAGGCCGGTGACGCTGGAGGACGGCACACTTCTGCACGTCTCGGGCTGGGTGGCAATGGCGACCGAGTCCTACCGCAATGAAGAGATGGCCGGGGTGCGCATCTACGCGCGCGGCAAGATTGTGGCGACCACTCGAGACTTCGAGCAGCCTGCCGGCTTCACCGGCGAGTTCGCGACCCGCTCATACATGGTCGGAGAGATACACGCGGACTGGCTCGATGATGATGACGACGACGACCTCGTCCGAACAGACCGACAGTCCATCCTGTGGGAGTCCGACAAGGGGTCCGCGCTGAGGGCATGGGGCGCCAACATCGTCCGCGAGATCGGCCGCCTGGGCCGCCAGCCGAGACGCGAGAAAGTCAAGAAGCGCTTCCGCGAGGTCGCGGACCTCGAGCGTCGCGCGCGCGAGCGCTTCTCGGACGAGTCCGTCATCAAAGTAGCGCTGAGCATCGGCGACAGCATCGGGGGGTTCGCAGCCGAGGACGAGCTCACCGACACCGAATATGTCGAGGGGCTCGCGCAGGTCATCCTCTCAGTCGCGCCCCATCAGGCACTCGTCACCGCGTTCCAAGATTTCGAGCGCACTCGCACCGGCGGGCAGGAGCCGACGCTCGAAGAGCTGGTCGATCTGTTCGGCAAGACTCGCGTCGCAGAGGCAGCCTCTTACGCACAGATCGCCAGCGAGCGGGTGCGCGTGCTCGACCAGCTCGACAGCATCATCTTCAACACGGCTCGCGACGAGGCCGCGTTGCAGCGCATCATCACCGAGGCGCCCTGGCTCATCCAGCCCGACTGGACGGTCATCACCGCGAACCAGAGCCTCAAGACGTTCAAGACCTCGTTCGAGAACTACCTCAAGCGCGAGCACGACATCGACGCCACGCTCGTCATCGAGTATGAGAACAAGCGACCCGACTTCACGCTCGTCGCCGTCGGCGGAATGCTCCACTTCGTAGAAATTAAGGCGTCCGGCCATGCCCTGGACGACGAGGACTTCACCCGACTTTTCAGGTATGTGGACGCGCTTCGGAAGTTCTTCGCGAACAACCCGGACATGGCTGCGGAGTTTCCAAGGAAGTGGCGGATTGACCTTGTCGTGGACTCTGTTGCGATCAAGGACCCGATGAAGCAGCAGGCGTACGACACGGTCGTCGGCGCCAACGAGGTCTTCCAGCTTTCCTGGGATGACTTCCGCAATCGTGCGCGCCGGACCAACGAAGCATTCCTCCAGGCGAGGGATGATGCGGCGATTGCCGCCAATGCCCTCCAGACGGGTGCGCCGTGAAGGCCCTGAGTTTGTTCTCCAACTGCGGCGCAGGGGATGTCGGCTACAAGAAGGCCGGCTTTGAGTTCAAAGTCATGGCTGAACTCAACTCCAATCGGCTCTCGGTGGCGCTTGCCAACCATCCGACGGCCGTTGGCGTGCCCGGAGACCTGCGGGAGACCTGGACGACCGTTATCGACAAGTGGAGAGCTTCCGAGGGGGTGAAGCGGCCAGACCTCCTCGCCGCCTGCCCACCCTGCCAGGGGATGAGCAGCGCCCGCGGCGGCCTCGGCAGCCACGACGATCACACGGCCGGCGGCCGCGACCCGCGCAACCTCCTGGTCACCGTGATTGAGGCAGTCGCCCGAGAGCTCAAGCCACGCGCGATCGTTGTGGAAAACGTGCCGGCCTTCCTCACGCGCGTGGTTCCGCACCCCGCAACCGGCGGTCCGATCAGCGCCGCGCTGCTTCTCATCGAAGCTCTCTCCGCCGACTATGAGGTCTTTGCGATGATCGCTGACCTCGCGGACTGGGGGGTGCCCCAGACGCGCAAGCGTTCCTTCCTCACCCTGATCCGCAAGGATGAGCGGGGGCTCGCCCAGCACGAAGGTTCTTCGGCGTTTCCCGTTCCCACGCACGCGAGCGATTGGGGCGGGAAGCAGGTGACGATCACGGAGTCGCTTCACGAACTCTCGGCCGGCGCCCTTGACGCGTCTGACACTCAGAAGGCCGCTGACCCGGCCAACCCCATGCACTTCGTCCCGGTGTGGGACGATCGCCAGTACCGGATGGTCGCAGCGATCCCGCCAAACTCTGGCAAGGGTGCATGGACCAACCAGCAGTGCTCGTCCTGTTCCGCGACCACGCAAGACCCCGATGTCGCGATCTGCTCTGCATGCGGGGCGCCGTTGCTCCGGCCGGTCGTCAAGGACGGGGACTCCTGGCGGCTCGTCAAGGGCTTCCGCACGAGCAGCTACACGCGGATGAAAGCCGATGCTCCCGCGTCGACGGTCACGACCGCGAGCGGCCACGTCGGAAGCGACAAGACGATCCACCCCTGGGAGAACCGGCTTCTGAGCCCTTACGAGTGCGCCCATATCCAGACGCTTCCCACCGACTTCAAATGGGGCGACGCGCTGAAGCGGTGGGGGCACACGAACCTGCGCGAGATGATCGGCGAGGCTGTGCCGCCGCGATTCACCGAGCTGCATGGACGGGCCATCCGCGCTTTCCTCGACGAGACACCGGATGTCCCGATGCTCTCGATGGCTGACGCGCGTGCGGCGAAGGCTCGTGAGCAGCTCGACAAAGCCCGAGCGAAGGCGCACGGGCAGCCCGCGATCGTTTGAGCCGCCGAGCAGGCCCTGCGTAAGGTTCGAGTATGGGCTCCGCGTCATGGGCATCGAGCCCAGCGGCTCGCAAAGTGATGCAAGCAAACCGCCGCCGGGACACCAGCATTGAGTTGACTGTACGCCGCAACGCCCACGCGCGCGGCATGCGCTATCGCGTGAATGCGCGCCCGGAGAGAGACATCCGGCGCACGGCGAACATGGTTTTTTCTGCCCCCCGGGTGGCCGTGTTCATCGACGGATGCTTCTGGCATGGCTGCGAGGCCCACTACACGCGGCCCATGTCGAACGCCGGCTACTGGTCGGACAAAGTCGAGCGGAACCGTCAACGAGACCTTGAAACCAGCGTGTCGCTGCTTCGTGAAAACTGACCCCCGGGTGCCGAGGGAAATCTGACCCCCTTTGGTGTTCTTGGAGGGTGATCAGGGTGGAGGACTGGGCGGAGATCCGCCGGTTGCATCGTTCTGAGCGTCTTCCGATCGAGGAGATCGCTCGTTGCCTCGGACTCTCACGCAACACGGTGAGGGTGGCGCTGCGCTCAGCGGCGCCGCCGAGGTACGAGCGGCCCCCGCGTCCCAGGTTCGCGGATTAGGCCGAGCCGTGGATCCGGGCGCTGCTAGCCTCGTACCCGCGGATGCCGGCCTCAGTGATTGCGGAGCGGATCGGGTGGGCGCATTCGAGCTCGATCCTGCGTACCAAGGTCGCGGAGCTGCGGCCGGAGTACCGGGGCGTCGATCCGGCCGACCGGCTCGCCTTCCTGCCCGGGCAGACGATCCACTGCGATTTGTGGTTCCTGGCGGTGAAGATCCCAGTGGGTGCCGGGCAGGAACGCGTGCTGCCGGTGCTCGTGATGGTGCTGGCGTATTCGCGGGTGATCAGCGCGGTGATGCTTCAGTCCCGTCAGGCCGGTGATCTCACCAGTGGTATGTGGCAGCTGCTCGAGGCGATCGGCCGCGTCCCGCGCACGCTGGTGTGGGACCGGGAGGCCGCGTTCGGCGGCGCCGGCAAGCCGACGACCGCCGATTCTGCGTTCACCGGGGCGTTGGGCACGAGTCTGAAGCTCGCGCCTGCCCGAGACCCGGAGTTCAAGGACGTCGTCGAGCGGGCGAACCAGTACCTCGAGACGTCGTTCCTCCCCGGGAGCGTGTTCGCCTCACCGGAAGACTTCAACGTACAGCTGCACGGCTGGCTGCCGCGGGCGAACAGCCGCCGCGTGCGCGCTCTGGGTGCGAAGCCGGTGGAGCTGTTCGAACAGGACCGGCAGGCGATGATTCCGCTGCCGCCGATCGCGCCGCCGCATTCGCGAACTCGAAGCTGAAGTCGAGATCCTGCGGCGCGCGCACGATTTGCTGGACAAAGAGGTACCTTGCACAATAGGGCCCATCCGGTGGTTGACACGCTCGTCGGCGCCGGGTTCAGAGTGAAGAAGTGTTGTGAGGTGCTGGGGAACTCGAGTTCCGGGTATTACCTCGCCGAGACCCGTCCAATGACGCCCACGAAGATTCGTCGCGAGTGGCTCACTGGACTGACTCGTGAGGTGTAGGCGGACACCCGAGGCACCTACGAGTCCCGCCGCGTGCACGCGGAGTTGACTAAGGGCCGCGGGACTCACGTTAGCCGCGTGCTCGTAACAATTCTGATGCTCGAGGTCTAAATTACCGACATCCCAGATCCACGAAAGGTCAAGCGCATCAAGGGCAACCCGAAGTCAGATGATCTTGTGTAGTCCAATTTCGAACGTTCATCCCTGGATGAACTCTGGGTCTTTGACATCACGGTACATCCGACGCGAGAATGCAAGGTTATCTGATGCTGTGCGCTCGATACCTGCAGCCGACGAATTGTGGGCTCGTCGATTGACTCCATCCAAGTTACCAATCTCGTCGTCAACACGCTCGCCATGGCCATCAAGCAACGTCGCGCTAAGAGAGGTTCGACCGTCGACGCCGACCACGGGGTCCAAGGCCAATTCACCTCCGGGTCCTTCATCGAACGAATTCGTTCGGCAGGATCGATGCCGTCCTTTTGATCGGTCGGTGACGCGTTCGATAATGCCATGATGGAGTCGTTCCAGTCGAACACGCAAAACGAACTACGAAACCGCAAGAAGTGGAAGACGCGACTTGAGTCGACCAACACCAAATTCGACTACATCGAGAACTCTGCAATCAACGCCGTCGACACTCGTTCATTGACTATGTTGCGCCAGTCGAGTTCGAGTTATCGTTCTATGAGGAAAAGACTGCCAGAATTCAAGGAAAAGTTGGGTAACGAAACCCAGTGCAGGTCACGCTGTCAACTGAAACCTTCAGCAGCGCCCATTCAATCCTTAAGAATCCCGGAGTGGTTTGTAATTCTTATTGACACTAAACCAAAACTTTAGATACCTTCCGCACGGCGACAGAAACTTATGCTGGGCGACTTTGGTCCGGGGATCGGATCGAAATCATCATGCAATTGGGTTCGACGTTCACACGTGCGTTGGCAATCTTGAGGCAGCTAGCGACAACCGGAATTGCGTTCGCCGTTGTCGTGGCGATGACGTCAATGGTGGTCAGCACCCCGGCCCATGCCAGCAGTGTTCGGGGCAGAGCGCGCCACGCATTTCCATCGAGAATCGTTGGACGAGTCCGAACGTCTCCCACAACTCGCACCATTTCGACGCTTACGGCAACCAGCCAGACGATGGATGCATCTTTTGGTCGCGGCGGTGTTCTGATGGATGCTGGCGGCAATCCATTAGTGGTCGGCCTTGGCTCCATTCGCAAAGGCCGTACAAGGGCCAGCATTAGAAACTCACTAATGAGGATGTCTAATGGCGCGGCTTATGGTACCCATGGACTGTCCGAAGACTTCGTTCGGCGCCCGGATGGAATCGAGCAGACCTTCCACGTCGCCCATTGGGGGGCCGGTGCGGGTGACCTCGTCATTGACGTACCAGTGTCAGGACTCAAAGCGCGAAGCAATCACGGAATCATTAATTTGGTGGACTCGCATGGAGTTGTAAGGGCAATTTATTCCGGACTTCGAGTGACGGATTCTCGAGGTACCGCTCTGCGCTCTTCGATGCGGGCAGTGAGTGGCGGTTCGGATATTGCCATTTCCATACGGGACCAGAAGGCGCAGTACCCTCTGTCCGTAGACCCGACGTGGTCTCAAGTGGTGGCCATTCCTGGGGTCCAAGGCGGTGGAACACCGCTCGCGGTAGAGGGTAACACCGCAGTTTTTGGCGAGCCCAATGCGACAGTCGGAGGGAACGCAAACCAGGGGCAGGTACTGGTATATAGCAGCCTAAACGGAAGCAGTTGGGTCCATACCGCGACACTCACCGCCACTGATGGAGCAGCGGGAGACCTATTTGGATCCTCGGTCGCGACATCTGGCTCTCGAATTGTGGTGGGTGCTCCGGCTCATACTGTGGGTGGGAACGCCAACCAGGGAGATGCGTACGTCTTCACCCCGGGGAACACGCCCTCGCTGAAGCCTAACGGACTGTGGGCTCAGACCGCAGAATTAACCGAGAGCCCAGGTACTGCCAACGACTTCTTCGGGGGTTCGGTTGCGATTAGCGGCACATCCATTGTCATAGGGGCGCCCAGTAGTTTGGTGACGTGGGACGGTACAGCTGGAACTAGACAAGGTGCGGCCTACGTGTTTACACTGAGCGGCTCAACTTGGAATCAGTTCTTACTTACCCCTCCTGATGGTGCCGCCGGAGATAACTTCGGGTGGTCCGTCTCCATCTCGGGCAATGTCGTGGCGGTGGGTTCGCCGTGGCACGCTGTCAACGGAGTGGCCCAGCAAGGTGCTGCTTATGTCTTCAAGTTGTCCAATGGGATGTGGAGTTTCTTCCAGGAACTCACTCAACCATCGGCTGTGACGCCAGGCCCGGCCGACTACAACTTCGAGTCCTACGGCTTTGCGGTAGCCATCACGCCGAGCGTCCTCGCCGTTGGGGCTCCGGGGGATTTCAATGGCGGCTTTGGACTTCCTGCTGCGACGTACCTCTACGCCTCGAACGGCTCGACGTTCGTTCCGTGGCAGGTCCTTTCAGTGGGGAGTCAAAATAATTCTTGCTCAACGTGCACTGCGTTTGGATCGTCCCTTTCCCTTTCGGGTACCACACTCCTCATCGGAGCACCAAGTATTCCCGCGATCTCATATTGGGGCGCTGCATATGTCTTTACCCTGAGCGGAGATACGTGGGTTGAGCAAGGCGACCTGTTCGGAGCTGACCCCGGGTGGGGAGCTATGGGTTGGTCGGTTGCGTTGTCGGGGAGCACTGCATTCGTCGCGGCCAACTCCAATTTCGACACGGCGTACGGCTTCGTCTCGCCCAATGCGAACGGACCGGAGAGTGCAGTCGCCGTTGCCGCAGGAAAAGTGGCTCGCCACCATACGACGTGCAATCACGGAACAAAGCCCGTCAATTGCGCTAGTGGTGACTTCTGGCACACCTTCACAGATTCGCGAATTCCAGGTTTCGGTCCAGGGATTGATTTGAGTCGAACCTATAACTCGCTCAATGCCTCAAGTGAAGGGATTTTTGGCTACGGCTGGTCCTCCTCGTACGATATGCATCTTGTCCCGAACGCTGACGGGTCGGTCACCATCACCGAAGATGATGGTTCGCAAGTGACGGCTCTACCGAATGGTGGCGGAGGCTTTACCATGCCGACATGGGCAGATTCGACCCTTTCGATCTCAGGGGGAACGTATACCTACGTCCGACAAGGAACCGAGATATTCACCTTCAATTCATCGGGGCAGCTACTGGAGATTTCTGACCCGAGCGGAGCGCACACCACGTTGAACTACGTAGCTGGTCTACTAACGTCCGTGACTGATTCGTCGGGTCGAGCCCTCACCTTTTCTTTCGGGGCGAACCAGCTTGTCTCGTCAGTGACTGATCCGTTAGGTAGGGTCACGCACTACGCCTACGATTCCTTGGGAAACCTGACGAGCGTGACCGATCCGCTCGGTCACGTCACGTCCTTCACGTACAACGCCAATCACTTGCTGCTCACGATGACGTTTCCGAATGGTCAGACGGGAGGGCCAAATGCGGGATCGGATGTAGTCAATACTTACGACGGTACGGGTCGGGTGCTCACTCAGACGGACCAGATGGGAAACGTCACAACGTACGCCTACAGCGGCAACAATTTCTCCGCCGCTGGAGGAACAACGACCATTACTGACCCAGACGGAAATGTTGAAGTGGAAAGTTATGTCAGCGGCACGTTGCAATCTCTGACAAAAGGGTATGGAACAGCTTCGGCGGCGACGTGGAGTTATCAGTATGACCCCACCACACTTGGCACCACGTCAACGACAGACCCTAACGGCGATACGACCACCTCTTCCTATGACGCGAACGGCAACTTGCTATCGTCGACTAACGCACTGGGACGAACGACGACCTATTCGTACAATTCGTTCAACGAGCCGACTTGTCAAACGACGCCCCTCGCCGCGAGCCCCTGTTCGTCGTTAACACCTCCTGTAGCAATTGCCGCGGGCAGCTCGACGATCACACCTCCCACCGCAGCGCCGCCGGCGTACGTCACCTATAGCCAGTACGACACCAATGGGAACCTGATTTACACCACCACCGGTGACTACTCTCCATCGGGCACGTTGAACCAGCAGCGAACCACGTACGACCTCTACAACGGGCAGTCGGTGACGCTGGGCACGTCCACGGACTCCTGCACGACGTCCGCCCCTTCGACTGAGCTGCCTTGTGCGACCATCAACCCCAATGGCATCGTGACCCAACTCACCTACGACGCCCACGGGGACCTGACGTCAAAGTCCACTCAGGTCACGACTAACGTCTCCTCGCCGGGCGTTATAAGTACATTCGCTGGTGGGCCGCTCGGTCCAGTGACCGCGACCGCCCAGTCGCAGTCCGCCTCGCAGTTGGCAATCGCGACTATTGGTGGCGTGTCCTATCTCTACGTGGCCGATCCCGAGATCAACGTTATCCACCGTATCAACCTCGCGACCGGCGTCGAGACTGTCGTGGCGGGCACCTACGCCTGGGGCTATTACGGCGACCGTTATCCCGCGACGCAAGCGCAGCTCAGCGGACCAGGCGGCGTCGCCGTCGATGCGGCGGGGGACATCGCTATTGCCGATACCTACGACAACGTCGTTCGTTTTGTGCCGGCGACGAGTGGCACTTACTTCGGACAGTCGATGACCGGAGGTGACATGTACACCATCGCCGGTAATGGCACTATGGGGCTAAGCGGCAACGCGGGTCCGGCGACGAGTGCCGAACTGGACTCGCCCCAGGCGGTCGCCTTCGACGGAAGCTCCGTCGTTATCGCCGATACTTATAACGACGAAGTGCGTTTTGTGCCCGCGACGAGTGGTAGTTATTTCGGCCAGTCGATGAGCGCCAATGACATCTACAGTGTTGCTGGCAATGGGATTGCCGGATACAGCGGAGACACCGGCGTCGCGACGAGCGCCGAGTTACAGGACCCTGAGGGGGTGGCCGTTGATGCGTCGGGCGACGTCGTGATTGGAGACTCCGCCAATAACGTAGTGCGCGTCGTCGCCGCCTCCACCGGCACCCATTTCAGCCAGTCGATGAGCACGGGCGACATCTACAGCGTTGCAGGCAATGGCAGCGCTGGCTACACCGGGGATGGGCGCGCGGCTACCAGTGCCGAGTTGCGGTGGCCAACCGGGGTCAACGTCGACGCCTCGGGTGACCTGCTTATCGCCGACAACAATAATCACTCAGTCCGACTCGTTGCCGCGTCCTCTCGCACCATCCTTGGTCAGTCGATGACGGCCAACGACATCTACACCGTTGCCGGTCACGACGCGTTAGGTAACTCGGGTAACGGTGCACCCGCGACGAGCGCGGCGATGGACGGGGTGAATGGAGTGGTCATGGACACCAGTGGGAATCTTTACGTCGCCGACGTCACCAACGACACTGTACGCGTCGTGGCGGCGACAACCGGTTCCCTTGCGGGCCAGAGCGTCACCGCCTATGACATCTACAACTTTGCGGGCTCGGGCCCCCACAGCGCGACGCAGTTCACAGGGCCCGCCACTGATGGCCAGCTCAGCCATCCATCAATCGTACGCACCGACGCGGCGGGCAACGTCTATATCGCCGACGCCGGTAACAACGCCATTCGCTTCATACCAAAGTTGAGTGGCATCTACTTCGGCCAGTCCATGACGGCGAGCAATATCTATACCATTGCCGGCGACAACTATGCGGGCTACGCCGGGGACGGAGCCATCGCCACCTCGGCGCAACTCAGTAACCCGAGCGGGGTCGCGATAGACGCTCACGGCGACGTCGCAATCGCGGACACCGACAATCACGTCGTGCGGTTCATTCCCGCGACCTCGGGCACCTACTTCGGCCAGTCCATGTTGGCCAATGACATCTACACCGTCGCTGGCGACACCACGTCGGGCTACTCAGGCGACGGTGCCCTCGCCACGGCAGCCGAATTGAACTTTCCTGGCGGTGTCGGTTTCGATGCGGCGGGGGACTTGGTGATTGCTGATTCGGGCAATAACGTCGTGCGCTTCGTGCCCGCAACGTCGGGCATCGATTTCGGTCGATCCATGACCAGCGGTGACATCTACACAATCGCCGGAAACGGTACGGCGGGCTACAGCGGTGACGGCGCGAGCGCTCCTTCGGCCGAACTCAACTCGCCCCAGTCGGTAAGCGTGGACTCGGCGGGAAATGTGCTCGTTGCCGACTCGTCCAACAACGTTGTGCGCTTCATGCCCGCAACGTCGGGCATTGATTTCGGTCGATCCATGACCAGCGGTGACATCTACACAATCGCCGGAAACGGTACGGCGGGCTACAGCGGTGACGGCGCGAGCGCGACCTCCGCGGAACTCTCCTACGTGATGGACGCCTCTTTCGATTCGAATGGCAACGTACTGATCACCGACTCGGGTAACGACGTGGTGAGATTCGTTCCGGCGACGTCCGCCACTGACCTTGGAGTACCCATGAGCGTGGGTTACATCTACACGATCGCTGGCGCCGGCTGGACAGATCACCACTTCAGTGGCGACGGCGGCACCCCACGGAACGCCGAGTTCGGCTGGCTCACGTCGGCGGCATCCGATGGCTCGGGTGGGTACTACATCGTCGACAACGTCGACCAGCGTATTCGTCACGTGAGTGTGAATGATTCCTCGACTACGAATGTCACCACATCGTACGGCTACGACACCAACGGAGAACTCACCTCCATGACCGCCCCCGACGGCAACGTTGCCGGTGCTAACGGAGCCAACTTCACCACCATCTTCGCCTACAACGCCGACGGTCAGATGACCTCACAGACTCAAGGCGGTGGAGCGGGAGCAACGGTCACGCCGCGAACGACCTCTTACGCCTACGACGGAGACGGGAACCAGACGTCCGTTACCGACGCGCGTGGCTACACGAAGACGACCGCATTCAATGCCGACGACGAACCGACGCTGGTGACGAATCCTCTAGGCGACGCCACCTTGACGTGTTACGACGGCGTGGGCAACGTGACCCAGACGGTTCCCGCTATCGGGGTGGCAGCAAGTTCACTGACCCCCGCGAGTTGTCCCACGAGTTTTCCCTCGGGTTACGGTAATCGACTCGCGACGGACGCCACCTCGACGACCTACGACGCACTGGGTGAGAAGACGATAGTTGCTACACCGGCGCCGCCGGGTCTGACGGGCTACGAGACTACGACCTACGCCTACGACCCGGGCGGGCGCTTAACCTCGGTAATGGCGCCCCCGACGAGTATCTCCACTGGTGCTGCCGGTGACGTCACGGACTACACCTACGACGCGGCCGGAGAACTCCTGACAACGACGGTCGGGGCAGGGACGGTGAGTGCCGCGACTACGAGTTACTGCTACGACCCCAACGGCAACAGGACGGCCGTGGTGGCACCGGATGGCAACGTCACCACAGTCGCGACGTGCGCGACGGCGTCGCCGTTTCAGACGACGTCGTCCAATCAGACGGGGTACCTGTACGACAGTCTGGGAGAACTCGTCAACCAGGACGCCCCAGCCACGAGTGCGGCACCCAGTGGTCAGGTCACCACCTACACCTACGACCCCGCGGGCAATCAACTCACCTCAACCAACGCGAACGCCGTGACTTCGACTCGCGCGTACACTCCGCTCAACCAGCTGGCCTCGGTCACATACTCTGACGGCACTCATTCGGTGCAATACACCTACGACGCCAACGGCAATATGACCGGCATGATTGACGCCAGTGGGACGACGAACAACACCTACGACCCCTTTGGTGAGCTGACGAGTACGACGGACGGCGCCGGAAATACCACGTCGTATTCCTATGATCTCGATGGCGACACCACGGGAATCACCTATCCCTTGGGCTCGGGGGCAACGTGGACCACATCCGACACGGTCACCTACACCTACGACCACGCCGATCAGTTGGCCTCGGTGACCGACTTCAACGGGCACTCGTCGGTGGTCGCGACGTCCGCCGACGGGCTACCGACTAGTGAAACGTTGGGTGGTTCGGGTGACACGCTGTCGACGATTTACGCCCCGAATAATGCTCCGGCGTCGATCTCGTTATCCAACTCCTCATCCACGCTTCAGCAGTTCGCCTACTCCGACGCACCATCTGGCGCAATCGCCAGCGAGACAGACCTGCCCGCGAGCTCGTATTCGCCGGCCAACTACGGTTACAACGCCCAGAGTCAGGTCACTCAGGATACGCCCGGTTCTCAAGCGGCGAAGTCCTATTCCCTCGACACCAGTGGGAATCTGACGACGTTGCCAACGGGAGCGAGTGCGACCTACAACGCGGGCTCGCAGGTCACGTCTTCGACTCTCTCGGGGACAACGACGTCCTACGCGTATGACGCTGCCGGTAACCGTACGGGCGAAAGTGTCGGAGGGACGGCTTCAATGACCGCCACCTACAACGGTGCTAACCAGCTCACCAGTTACAACGACTCCGGGGCTAACGTTTCTTCTGTGACCTACAACGGGCTGGGGCTTCGCACCGAGGAGACGGTGACGCCGAGTGGGGCTAGCCCGAGTACCAACTCCTTCGTCTGGAACACGACGACCACGGTCCCTTACCTACTACAAGATTCCGGTAACGCCTACATTTACAGCACCAGCGGGACTCCCTTCGAGCAGGTGAATCTCTCGACGGGGGCGCTGACCTATCTCGTCTCCGACGCCCTCGGCTCTGTGCGCGGAACCGTGAACTCCTCGGGCGCACTGACCGCGACCACGTCCTACGACGCGTGGGGAAACCCCGAGACACCGGGCGGCCTCTCGTCATTCACCACTATCGGCTTCGCCGGCGGCTACGTGGGGTCCGACGGTCTGTACTACTTCATCCATCGCTACTACGACCCTACGACCGGCCAGTTCGTGAGCGTCGATCCACTCGTCGCGACGACGAACGCGCCGTATGCGTACGTCGGCGATAATCCGGTGAACGGAATCGACCCGTTGGGGCTGTGCAGCGGCTTCTTTGGCTGTGTCGTCAGCGGAATTAGCACCGTGGGAAGCGCCGTCGGAGAGGGCGTGGCCTCGGCCGGCGAGTGGGTCTACCACCACCCCGCGGAAACGGCGGGCATTGCACTCGGCGCCGTTGCTGCCGCAACGGGCGTCGGCGCCGTGGCGGAGGGGGTCGGAGTCTTTGTGGTGGGTGCCTCCGCCGCGGGAGAAGCGTCCTCTGGTGCTCTCGTCTACGGCATTACCTCATTCGTCACTGGGGCCGCGGCGACGTACCTCGACAACGGGCAGTGCCAAGCCGGCTCTACCGCCGCGTGTGTTGGTCGAGACCTCGGCCTCGTGGGCACAGTGACGGGAGGTATCGCTTTATTCGGAGCCCTCGGAACGGCCGCCAGTTGGTGGGAATCTGGATCACTTCCGGACGCCGTCTTCCAGGGCCTCGGAGCATTTTCAGCACAATTCAGTATCGCGGGGTCGCTGTTCGACATCGCGACCACGGTCAGTGGCGCGGCCAGCGCGTGCGCCTAGCGATGGAGCCCGTCCCACCGATTGATCCGCGCCACTTTCGTTGGATGGTGCCCGGCGAGCGACGGGTGGCGCTGTGGGCCGTGGGCCGAGTCCAGAGGACCCAGGGGAATTCGCGACATCTAGTCGCTGGGGCCTACTACTTACTTGCCGCCTTGTGGGGATCGCTCGGATCGGTCGTCGCCATCGTTGACGAAACACTCATTATTGAGAATAACTACTCGGCTGGTAAGACTCTGCTGCTCGTGGTGGGGGCCATTGCTTGCGTTGGATATCTTCGCATCTTGCAGAGACGCGCTGCTCTCAAGAGAGGCGATCCCTAGCGGGGAGTGCGTCTCGTACCCACGTCTGCGGAGAGGACGACGACAATTCCTTCAACGAGCTGACGAGTACGGGGGACGATGGGGGGCACACGGTGTCGCACTCCTACGACCCTGACGGGTCGGCCCCCACTCTGGTCGACATCTTGACCTGCGTCCAGCCAATCTCAGGCATATGTGGTTAAGTCAATGGGAGCGGGTCAATGGCTCCAAAATGCCCACTTCGATGGCGCTACGGCTTCATTGGAATTGACGTCTGCAACATCGCAATGTTTTTGCGTTGTTGCAGTTGGGATCGGCATAGATCTACTTCTCCCACTTGGCTTGGGTGGCAGGGCTCCAGAAGAAGGTGACGATATCTACGACGCTGGTGGAGAGTTCACGAGGGAGTGAAGTAACTCCTCTAAGGCGTCGAGACTCGCGTCATGGCCATTGTCGTTGGCACTCAGGCTGGATGATTCTGGTGACACTTTCAGGTGGGCGCGCCCGTCCAGATCTTGAAACGTCATCGTTGTTTTTAGGGTGGTCACTCCGGCCGCCTCAGAGAGTTCGTGATGTTCTTCGGCCCACGCGCCGGGCCACCCTTCGAAGAGCCAGGTGTTCACCACGCAAAACGGTCTCTCCACCTCGAGGAACGTTCCACGGAAGGAAAATTGGACTCCCTCGGGAGTGACGAAGACATGGTGAAAGTCGCCACCGACCCGCAAATCGACGTCGCAGACCGTCATGGTGTCGCCGCCGGTCGCCCACCAGTGACGAATGTGGGCCGGCATCGTCAGTGCGTCAAAGACGAGTTCCATAGGTGCATGAAACTCACGGGACGTGACGATCGTGAGCTCGTTCGGAAATTCGCGAACGGTCCGTCCGCGCCGGCTACCTGTCACTAGGGACTCCTTACTTATGACGGACCTGTGAATCCCAACCTAGCGAGATTGTGAATGTTCGTAAGGCGACACTATCTGTGCCGTTACCGAGAAGTCGTTGTCCTCGATCTTCCTCCATTCCCGGCAGGGACGTCCGATTCTTCGTCATCGTCAGTCGTTCTTTGGGCCAGGTGGGGCGGAGCATGAACACCCATTGGTACACCAACACCTTCCTCTACCATGCCGACCCATGTCAGTGGATGCGGTCCGAAGAATAGTGGGCGGGGTCACCCTGGCGAAGTTACGCTCAACCCATGGAACAGCGAGTCAGTCTCATCACCCTCGGAGTCACTGATGTGAATAGGTCGCGCGCGTTCTACGAGTCGCTCGGGTGGTCGGGAGCGGTGCAACACGAGGATGAGGTGTGTTTCTTTCAGGTTGGTTCTCTCGTGTTTGGCTTGTGGACCCAGCTGGGTGGACATGGCGCACCCGGTCTCGAACTCGCTTACAACGTCAGGACCCCGGAGGACGTGGCCGAGATCTTGGATGAGGTGCGTCGTGCGGGTGGGACCGTGATTCGAGAGTCTGCGGTGACGGATTGGGGCGGCACCGCCGGGGCGTTCACCGATCTCGATGGTTACGTGTGGGAGGTCGCCCATAATCCGGGGTGGCCCCTCGACGCGAACGGCGTTCCGCACCTTCCTCGTACGACGTAGCGCCGAGTCGGGGGCGGGGGTCGTCGTTCACGAGTGTGAGTTCACTCGGCACCGGACGCCATGCGACGAGTCACCGTGTGGTGGTGTCACGGGAAGGCGAGTGCCATCGGGCCAGGGCGCGGAGATTCCACACGACGACGAGAACGGTTCACCGTCCTGAGAAGCGTCACGGAGTTGTAGCGACGCGGTCACTCGAGGAAAGGCCCCTCGGCCTAGTATGAGGAGCGGCCTAAATCGCGTCGGAAGGTTAACTCCCGACAACGCAAGATTCTTGTGGAGATTCGGTCGTCGTGGTAAACGTTCCCCACGGACGAACACCTCGCAGCGGTTCCCCCCTCTAGCGACCCCAGGTGACATGGTGACTTTGGCTCCTCTTCGGCAACGACGTTCCTTTCAGCAACTTCAGAGCACGTTTCAGGAGATAGGCGCCCGCCACCTGCGAGAGTTCTTCGACCGTGACCCCGATCGCGGGACTCGACTGAGCCTCGAGGCCGAGGGCATCTACTTGGACTACTCGAAGAATCGAGTGGATGACGAGACCCTTCGTCTGCTCCTGGAGTTAGCGAGGGAGTCCGGAGTTCCAGAGAGACGGGACGCCATGTTCGCCGGCGAGCGAATTAACGTCTCCGAGAATCGCGCGGTTCTTCACGTGGCTCTCCGGATGCCGGAAACTCGCTCTCTCGTCGTCGAGGGGGTGGACGTCGTCGCCGAGGTCCACCAGGTCCTGCGCCGCATGGCCGACTTCGCGTCACGAGTGCGCTCGGGGGAGTGGACGGGCTTCACCGGTCGACCCATTAAGAACGTCGTCAACATTGGCATTGGGGGATCCGATCTCGGCCCCGTCATGGCCTACGAGGCCCTCCGTTACTACTCCCGTCGCGACATGACCTTTCGCTTCGTCTCGAACGTCGACGCGACCGACTTCGTCGAAGCGGTCCACGATCTCGACGCCACCGAAACTCTCTTCATCGTGTCGTCGAAGACCTTCGGAACAATTGAAACTCTGACTAACGCCCGCTCGGCGCGGGCCTGGCTCGTTGAGCGACTCGGTGAGGAGGCCGCCGTCGCCCGACACTTCGTCGCGGTGTCGACGAACGAGGCGCTGGTCTCCGCCTTCGGAATCGACACCGCCAACATGTTCGGATTCTGGGACTGGGTCGGGGGTCGCTACTCGATGGACTCCGCCATTGGTCTCTCGACCATGGTCGCCATCGGTCCGGAGCACTTCTACGAACTTCTCGAGGGGTTCCACGCGATGGACGAGCACTTTCGCTTTGCACCGCTCGAAGAGAATCTGCCGGTGATCCACGCGATGTTGGCCCTCTGGAATCGAGAGTTCCTCGGGTGCGAGACGGTCGGCGTCATGCCCTACGACCAGTACTTAAAGCGGCTCCCGGCGTACCTTCAGCAACTCACGATGGAGTCGAACGGCAAGCACGTCACTCTCGACGGGTCGCGGGTCGACTATCCGACGGGACCGATCTACTGGGGCGAGCCGGGCACGAACGGTCAGCACAGCTTTTACCAACTCATCCACCAGGGGACGAGCATCGTGCCGGTGGACCTCATTGACTTCGCGCGAAGCCTCAATCCCCTCGGTCAGCACCACGACATCTTGACCTCGAACGTCTTCGCTCAAGCTCAGGCTCTCGCCTTCGGACGCACCGCCGAGGAGTTACGGGACCAGGGGGCGCCCGAGCACGAAATTGCCCACCGGGTGATGGAGGGCAATCGCCCGACCAACGTGCTGATGGGTGACGTGCTCACTCCTCGATTCCTCGGTTCGCTCATCGCCCTCTACGAACACTCCGTGTTCGTTCAAGGAACGGTCTGGGGGATTGACTCCTACGACCAGTGGGGCGTCGAACTCGGCAAGGTTCTCGCCACCACGATTATTGGTGACCTGGAGTCGAGCGACAGTGACCTTCACTACGACTCATCGACGAACGCGTTGATCCGGCGCTACCGCGATCGCAAGAACTAGGAGGTGGCCCGTGACGACGACGAAGTCGATGCAGATGGGCATGGTGGGGCTGGGTCGAATGGGGGCCAACATCGTGCACCGCTTGGTGCGAGATGGTCACCAGTGCGTGGTGTACGACGTCAACGCTGACGCCGTGGCCGCGATGGAGGGACCCGGCATCACGGGAGCGTCCTCGATGGCGGATCTCGTCAATCAACTCGCGACTCCCCGCGCCATCTGGCTCATGCTTCCGGCGGCCATCACCGGGCGAGTGGTGGACGATCTCGCTGAGCTGCTCAGCCCGGGTGACGTCATCATTGACGGGGGTAACTCCTTTTACCAGGACGACGTCGTGCGCGCTCGCTCCCTCGCCGAGCGGGGACTCCACTACGTCGACTGCGGAACGAGTGGGGGCGTCTGGGGCCTCGAGCGCGGATACAGCTTGATGATCGGGGCGGAAGACGACATCTTCGCCCGCCTCGACCCTCTCTTTGCGACGATCGCCCCGGGCGAGGACGGAAC
Organism: Acidobacteriota bacterium; assembly: GCA_018971385.1. GTDB lineage: Bacteria > Actinomycetota > Acidimicrobiia > Acidimicrobiales > RAAP-2 > RAAP-2. The sequence goes on along the minus strand of JAGXAY010000010.1, from coordinate 13,273 downwards.
CCCTCCCACGACGGGTGAAGCGACGCGCGAGAGCACCGCGACCCGGGGATACCTGCACTGCGGTCCGGTAGGAGCGGGCCACTTCGTGAAGATGGTCCACAACGGCATCGAGTACGGCATGATGGCGGCGATTGCGGAGGGTCTCAACATTTTGAAGCACGCCAGCGTGGGACACCACGCCGTGGCGGCCGACGCCGAGACCACACCCCTGCGCCATCCCGAGTTCTACTCCTACGACTTCAATCTGGCGGAGGTGACTGAAGTCTGGCGTCACGGATCGGTCGTGAGTTCGTGGTTGATGGACCTGACCGCGAGCGCTCTCGCGAACTCGCCCGAGCTGAGCGAGTTCAGTGGTCGGGTCTCGGACTCCGGTGAGGGTCGCTGGACGCTCGAGGCGGCGATCGCCGAGTCGGTGCCCGCGCCGGTAATCGCCGCGGCACTCTGGCAGCGCTTCGACTCGCGGGGTGAAGGTGAGTTCGCGGGCAAGGTTCTCTCGGCCATGCGCGCCGCCTTCGGTGGTCACGCGGAGAAGCCGGTCTCGTGACGACCGATATCCGCGAATTCCCGTCCCACGACGCCCTCTCGGTGGCCAGTGCCGCCCACATCGCGACGCGAGCGAGGGAGGTGCTGGCCGAACGGGGAGAGTTCGTCATGGCGCTGAGCGGGGGCCACTCGCCACTACTGACCTGGCGTTACCTCGCGAGCGAGGATCTCGAGTGGGAACGCATCACCATCTTCCAGGTGGACGAGCGGGTGGCGCCCCACGGACATCCCGATCGCAATCTCACCGGACTGCTCGAGGGACTCGGGTCGCGCCGTCCTCGGGTCGTGGCGATGCCCGTCGAGGAGAGTGACCTCGACGCCGCGGCCGCCGACTACGCGGCACTCTTGCCCGAACGATTCGACCTGCTTCACCTCGGCCTCGGGCCGGACGGGCACACGGCCTCCCTCGTGGAGGGTGACCCCGTTCTCGAGGAGCGAGGGCGACTCGTGGCCGTCACCGGCGTGTACCAGGAGCGGCGCCGGATGACCTTGACCTTGCCGGCGCTCGCTCGAACGGAGGAGACGTTCTGGCTGGTGTCCGGCCAGGGCGTGCGGGGAGCCCTCCTCCAGCTCCTTCGGGCCGACCCCGCGATTCCGGCCAGTCGGGTCGAGAGTTCGCGGACCCTGATCTGGACGGACGAGACCGGAGTTCTCGAGGAGTTCGAGAACACCGCCAGTAACTAGAGAAAGCGGGGCCTCCGTGACGTCGGGCGCTAATCAGATGGATTCCAGGGTCGAGGAGGACTACGTCATCGTCCTCTTCGGAGCGACCGGCGACCTCGCGAAGCGCAAGATCATTCCCGGTCTCTTTCATCTGCACGAGGCGGGACTTCTTCCCGAACGATTCCGAGTCATTGGTTCGTCGCCGGCCGCTTTCGCCAAGACCACGGAGGAGTTTCGCGCCTACGCCTACGAGTCGGCCCTCTCGTTCGGCCTCGCTCGTCCCGAGGGTGAGGCCTGGGCCAGTTTCGTGGACGCCCTCTCCTTCGTCGCGGCGGACCCCGACGACTACGACAATCTCGTTCGCGAGGTCGAACGGGCCGAAAGCGAACTCGCCCCGAACTCCCGTCGACTCTTTCACCTGGCTATTCCTCCGGCGGCGGTTCTCGACATGGTGGCGATGCTCGGTTCGTGCGGCCTTAACCGCAACTCCCGCGTGATCTTCGAGAAGCCCTTCGGGGTGGACCTGGAGTCGGCCGAGACCCTGAACGCCACCATCGCGGCCCACTTCGACGAGAGCCAGGTCTTTCGCATCGACCACTTCCTCGGCAAGGAGTCCATCGACAACATCCTGGCCCTGCGTTTCGCCAATCGACTCTTCGAGCCCTTGTGGAACCGCGATCACGTCGGCTTCGTGCAGATCGACGTACCCGAAACCCTCACGATCGAGGGTCGGGGAGCGTTCTACGAGCAGACCGGGGCGTTTCGCGACATGGTGGTGAGCCACCTCTTTCAAGTCCTCGGCTTCATCGCCATGGAGCAACCCACCTCCTTCGACGCGCGACCGCTGCGTGACGAGGTGCACAAGGTCTTCGAGACCCTGCGCCCCATCCAACTCGAGCACGTCGTGCGCGGACAGTACGAGGGGTACCGCGAGGAGCGGGGAGTGGCCCCGGACTCTCAGACGGAGACCTTCATTGCGCTGCGGGCCGAAGTGGAGAACACCCGCTGGAAGGGCGTGCCTTTCTACCTACGAACCGGCAAGGCCCTCGCCCAGAGTCGCCAAGTCATCACTATCGGTTTCGAGGAACCGGTCATGCGGCTCTTTCCCCTGGGTCCGCGTGCTCCCCGTTGGCGGGGTAACAAGATCGTGGTGGACTTCGCCGACCCGGGATCGATTCACGCTCACTTTCTCGCGAAGGAGCCCGGTCCGAAGATGCACGTGGACGCGGCCCAGATGTCCTTTCACTACCAGGAGTCCTTCCAGGCGGCCCACAACCTCGAAGCGTACGAACACCTCATTCTCGAGGCGATGCTCGGGAACCAGTCCCTCTTTACGAGATCCGACGGCATTGAGCGACTCTGGCGCGTGGCGGCGCCCCTGCTCGAGAGCCCGCCCCCCGTCGAACCCTACGCTCAAGGTTCGTGGGGTCCCGAGTCGATGCACCGGATCGTGGGCTCGCACGGCTGGGCTTTGCCAGAAGCCGGCTCTCGCCACCGGCACGGGTCTTAAGGGCTCGTCGTCCCGACGGACGGGGGTGGCGAGTCGAGGGCCGCGAGGGCACCGCTCACGGTGACCTCGAGAGGACCCGCGACATCGAGGCGCACCCCGACCTCGCCGACGCGGAGGGGTTCGAGAGTAGCGATCTGGGAGTCGAGGAGGGAGGCGGGCATGAAACTTCCCTGTCGCGCCGCAACGCGCTCTCGAAGAACTCGTCGGTCGGCATCGAGGAGAAGAAAGAACGCCCCGGGCGCGTACTCGCGCAGGATGTCGCGGTAGCGCACCCGCAGCGCGGAGCAGGCCATCACGACGCTGCGCCCGTCGGCGAGAGAGTCCGCGAGGCGTTGACCCACGGCGTGGAGCCAGGGAGTTCGGTCCTCGTCGGTCAGGGGGTGACCGCTGCGCATTTTGGCGATGTTGGCGGAACTGTGGAAGTCGTCGGCGTCCGCGAAGTCGGCGCCGAGTCGTTCGGCGAGGACGCGACCTACCGTCGTCTTGCCGCTTCCGGAGACTCCGATGACGACGACGGCGCGAGGTGAGGAGTCCATCACCGCGAGGTGGAGCCGATGGGTTGGACCTCGATGACGACCTTCACGTCGTCGTCGTGACGAAGAAGGGCGTCCGACCATCGATCGAGGGGCACTCGCCGAGTCACGACTCTCGAGAGCCACTCGAGATCCGCCGCGGCTAGGGCGGCGGCCGCCGCCTCGTAGTGGCGGCGATTCGCGTTCACCGAACCGACGACGGCGACGTTCTCGAGCACCATCGATCGGTTGAGAGCTCCCTCGTCCAGGCTGATCTGGTGCCCGCTGGAAGAGACTCCGGTCAGGCACATCACGCCACCGACACCGATGGTGGCCATGGCGTCGAGAATGACTGTGGCCACCCCGGTGCACTCGATGACGACGTCGGGATGAATGTCGAGATCGCTCGGGGTGCCGGAGTGATAGGTCGCGCCGAGAGCGGCGACGAGGTCGGGTTTTACTCCCTCACCCATACGGTCAAGAACGTGAACGTCGAAACCGCGTTGGACCCCGAGAAGAGCGGCGAGTAGTCCGATGGGCCCGGCTCCGGTGACGAGGACGCTCCGGGGCGACCAGTGGGCCCGTCCCCCCACCCGTTCGACCTCCTCCCAGGCCTTCGCGACAACACTGGTGGGTTCGAGGAGAACACCGAGGAGTCCGAGGCGTGGATCCACCTTCACTACGTAGTCCGGGGTAATGCGATAGCGCTCGGAGAGGTATCCGTCGTGTTCCTTAATGCCCCGCTCGGTGTAGAGCCCGTTACGGCAGAAGTCCCACTCGAGGACCGCACAGTTAGCGCAAGGCACCGGATCGGGTCGCCGGACGATACCCACCACCAGGTCACCGGCGGTGACGGGGCTCCCGGCGGGAGCCTCGAGGACGCGCCCCAGCGATTCGTGTCCGAGGACGAGCCGCTCTCGGCCCGGGGGACTCCACCCGTAGGCCCCCGAGAGAATCTCGAGGTCAGTTCCGCACACTCCCACCGCCAACGTTTCGACGAGGATGGGTCCGTCGCTGAGGGGTGGCTCCTCGACATCCGTTAACGCGGCGGACCCGGCCTGAAGGGGTATGACGGACAGAGCTTTCACGAGCCACTTCCTTGGGGAGAGTACCGCTGACGGTAGTTCGATCCTACGGGGTCGTGGTGTGTTCTTCGAGTGAACAGTGAGTTCACTGGTTCGTCACCTTTCGTGATGAACTTCGCGCGATACTGTGGGCCGGTGCGGGGTCGTCGACAGCGTGAGGTCGCCCCGCCCCCCGCGGAGAGCGAACTCGATCCCGAACGTCGTCGGTTAGCGGCGGCGAACTCGGGAGTGGAGGCCTGGCGCGAGTGGGGTCCCTACCTCGCCGAGCGCGCCTGGGGATCGGTGCGCGAGGACTACAGCGCCGACGGCGACGCGTGGGCGTCCTTCCCTCACGATCACGCGAGGAGTCGGGTCTACCGTTGGAACGAGGACGGGATGGCGGGATTCTGCGATCTCGACCAGAACTGGTGCCTCTCTCTCGCGCTGTGGAACGGCGTCGACCCCATCGTGAAGGAGCGAATGTTCGGTCTCGCCGGCCCCGAGGGCAACCACGGGGAGGACGCGAAAGAGTACTGGTGGTACCTGGACGCCACCCCGACCCACTCCTGGAACTCCTGGCGCTACCACTACCCCCAGAGAGCCTTCCCCTACGAGGACCTCATCGCCGAAAACGGCGCGCGCGATCGTAGCCAACCCGAGTACGAGCTTCTCGACACGGGTATCTTCGACGACTCTCGGTACTGGGTCGTGAGTGTGGAGTACGCGAAGGAGGGTCCCCACGATCTCCTCATGCGTATCACGGTGGAGAACGCGGGACCGGACCACGCCACGCTTCGCGTGCTCCCCACTCTCTGGTTTCGTAACACGTGGTCCTGGGGTGACGAGGTGGAGAAACCCCGGATCCGTGAGGACGCGGGAACTCTCCTCGCCGAGTCGGCGCGCGCGGGCACTCTGCGCTTGACGGGTGAGGGGGCGCCCGACGTTCTGTTCTGCGAGAACGAGACCAACGTTCGGCGGCTCTACGGGGTACCAGACGGTCCCGCGTACCCGAAGGACGGCATCAACGACTTCGTCGTCGAGGGTGCGCCGACCGTCAATCCCGCGAAGGAGGGAACGAAGGCCACTCTCGATTACTCCGTGAGCGTGCCCCCGGGAGAGTCGCGGACCCTGCGGGTGCGCCTGCGCCGAGAGTCGCCGGGAGATGGAGCGCCGTCGGGTGCCCCCCTCGACGCCAGTGGCTTCGACGCGACCGTGGTGACCCGCCGCGAGGAGGCCGACCGGTTCTGGGAAACCCTCGCCCCCCCGGGGTGCAGCGACGACGAAGCACGGGTGCTCCGCCAAGCGATGGCGGGCCTGCTCTGGTCGAAGCAGTTCTACCACTACGACGTCACTCGATGGTTGCGGGGCGACCCCTCAATGCCTCCTCCACCACCGGAGCGCACCTCGATTCGCAACGACGATTGGGGCCACCTCATCGCTCACGACGTCCTGCTCATGCCCGACGTGTGGGAGTACCCGTGGTTCGCGAACTGGGACCACGCCTTTCACTGCGTCACGATGGCCCACGTCGACCCCGAGTTCGCCAAGAGCCAGCTTCTCCTGATGGTGCGGGAGTGGTACATGCACTCCAGCGGTCAGATGCCGGCCTACGAGTGGAACTTCTCCGACGTCAACCCACCCACTCACGCGTGGGCCGCCCTCCAGGTCTTCATTCTGGACGGAGGGGAGGACTTTGCCTTCCTGGGCAAGATTTTCCATAAGCTGTTGGTCAACTTCACGTGGTGGGTGAACGCGAAGGGGGCCCACGAGGACGAGGTGTTCACGGGGGGTTTTCTCGGACTCGACAACATCTCACCTCTTAATCGATCCACCCTGCCGAGTTCGGTGGGGACGATTGAGCAGGCCGACGCCACCGCCTGGATGGCGATGTACGCCCTCAACATGCTGAATATGGCCCTTCGCTTGTCGGCGCGCGACCCCTCCTACGAAGACGTCGCGACGAAGTTCATCGAACACTTTCTGCGCATCGCCGGAGCCGAGAACAACTCCGGTATGTGGGACGACGAGGACGAGTTCTACTACGACGTCGTCCACCTGGCGGACAGTCGTCACGTTCCCCTAAAGGTTCGTTCCCTGGTGGGACTGGTGCCCATCCTGGCGTCCTTCGTCTATCACGAGAGCGCCGTGGAGCACTTGACGGACTTTCGCACCCGGCTCCGCTGGTTCCTCGCTCACCATCCGGAGCAGGCGACGTCGTACCAGAGCCGCGACGAGGGTCACGACGTCCTCCTGGCCCTGGTGTCTCCCGAACGGCTGACGCGGGTTCTGTCGCACATCTTTGACGAGGGGGGACTGTTGTCGCCCTACGGGATTCGGAGTATCTCCGCCTACCACCGCGATCATCCCTTCGTTGTCGATATCGAGGGAGTGGACGCGCGGGTGGACTACGAGCCGGGGGAGTCCACCACCGGGCTCTTCGGGGGCAACTCCAACTGGCGGGGCCCGGTGTGGTTCCCCCTCAACGTGCTGCTCATCGAGGCGCTGCGCAACTACGAGAGCCACTGTGCGGACGACATTCTCATCGAGTTCCCGGTGGGTTCCGCGACCGAGTTGACGTTGCACGAGGTGGCGGATGCCCTGTCGCGTCGGATGATCTCGCTCTTTCTCCCCGACGCTACGGGCGCGCGCCCCTCGGACGCGTCCTACCCGACGCTCGTGAACGACCCGAAGTGGAAGTCCCAGATTTTCTTTTACGAGTACTTCCACGGTGACACGGGACAGGGGCTCGGGGCCTCCCACCAGACGGGCTGGACGGCGGCCGTGGCGCACTTGATTCTCCAGAGGCGGGACCGCCAGGTCAACCTCTAATGACGTGGTTGCGACGAGTCACCGCGCCCGAAGGTACGTGAGCACTCTTCATCGATGGGTGACGATGGGGGGCGACACCCCATGACGGAGCAACGTGGGTCGGACGAGGTGAGTTCGTCGGCCCTTCGAGGACTCCGGCCCTACTTTCGCCAGGTGTCAGGTCTGTTGTTTCTCGGTTCGGTAGCGGGAATCGTAATGAATGTGGCCATCGTTCTTCCCGCCATCCTGCTGGGGCGCGCCCTCAACGTGGTGGTCGCGTACCACGAGGGGAAGGCGACGGGGCGGGCGGTGGCCGTCGCGGCTTTTCTCGTCGTGCTCGGTACCGCCGCGACCGAGGTGCCACGCATTGGCAAACGCTGGTGGCTCGGCGTGGCGCGCACCCGACTGCAGGCCGCCCTTCGCGCTGACGCGTTTCGCGGGGTGCTCGCGTGGACTCCGTCACGGGCGATGGCCACCCCGGTCGGAGAGATCATGGCCCGTGTCGTCGGGGACGTGGACGTCCTCGGTGAGGGCGTGAGTGAGGTCATCGTCGAGACGTGGGACACCGTTCTCTTTTCGATATCGCTCGTGGTCGCCATGATGACCTACGACGCACGCCTCACGATGGTTGCACTCTTGCCCGTACCGGTCGCGCTGTGGATTGCGGGTACCGCGGGACGACGCATCGCGGCCCGCACGATTGGGGCGCGTCAGAGTGACGCCCATCTCACCTCTCTCGTGCACGACCTGGTGAGTAGTCACCGAGTACTTCGCCTCACCGGACGTCGCGCGGCGGCGGTCGCGCGCGTCGAGGGGCTAGCTCGACGTCAGGCGGTCGCCGAGGTGGCGGCCCTCCGATTCAACGCTCTGCTGCTCGCCCTCTATAGTTCGCTGCTCTCCCTCGGAGTGGTGTTCGTCATTGGGCGAGGCGGGGAACAGGTGGCGGCGGGTCAGTTGAGCGTGGGAGCGCTCGTCGCTCTGCTGGCGCTCTTCGTGAGATTCATCGGGCGAGCCCCCCGGATTCCCCAAATGGCTAATCGCATTCAGGCGGCGAGAGCGGCCTATCACCGTCTCGAGAGCCTCCTCCCCCCACCTCGCGAGGTAGCCACTCGCCGGCGGTCGCGACGCGGAAAGGGGGAGGGCGCCCGCTCCGACGAGGGTCCGGTACGGATGACTCGCGAACCGGGCCCCGCCCGCCTTCGTTTTGAGGGGGTGACGTTCGCGTATCCGGCCGCGTCCACGCCGGTAGTGGAGGACTTTCACCTCGACGTCGCCGCCGGGAGCCTGGTCGCCATCACGGGAGCCGTCGGTTCGGGAAAGACGACCCTAGCGAAGCTAGCCGTCGGACTACTCCCCCCCGACCGGGGCGACATTCTTCTTAACGGACACTCCCTGGCGTACGTGGACCCCGATTCTCGAGCGCAGTGGGTGAGTTACGTCGGGCAAGAGGTCACTCTCTTCTCGGGATCGATACGCGACAATCTCACTCTCGACTTCTCCGAGACAGGAGAGACACCGTCGACGCGGAACCTCGAGATGGCTCTCGCGCTGAGTGCCCTCGACGGGGACGTCGCCTCGATGCCCCGAGGTTTGGACACCCTCGTGGGAGAACGGGGAGTTCGCCTCTCCGGGGGGCAGCGACAACGCTTGTCCTTAGCCCGGAGTCTGGTCGCCAACGGGTTCCCGAAGCTCCTCGTCCTGGACGACCCCTTCTCGTCGCTCGACGTGGAGACGGAAGCTCGAGTCGTCGCCCAGCTACGCCACGCCCTCCTGGACGACGCGGACCTCGCCCGTCGGGCGACCATCCTTCTCTTCTCCCATCGATTGGCCTCGTTTCCCCGGGCCGACCAGGTCGTCGTTCTCCACGAAGGCCGCGTCGTAGAGAGTGGTACTCACGCGGATCTCCTCGAGTCCGGGGGTCTCTACGCCCGCATCTTTTACGCCCAAGCTCGACTCTCGAGTACGCAGTGACCAGGGTGGACCCTTCGTCGACGGACCCCGAGTCTTTCCAGGGAGACGGCCCCGTCACGACGCGCGGCCTCATCACGTCGCTTCTTCGCGGACGGGCTCGTCCCCTGACTTTCGTGGGCGGGGTGGTGATCCTGGACGCGCTCGCGGGCCTCGTCCCCCCGTTCGTGGTGAGGAGCGTGGTGAACCACAACCTGGTGCCGCGCAGCACGGCGGGTCTCTGGCTGGCGGCCGTCATCTACGTGGCCGCCGTGACTCTCCAGGCCGCTCTGACGTTCGGTTACACCTACGGCGCCGCGGTCGTGTCCCAGTCCGCTATCGCGGACCTGCGCACGAGGGTGTTCGCCCACGTGGTCGCCCTGTCCACTCCTTCCCTCGACGATCTTCCCGTGGGTGACATCATCAGCCGGGTCACCTCCGACGTCGAAACGATCGACCAACTCTTCACCGACGGCGTCGTGACGCTGCTCGGCCAGTTAGTTCCCCTCCTCGCCGTCGTGGGCGCAATGTTGACCTTGAGTCCGGGCTTAACCCTGGTCGCCGCGGTATCGGTTCCTCCGGTGTTCGCGGGTGCTCGATTTCTCCAGCGTCGGGTGAGAGACGCCGAGCGCGCCACGCGTCGGGCCATCGCTCGACTCAATGTCGACATGGCGGAGACCCTGGGTGGGCGAGAGACGGTCCTCGCCTTCGCTCGCGCCGACGCCTTTTCGCAGAGATTTCGCCGATCACTCGACAACACTCTTCGGGTGCAGAGTCGCTCGCTCTACTACGACGCCTTCTTTCGGCCCGTGACGGGGCTCCTCTCGTCCCTCGTGATTGCCCTCGTGATCTGGGTGGGGGGTGCGTCCTTCCTCTCCGTCACGGTGAATCTGGGTACGCTGACGGCCTTCATCTTGTTGTTCCAGTCCTTCTTCGCCCCCCTCCTCGCGCTCGGCGATCAGTGGCAGGACGTCCAAGCCGCGGTGGCGGGCGTCGAGCGGGTGGTGGAGGTGTTGCGGATTCCCCTCGAGGTCCACCCGTCCCCCGTCCCGGGCGATGGGGTGGGCGTCGAGATGGACCGGGTGTCCTTCGCTTATCACGACAACGACCCCGTCCTTCGTTCCGTCTCCCTTCGGGTGCGCCCCGGCGAGGTCGTCGCGATTATCGGTCGCTCCGGCTCGGGCAAGTCCACGCTGGTGTCGCTGCTCGCCGGACTTCTCTCGCCCGACGCGGGTGAGGTGAGAGTCGCGGGTGTGGATCCTCGATCGCTCGACGACGCGACCCGACGGGACGTCCTCGGCGTGATGAATCAATCCTCGGCGATGTTCGCGGGGACGTTACGTGACAACATCAGTGTGTTCGACGCGGCGGTCACCGACGACGCCATCGTCCGCGCGCTGGACTTGGTGGGACTCAGGTCCGTGGTCGACTCCGCGCCCCGGGGCCTCGACTCGGTCGTCGCGGGTCACGGGGGAGGGGAACTCTTTGATCTCTCGAGCGGACAGCGCCAACAGCTCGCCCTCGCCCGCACTCTGGTGACGATGCCCCGAGTACTTGTTTTCGACGAAGCCACCTCGTCCCTCGACGCCTCGAGCGACGCCGCGTTTCGTCGCGCTCTGCGGGTAGCCAGTCTTGATCGACGGAGTGCGGTGGTGATGGTCGCCCATCGTTTATCGACGGCCCGCGACGCGGACCGGGTCGTCGTACTCGAGCACGGTGCAATCGTCGAGGAGGGCTCGCCCGAGGACCTCGCCGCTCGCCCTTCTCGCTTCGCGGCGTGGCTGGAACTGGAAGCGGCGGGCTGGGAGTGGGATGACGTCTCGCGCTAAGGTCGCCGAGTGGCCCTGTCGAGAAGAAGGTTCCGGTGACCTTCGTCGACACCTACTCTCAGCCTGAGGCCCCCGATCCCGTCCTTTCCGAAGAGGTCGTCGTGGGCTTAGCCCGCCGTCACGTGGCCGAGGCGGGGCGCTTACTCTCGGTCGACGAGTCGGGGGGTGAGGCGCGCGCCTACCACCTGGACGGCGGTGTCGTGGTGAAGACGCAGCGACCACCGCGGCGACGGCCCCGGACGAGTCTCGAGAAGGAGGGGCGAGTCCTTCAGGCGCTCGACGGAGTACCCGGAGTGTCGGTTCCTCGAGCCCTGGGACACGGGTGGGTGGACACCGTGGAGTATCTCTGCCTCTCGAGAATGCCCGGTCGGCCGTTCGCGGAGGTCGACCTCCCCTCTCCGGGGCGTCGTGAGGTGCTCCTCGCGCTCGGTGACACTCTTCGGCGGATTCACGAGAGCGACCAGTCCCCGCTCCTCGCCCGCGGGCTCGTACCCGGCGACGAGGGACCGGAGGACTTTCCCCGTCGCGTCGCCGAGACCTTCGACCGACTGTTTCACACACTCGAGGGGTCGCGGTCCGGGGCGGGAATGGCGTCACTTCGCGAGGGCGCGATGGCACTCGTTCATCAACTACCTTCGTCGACCCCACCGGTCGTTCTTCACTCCAATCCCGGACCGGAGCACGTGTTCGTACTCGAGGAGTCCGGGACGCTGAGCGGCCTCATTGACTTCGGCGACGCCTACCGGAGCCATCCGGCACTCGACCTACGGTCCTGGCCCCGCGACCGCGGCGGCGACGTCGTTCTCGAGGGGTATCGGGGGAGTCGGGGGCTTCCCGAGGGATTCGAGACGGCCTGGCGAGCGGGGCTCATTATTACGGAACTGACTCGGGCGGTGCGCGGAGGGCTTGCTCTCGAGGAGGTGCCCGAACGCGTGACCCCCCTCCTCGCGACCGATGGAGTGGTAGGTCGTGGGGGGTACGGTGCGGGGGATGGAACTACCTGAGCTGTTCGTCCCCGACGCGCCGGCGTGGCGAGAGTGGCTCGAGGAGTATCACGACCGGTCACCCGGCGTGACACTGGTGCTGGCGAAGAAGGGCACCGCCTCACCCACAACGCTCACTTACGACCAGGCCCTCGACGAGGCGCTCTGCGTCGGCTGGATCGACGGGCGACTATCGGCTCGAGACGAGGCGACCTTCCGACGTCGCTTTACTCCCCGGACGTCCCGGAGTGCGTGGTCGGCGAGAAACGTGGCCCTGGTCGAACGTCTCGTCGCCGAGGGCCGCATGCACCCGGCCGGAGAGGCGGCGGTCGAGTCGGCTCGGGCTGACGGTCGCTGGGCCGCCGCCTACGCGGGACAGAGGTCGATGACGACGCCGGACGACCTGCTCGCGCTACTCCGAGATCACCCGACGGCGGCTGCGGCCTTTGAGGCGATGTCTCGTTCGGAGCGCTACTCGGCGCTCTACCGACTCGCTCGCACGACGACTCCCGAGGGTCGCGAGCGACGATTAACTCTCCTCCTCCACTCCCTCCAGGGTGAATCGACTGATTAAGTCCCGAGGGAACGATGCGGGGTCAACGGAGCGATGCTGTGCATCGACTTCGGTCACCATCCCTAGCGCGACGACGCCCGTCTCGCTAGGCTCACGGTTTCACCACGTTGAGGGGAGGGCTTATGGCCCGCGTGTGCACCTACCTGAACTTTCCGGGAAATACTGAGGAAGCGTTCACCCACTACCGCGACCTGTTCGGCACCCAGTTCGTGGGTCCGATTGTCCGATTCGGCGACATGGAGATGGGAGTCGAGTGGTCCGAGGACGACGCCCGGCGCATCATGCACATGGAGGTCGAAATCGTGGACGGCCACGTTCTCATGGCGACCGACATGCTCGAGTCACAGGGGATGACCTGTCGGGTGGGCAACAACACCACGATCATGGTGGAGGTCGAGTCCCGCGACGAGGTCGATCGCCTCTACGCCGGTCTGGCGGCCGGGCTCGAGGAGAACGCGCCGGCCGATCAACCCTGGGGTTCCTACTGGTCGACCTGTCTCGACCGCTTCGGCATCCGGTGGATGATCGCCACTCCGATGGCGACGCCGGCGTCGTGACTCTGATGCTTCGACGGGGTCCGATGGCCCGGGCGACTCGATGAAACTGCTTCTCACCTCCCAGGGGATCACGAACCCCAGTCTGCGTTCGGCCCTCGTGGAGTTGCTCGGCCGGCCCATCGAGGAGTCGCGGGCCCTCTTCGTCTCGACCGGCATGCACCCCTTTCGCGGGGGCGGTGACGGAATGGTTCGGGCCCTGCGGGGTGATCTCGCCCCCCACCTCACCGGTCTAGGGTGGGGTTCTCTAGGATTACTGGAGCTCACCGCCCTCGAGACAGTCAAG
>JAGXAY010000177.1 GCA_018971385.1 Acidobacteriota bacterium | reverse complement strand
CTCTTTGAACTCGGACGGGTATCTGGTTTGACGGGCCACAGCGGGCTCCTTCCTTTTGGGGCCTGTCCCCAAAATTTAGGTGTCCATCAAACCGTGGCAACTCCATAGAGCGAGTTGGGTTGGCTGAGGGTAGTTGTCTCTCACCGAATCCCACGTCACATCTTTAAAGGACCCGGAGTTAGGGAACTCTTTTCCCGCCCACACCTCAAAGTGGACCACTGGCTCGGGCTCCTTTTTTGTAGCCAAGCCATCGTGAAAGGCCTTAGCAATCTCTTGACCCCGATCCAGAGTCATTGCTCCGAACTCCGCTGATATGGACTCCTCGGTTATCGCCAAGTTTGCCCACCAATCGTCCCCTCGAAGAAGGAGGTCGAGACGATAACCCGCCTCTACTCCTCTTAGTACACGAAAAGGCGGTAGGTGGGGCTCTAAGTTGGCAACCGTGTGGTGGGGCCGAGCGGCACAGGTGAAGTAGTCGCGCACGCAGTAAATGAATTCGCCGGAGTAGAGAGCCGCGAGAAAGCCTTCGTCGGTGACGAAAGCCGATCGAGTGTGCTCAGAGCTCACGACTCGTGGAATCGAGACAACTTCATTTCTTGAGGCGCGAGGGAGGGGGGCAAGAGGGTGAATATTCGCGGTCGATGACATTCACGAATTGTGAAGGGTGGGTGTCACACTGTGACGCTTTTCCCGAATCTAAGAACGACTACGCCGCCCCATCCTGCTCAGTTCGACAATGTTGACGTCCCCTGAATTGGTGTAAATCCATAGGTCCGTGATGGGGACGGACTAATGGAGTAGTCCTTTTGATCGCCCCGGGCTTCATAGATACTCCCACAAACTCGGGACGGTTCAGACCAATCGAATTCATGGGGCCTTTACACTTGGAGAACTAAACAATGATTTCGGTGATTCGATAGTTAGATAATGGTACCCTCGCCTCGGGAGGTGGAAAAATGGCACAGGCACCAATTAATGGAAGCGCGGAGACTCGTGAACTCGTACGCGCTCCATCAAGATTTAGCGAGAGGACTCAAGGAGAAGTTGTTGGTGAATCGGTTAAGGAATACGTCCCCCGCCATCCTCAGTTAATTCGAAGTGGAATCGACCGAGCCCGGGAAGTTCTGTCGTCAGGCAACGCAGCTGTAGCAGCATATCTACTTGATGAGAGATTGGAGGATATTCGAAGGATCTCTGGGAAAGACGACTAATCGGAAGACTTTATGCCAGAGCGGACAGATTCGAACCAGTCAACGCTTCCGGAGGGCCAGTCAGAACGAATTTCGAATTCGGCATTCGGAAGAAGTTGTGTAAGACCTGCGAATAGCATATCTCGGAGTTTTGGCCTGTTCTCTCGCCCGTCTGTTACCCGAATCCCAAGGGCGCACCAAATCTCTTCACAACCTTCACTATTCGTAACGATGAGGCGACAAGGGAGCCATTCATCCAGATTTCTCCTTATTTCGGTACCCGGATTGAGTCGTGCTTCTAAGAGGGTCGAAAAGAGTTGTGCAGCTAACTTCTTGAGGTAGCGAATTACTTTCTCTGAATCGTCTCGCCTACGGTCGTCTTCGCTTGGGAGAAGTTCACCTCTCGTGTGAAGTCGAGGAAATTGCAGGTAAGCATGAGTTATGCGGGAATCTTGTGTTCGACGCCGTGAAACGTGGAGCCGACTGAATTCGTTGGTGGACTCGTGATCTCGTGCGTGAATGTCATCAGTGATGGTAGTGCCGGGGTGTGACGCGAGCTCTTCGAGTCGTTCATGGACGTGACAG
>JAGXAY010000058.1 GCA_018971385.1 Acidobacteriota bacterium | reverse complement strand
GGGGGCCAACGCAACCCCGGGCCACGCCAATCCCAGCGTCTCGGCGCATATCGCCATCGTCGAGGCGGTTCCCATGGTGTTACAGGTTCCCCGACCCGTGGTGAGGGAGTGTTCAAACTCTTGCCACGAGGCGTCATCCATGTCTCCGGCTCGCCGAGCATCCCACGTACGCCACAGATCCGTCCCCGTACCAATGCGGCGACCCCGGAACATGGAGGTGGGACGAGGTCCGGCGACGACGAGGAGAGTGGGCAGATTCGTGGACCACGCCCCCATCACGCCGGCCGGAACCGACTTGTCGCACGCCGCGAGGATGATCACACCGTCAACAGGCTGGCTACGCAGAGTCTCCTCCACCTCCATCGCCACGAGGTTGCGATACAGCATGGCGGCGGGCTTCATGACGTCCTCGCCGAGACTCATGACTCCGACCTCGACGGCGACCCCACCCGCTGATTCGACTCCCGCGCGAAGGGGCGCCACGAGGTCGTCGAGCGGCAAGTTGCACGGATTAAAACCTCCCGAAGAGTTGATGAGAGCGATGATCGGCTGGCCGGACCGCCGACTCTGACCCGCCATGGCGAGCGCCACGCGGGCGTCGAGGGCGACTTCGTCGTCTCGGTCAAACCAGGCGGAAGAGCGAAGGATCACGGCTCGGGAACCCCAATACCTTCGGCACCGGGCTTCGACATCACCACGTCGACGCCAGCACGCTCGAGCCACTCCAGGGCAATGGCAGCTCGGCGCACCTTTTCGCGCACGTTGTTGACAACGTCACCCATGACTTGGTGGCCGGCCGGATATACCGCGCGGGCGTTGCGCAAGCCAAATTTGGCGTAGAGCGGGGCGGCGGCGAGAGTGATCTCCGCAATCTCGTGACCCCTTACCATTCCCCCCAGTGCGTCCGGTGCCTCTAAGTAGAGGTCGATGGGGGTGGCCGCCGCCGCCCTCATCTCGGAGAGATCAACGAGATCCACGTCGGAGGGTACGTTGATGGTGCTCGCGCCGAGTCGAGCGAGTTGGGCGAAACTGACGGCGTTAGATGGTGCCAGTACGGCGGAGGCTTTGAAGACGGAGTTCGCGGGCAGTTCGCCTTGGGCGACCATATCCACCACCACTTCGAGCATGCCGAGGTCGGGGATGAGAAAGCCGCGGATTCCGTGTTCCGCGGCGCGAAGAACATCTTCAATGGCGTAGCGGAGCTGGTGGCGTCCCCGTAACCGACCCGCCAAATTAGGTCCGTCAGGTCCCCTCACCGCACCGAGCACCCCAAACTCTTCTCGAGGTCCGGTGAAGAGATTGACCTCGAGCCCGTTCTCCGCCCCGAGCGCCGCCATCTCGTCGAGCTCGCTTTCACTCAACAGCATGGCGCCCGAACCTTGGGACACTCGGTGAATGACAATTCCCCAGCGCTCCGCTTCCTCGAGGACAGCCCGTAGAGCAGTCGGGTTTTCTACGGAGGGTATCTCGACTCGAACGTGAGCTCCGTCAGGAAAACGCTCCGCACTCACGCGCGGCTCTGAACTCGCCGGTCCGAGCAGGCGCTCCACGATCTCTCGTCCGCGCGGGGTCCCCGCCCCCCGTACACCTGTGCTCATTGGTTGCCCCTTCCCTTCATTCCCGACGCTGTCACCACGGTGTCGTACGACGCCACACTCAGCCGCCGATGCTCCCCCGCCTCTACCAGAATCGTGTCTTCCACCTTGATTCCACCGTCGAAACTCGGATTAAAACTCACCACCACACGCTCGGGTACAACCTCGTTCCACCACGGCGAGCTCGTCGATTCGGGAGAGAGTTCAAACTCCCGTTGGCGATACCCGAGTGGACCGCCCTGAAAGTGTTTGCGCCACTCTCCGGGTCGACCCACGTCCTCGTAGGCCCGCCCCA
This sequence comes from Acidobacteriota bacterium, assembly GCA_018971385.1. Classification (GTDB taxonomy): domain Bacteria; phylum Actinomycetota; class Acidimicrobiia; order Acidimicrobiales; family RAAP-2; genus RAAP-2. The sequence goes on along the minus strand of JAGXAY010000058.1, from coordinate 7,384 downwards.
AGCTCGCGTAGACCTCGCCCCAGGTGGCTCCGGGTCGAATAGCCTCGAGCACCGCCGTGTCGACGGCTCGACACTTTTGCATTGCCTCCGCTTCCTGAGACGTCGTCTCCCCGGCAAAACGAGTGACCGCAATGTGTAGTCCGCCGACTCGGGCCACGACCACGCCCATGATTCGTCGTCGAGGGCGATCGCCCACCGCCAACGGGTGACGAAATCGGCGAAGTCGATCGTCTCCTCCGACAATCACACACACGCCTTCGGCGCCCATCGACTCGAGACGGCACTGAAGTTCTCCGGCCACCTCGTAGTCGGACGACTCACCGGGGCACCACGTGTCGAGCGCGTCCTCGAGGGACTTCGTCACGAGAGGAGCGAACCACTCGTACACACTCAGTTCGGCGTCGCACGGGGATAGTCGTGCTCGCACCAGTTCCGACGTCACGTCGATGCCGAGTCCACCATCACTGATGACGTTTGCACCCACCCACTCGTGGACCACTCGAGGACCAGACTCCGGGTCCCACCACGCTGCTCCCGTGACGGGCCAGTCGAGGTCGAGCGTCTCAAGTTCCTTTTCGATGCGCTCGACCTCAACCGAACTCGCGATGACCCGCACGCCGTCGTCGATCACGAACCACACTGGGTCCACCTGAGCGGTTCGGTCGATGGACTGAGACAACCCCCCGCCCACCCACGCCACTGAGTCGGTGGCACGGAGGACCATGGGACGGCCCTCGAAACGTTCCCGAATAAGCGTCAGCTGGCGCAACGCGTGCTCAACGCGTTCCCGCTGCCCCTGACGTATATTCGGTATCACAGAACTCCGTTCGTCTATCTCGAACTGCATCTAAGCAGGTAAACCACGGTTGAGTCAATGAATCAAACATCTCATTTCTCACAGCGTTAACATGTTCGTTGATGCCGAACACTGAACCCCCCTCGTTAGTCAAGTCAGTCGCACACGCACTCGACATTCTCGACGTGGTGGCGCGCGCGGGAGACAGTGGCGTCACTCTGGCCGAACTCGCCCCGCGAGTCGGCATGGCCAAGAGTTCGGCGAGCGCCTCCGCTCGTACTCTCGCGCACTACGGGTTCTTGCACATTGAGATGCCGGGGCCCCGATTCAAACTCGGTTTCGCCCTGCTGCGTTACGGCGATCAAGTCACGCGTCAGACGTCTCTCGGCCAGGTTGCCCTTCCCATCCTTCACGAACTCGCGGAGTCGACCGGTCTGACGGCCCGCTTGGCCCTCAACGACGACGGCTACCCCGTGTTCGTTGAACGCGTCGACGGGCACGGTTCGGTGCGTTTTCACGCGACATTGGGCCAGCGAGAAAGTCCCCACGCCACCGGGGCTGGGAAAGTAATTCTCGCCTACTCACCCACCCCCCTCGTCCGTCGAGTTATCGGAGAGCACGGGCTCCCGCGATATACGGATTCGACCATCACGGAGCCCGACGCCCTCATGGACGAATTAGAGCGGGTTCGACTAGTCGGATTCGGCGTCGACAACGAAGAAGAGTCGGACGGTGTCGTTTGCGTGGGGGCACCCGTCTTCGATCATCTGGGAACCTGCCTCGGAGCCCTGTCCCTGACCGGCCTCAAGGCCGATCTCGCGAGCGACGGTGTCGGCCCCTACGGGGCCGCCGTCATGGAAGCCGCCCAGCGCATCACCCGCACCGTTCAGGGAGGACGTCGATGAGACATCTCGAAGTGACTGCACCCGGCCAGATTCACTTGGCTGTGAGCGACTCCCCCGCGGTTCGTACCGGCGAGGTTCTGGTGACTCCCGTCATGGCGGGATTGTGCGCCACCGACCTCGAGATCATCGACGGAACCATCGATCCCGCCTACGTGAACTACCCCGTCACCCTGGGCCACGAATTCGTCGTACGCGTAGGTGACGACTTGGCGGTCGTCGAAGGAATCGTGCCCTGTGGCGACTGTCACGAGTGTCAACGGGGCCACACCAATCGGTGTGCCGTCTACGACGAGGTGGGCTTCACCCGCCCCGGCGCCCTCGCCGAGGCCCTCGTGGTTCCGGAGCGGCTCGTTCATCGACTCCAGCCCTCCGTGAAGGTCGTCGATGCCGTCCTGTGTGAGCCACTCGCCGTGACGTGGAGGGGCTTGTCCCATCTGCATCCCACACCCGGATCCGACTGCCTAGTGATTGGTGACGGCACTATCGGTTTGCTGAGTGCGCTACTCCTACGCCAGTTCTCGCCCGCCTCCGTGACCGTGGTGGGGCGACGCGAGGAGCAGCGAGAGTTGGCGTACTCCGTGGGGGTCGACACGTTTCTCACTACCGATACCGACGCTCGCTTCGACGTCATCATTGAGGCCTCTGGTCACCCGAGTGCCGCCCAACAGGTTCTCCATCTCACTCGCCGGGGTGCCAAAATACTCCTACTCGGTCTCACTCCCCACGAGTCCACGGTGACGTGGCACCCCGATGATCTCGTGAACGGTGATATCACTCTGCTCGGATCATTTGGGTACGACCAGCAGGCGTTCCGTGACGTGGTGGCGCTGCTGAATCAGGGGACTCTCACTCCGGGATCGCTCGTGACTCACCAATTCACCCTGGATGAGTGGGAGCGGGCCGTCGCCACGTTGAGACACACTCCCGCGGGTGAAGCCCGAGGTAAGGTCGCCCTGCGCATTGACGCCCGCTAGATTTCCTCGGTGAACTCATCGCGACTCGATCCCACCGACTTTGACCCGACCGTCTCGCCCCGGGACGACTTTTTCCGCTACGTCAACGGGCGGTGGTTGAGTCAGGTCGATATTCCCGACGACAAGGCCATGTGGGGCTCGTTCTTCGAACTACGCGAGGCGGCGGACGCCCACGTTCGCGAGATTCTTGAAGAGCTCCGTCCGGAGAGTGACGACCTCGTGACGAGCCGACTCGCCCGGCTCTACCGCGCCTTCATGGATGAAGAGCGGGCCAATTCGCTCGGGGCCGCCCCGCTCGCCCCCCTCCTCGCGCGTATTGACGCCGTCTCGACGCCCGACGACCTCGCCCGGCTCCTTGGTGAGTGGAGCGTCCTCGGGCTCGCGTCGCTGATCCAGCCCGCGGTGAGTGCGGACTTCTCCCGCGAGGACCGACTCATTCTCCACTACTACCCCGGTGGACTCTCTCTCCCCGACGAGCAGTACTACCGGGAGGCGAACGACTCCCCACTGCTCGAGGGCTTTCGACGCTTCGTGGCACGCGTCAGTGACGTTCTCGGCTGGCCCGACGGCGAGGACCGGGCCCGGCGAGTCCTCGAACTCGAACGACACCTCGCGAGTGCTCACCTCTCGAACGTCGACGCCCGAGACCGTGACAAGACCTCCAACCTGCTCACCCGCCAGAACCTCGAGGAACTCTGCGCGGCCGAGAGTGATCTCCTCGAGGCGTGGCGAGGGGGGCTCGGCGTCATGGATCACGACACCGAAGTCGTGGTGGCCCACCCGCCCTTTCTGCCCCACGCACTCGGAGCCCTCACGAGCGTCGATCTCGAGACGTGGCGGGACTGGTTACGCGTGCACCTCGTGGAGTCACTCGCCGGACTCTTAAGCGACGAGATCGCCGAGATTCACTTCGACTTCTTCTCCCGCACGCTCGCGGGCGTCCCGGCCCGTCGACCCCGCTGGCAGCGAACCGTCTCCTTCATTAATTCGACCCTCGGGGACGACGTAGGTCAGATCTACGTGGAGCGCCACTACTCGGCTGACGCGCGACGCGCCATGGACGAACTCATTGAGGATCTCCTGGCCGCCTACGCCGAGAGCATCGCCGAACGCCCGTGGCTGAGCGCGACGACCCGGGAGCGAGCTCTGGAGAAGTTGGCCCTCCTCGCTCCCCGCATCGGGTTTCCCCGACGCTGGACCGACTACGGCGACGTCACTCTCGGAGAAGACCTCGTGGAGAACTACCTCGTCCTCAACCGCGCCGAGACCGAGCGTCAACTGGCCCGGGCCCTCGGCCCGGTGGACCGGGAGGAGTGGTTTATGACTCCCCAAACCGTGAACGCGTACTACTACCCCAACTACAACCAGATCGTCTTTCCCGCCGCCATTCTTCAGCCCCCCTTCTTCGACCCCGCGGTGGATCCCGCGCTCAACTACGGAGCTATCGGCGCCGTCATCGGTCACGAGATCGGCCACGCCTTCGACGATCAGGGGTCGAAGTCGGACGGTCACGGAGTCAAAGTCGACTGGTGGACCGAGGAGGATCGGGCGGCCTTCGACGCCCTCGGCGAGAAACTGGTCGCCCAGTACAACGAACTTCACCCGAGCGAGGCGCCCGACTCGACCGTCAACGGACGCTTCACCCTGGGAGAGAACATCGGCGATCTCGGCGGAGTGGCCATCGCCTGGCGGGCCTATCGACTCCGCTACCCCAACCCCGCTCCCGAGATCGACGGACTCAGCGACGCGCAGCGATTCTTCCTCGCCTACGCCCGGATCTGGCGGACCAAGGTGCGACCGGAGTTCGCGGCCCAACTCGTCACCATTGACCCCCACTCACCGGCCGAGTTCCGCTGCAACCAGATTCTGAAGAACGTGGACGCCTTCTACGACGCCTTCAGCGTGGTCGAGGGCGACGGGCTGTGGCTCGAGCCCGCCGGTCGCGTCACGATCTGGTGATGACTGGCCCACAGTGGTGGGCACATGCCCTTCACGTGGGGACCAATACCGATTTTGTAGGCGACGAGCGTGACGGTCTCGCCGGCGAGGCCGTGGGCGACGTAGGTGGCGAGGGGCGTCTCCCCCGGGGGGAGGGCGCTCGGGTACCCAATCTCCTCACAGGTGGTGTGATTGGGAAAGAGACCGAGCCAGAACGGCTTACGGATTCCGCCACCCGGGAAGGCCGGAATGCCCTGGAGCGAGGCGTACCAGTCGAAGCCGCCGTCTAGTCGAGAGGCCGGAATGCCACTGGCCACGATCATCGTGTCGAAGTGCCACTGCGCCCCGTCCAGCGTCGCGGCGTCGTCGACCACGATGACTCCCACCGCACTAAAGAGGATGAGCACCACGAGGGGCATCGCCCGCGCCGCTCGGGCGAGGGGGCTCGGGGCGGCGCGGCGGGCTCGGGGGCGCCGTTCGTGGGTCATCGACTCGATCGCGGCCCAGGCGAGACCGGCGGTGAGGGGAATCGCCGGCAGCAGGTAACGGTCAAAGAAGAACTGGGGAACCACGAGGACGTAGAGCAACTCGGCCCCCACGAAGAAGACGAGGTAGGTGGAGATGACCGTGATGCCGCCCGCCCGATCGGTGTTTCTCGCCCGGTGCAGAATGCCCGGAGCGAGCAGCACCCCGTTCAGGGCCACCACGGCCATCTGGAAGGTGCAGGCCCAGCCGACGAGTCGAATGAGGTCCCAGAGCACGCTCGAAAAGAGCACCGGGGGGTGACCGAGAACGGTGTTGGAGTAGGCGCCGAGCGGGGTGAAGTAGTTGCCCGAGGGACTCGGGCGATACCAGAGCAGGACGACCGCGACCGCAGCCACGACAGTGGACAGGGTCTTCGGGGCCCTCGCCCAGGCCCGGCGCCACGGGGTCGTCGTGTGCCAGGCGAGGAGGGCCGGCCCGGCGAAGAGACAGAGGGTGAAGAGGAGATTCACGTCCCAGCCCACGCGGGACTGGAGAAAAGACAAGGCGAGATCGAGGCGGAGGTTCTTCGCGTTGGTGAGATGGGACTGCCAGTGGTTATAGCCCCACACCAGGGCGAAGCCGGCGACCCCGATGGCCCCAATGACTAGTCGCTCGGCCTTCGGGCGAAGCACGAACACCGACACCACCACCGCGAGCAGGGCCACCGCGCCAACCTGGCGAATCATGAAGGCCCCCACCCCGAGCAGGACGGCCAGGGTGAACCAGAGGTCCCGGGTCCGACCCCGCAGGGCTCGAGTACCGGCGTAGAGGGAACCCATGGCCGCCGCGAAGGCCGGCACGTCGGTCATAAAGGAGGTGGAGAGCGATCCGAAGAGGGGTCCGAGCGCGAGAACGAGGAGAGAGAAGGTGGCCCCGCGAGGTTGGAGGAAGCGCCGCAGCAGAAGGTAGGTGAGCGTGAGCCCGAGAGCGCCAAGGCCGGCGACGAGGATCTGCAAGGGGGCGTAGTGGGGCCCGAAGAAGGAGACGAGGGGCCAGGCGAAGAGGGACTGGAGGATGAGACTGGACTCGTCCCAGCCCGAGAGGTGGTAGTGGTGCGTCGCCGCCAACGAGAAGGTGGAGAAGTAGTAGGACCAGTCGTCGTTACGGGGAATGCCGAGGGCGTGGTGAGCCGCGGCGTCGAGAACGAAGAAGCCCGCGATGAGCACGCTGAGCGCGGCGACCATTCCCACTTCCCGTCGCGTCAGCGGCGTCATTGCCCTCCTCGATAGCCCGCACAGTCTATAAAAGCGAGAAAATCTTACGAAAACCCTTCGTGACGAGCAGGTGACGATGGCGCGAGGACGACGTAGTCGTCGCCCCGGCGCACGCTACGCCACCCCCGCCACTCGAAGGTCCCGAGTCCCGGCGCGCCCGCGTCGAGGAGGTGGCGAGCGAGGGCCCCCTTCGCGGCCTTGGCGTCGTGACCGACGACGGAGGACTCGTCGGCACTCACGAAGCGAACCCGTTGATACCGGGGGCGTCGAAGGGCCGTCCAGTCGATCGCGCGGTGGTGCTCGTCGGGGAGCAGATCGATGATCTCCACTCGACCCATCTCGTCGAGGGCGCGGCCCAGGTGCTCTCGCCAGAACCGGGCGAGGGGGCCGAGTCCTTCGAGACTGACCGTGAACTTGAGGCGGTACTCTGCCACCGGGTCGCTTCCCGCGTTCAGTCCGTAGAGCGCGTTCGGAATGAGCAGTCGACGACGATGACCGGGGGTCACCTCCGCGGGACGCAGGTGGCCCCACACCACTCCTTCGTATCGGCGCCAGCTCGGAAGAAGCGGTCCCGAACCTCGAGCCGCCGCTGCGGTGACCTCGCGCGCCTCCTCGACTCGAGCCGCCGACACGTTGAGAAGCGTCGCCACCCGCCGGTCGTCCGCGCGCTCGAGGGTCTCGGCAAGGGCTCGGGCGACGAGAGCGCGCGGAGTCTCGAGAATGTCGTCGAAGCGCCCCGGGGCGCCCACGGTCCGACCTCCGGAGACTTTGGTCTCCGACGGGGGGAGCAGGAGCAGGGGACGCGCCGAGCGCGCCGGGCTCAGGCGGCCACGTCCTTCTCGCTCACGCCGAGGGACTGGAGGAAGTGACGGACTCGAATCACCTGATCCTCCGTGAGCTCCTTCGCTCGGGAGGGTCCGAAACTGATCGTCTCACTGTTCACCGTGATGGCCCAGTTGCCGCGGTGGGACTCGTGCACTTCACCGAAGCGCTCGAGGAGCGAGGTGACCTCGACCCACTTGATGTTGTGAT